>JAZQLH010000067.1:0-37053 GCA_045542555.1 Acetatifactor sp. | reverse complement strand
CGGAACCTTGGGGACAAAGAACTTGTTATATTGCAGACCCTGAGGGGAATTTGATAGAAATAGGTTCTTTTAATAAGCCATTTAATCGTTAGATTCAGATTGTAGCTATACAAGAAAGTGCGGGATGAATTTATGAAGAATGTTATTTTTGACATGGATGGACTGATGTTTGATACGGAGAGAGTGTTTATACAGGCTTGGGACTATGCGGGCGAAAAGATAGGCATCGGTAAGGCCGGATATATGGTCCATAAAACATTGGGTATGAGCATTGTTATGGCCTATGAGGTATGGAAGGAAGAGTTTGGTGACAGCTATAATCAGGAGGAACTTAGAAAATATACCAAAGAATTCCTTGTAAAATTCTATAAAGAAAATAAGGTTCCTGTGAAAAGCGGATTGTATGTGTTGCTGGATTACTTGAAAGAGCACGGTTACAAAATGGCGGTGGCTACGTCCTCGCCCAGATGGGAAGTGGAGCACCATTTGAAGGATGCAGGGGTAATGGACTATTTTGTGGGTATTGTATGCGGCGATATGGTGAAGGAATCAAAGCCGGCGCCTGAGATTTATTTAAGAGCTTGTGAGCTTCTTAATGCCAAACCGGAGGAGTGTATTGCTCTTGAGGATTCGAAAAACGGACTGCTATCGGCTCATAGAGCAGGCTGCAAACCAATCATGGTTCCTGATTTATGGCAGCCGGATGAAGAGATTTTGCAGATAATTAAGGGGAAGTATTCTGATTTGGAGCAGGTAAAGAATGCGCTTGAATGTGGGGAAATTTAGCATTTTGCAGTTAGAGGAAGGATATTGTAAAGTATGATTTGCAAGACATATAAATTAGGCGAGTTAGAGCATTACAAATACGTGGTTGTGTTGTCTTTTTGTCAAGGAAAAATTGTGCTAAGCAGGCATAAAGAACGTACTACATGGGAAACCCAAGGCGGACATATTGAGACTGGCGAGACTCCGATGGAGGCGGCAAGAAGAGAACTGTATGAGGAGTCGGGGGCGATACAGTTTGAGATAGAGCCCTTATGTGATTATTGGGCCGGAAATTCTGAAACGAATGTCGGCGCATCCGGTGTTGTATTTGTGGCGCAGATTCAGGAGTTTACAGAAATTCCCACAGAGAGTGAGATGGCCGAAATGAAGCTGTTTGATGCATTGCCCAAGAATCTTACCTATGGTGCCATTACTCCGGTTTTATTTGATAAAGCAAGGGTAAAACAAATATAAATCAGGAAAGAAACTAAGAATGAAAAAACGTACAACCTATCTACTCTTAACAATTTTATTGCTGGCAATTGAAGTCCTTATAGCTTTGTTTGTTCATGACCGATTCATCCGCCCCTATGTGGGAGATGTGTTGGTTATGATGGTGATGTACACCTTTGTGCGAATTTTTGTGCCGGAGCGAATTAAGGCACTTCCTGCATATCTGTTTGGGTTTGCTGCATTCGTGGAGGGCGCTCAGTATTTTCGGATTGTGGAATTGTTGGGACTGGAAGAAAATCGATTTTTCAGTGTGCTGATAGGGTCGGTTTTTGATATAAAGGATATTATATGCTATGCGGTGGGGACGATACTAATTGTAGTTGGGCAGAGAGTATATGATAACCACAAGAAACACTCAAATTAAGGAGGCAGTCCATGGCAAAGAAAATTCTGGTAACAGGCGGTACGGTTTTTGTAAGTAGATATGTGGCGGAATATTACGTCCGTAAAGGCGCAGAGGTTTATGTGTTGAACCGTGGCAGTAAGCCCCAGGTGGAAGGGGTGACGCTTTTGCAGGCGGACAGGCATGAGTTGGGAGAGAAACTGCGTTCCTATCATTTTGATGCCATTCTGGATGTTACAGCCTATGATGCCAAGGATGTAGAGGATTTGCTGGATGCAGTCGGCAGTTATGATGGGTATGTTCTGATAAGCTCCAGTGCAGTGTATCCTGAGTATGTAGCGCAACCTTTTGCAGAGGAAGGGCCTTTGGGTGAGAACCGGTTTTGGGAAAAATACGGCACAGATAAGATAGAAGCAGAGCAGGCTTTGTTGCAAAGGGATTCTAAGGCTTATATTTTGCGGCCGCCCTACTTGTATGGTCCTATGAACAATGTTTACAGAGAATCCTTTGTATTTGATTGTGCTATGCAGAATCGCAAGTTTTATCTGCCGAAAGACGGTCATATGAAATTGCAGTTTTTGCATGTGGAGGATTTGTGCCGCTTTATAGATGTGATTTTGGAACAGAAACCCGGACAACATATTTTTAATGTGGGTAATCGGGAAAGTGTGAGCGTCAGGGATTGGGTTAGACTGTGCTATCAGGTGGTCGGCAAAGAAGCAGAATTTGTAAATGTTACAGCAGATGTGGAGCAGAGGAAGTATTTTCCTTTTTATGATTATGAGTATTATCTTGATGTGACGAAACAGGAGAAAATGCTGTCTGAGACCAAAGGGTTGGAAGCGGGACTTAGAGAGGCATTTGCGTGGTATGCAGAAAATGGGAAGCAGGTGAATCGAAAGAATTATTTTGAATTTATAGACGATAATCTGGTGTAAAAAATGAGCTCCATTCTGTGTTGAATGGAGCTTAAATGTTTTAGGATATATCAGCCACTTACTGACGGAAGATTTCCCAGATTATTATTTTCCGTTCCGTCAGGAAGGGATTTCAGATATTCAGAATCCTTTCTGTGAGCCACACCTACACCCTGAATATCGCCGGCTTTGGCCATGGACACGCCTTGCTCCTTTGAAACAGTAGAGCCGTCGGAGAGCTGATAACCGGTAATGCGCCCACTGTTTTTTACCAGACCTACAATTTCTTTGGCGTCGGCTTTGGGAGTAGGAACGTCGTCAAGTGCAGCATAGGCAAGCTGTGCGCCTAATTCTTTTTTATCTGTATTCATTTTATTTTCTCCATATGAAAAATAAATTAGTAGTAGCTTTTATAGTGTTTGAAGAAAATAAAATAAATATGCAAAAAGAAGAAAATGTATCATTAGTGATTCCCTAATTGCCAGAAGGCAACAGCACTGGCTGCAGCTACATTCAAAGAATCCACGCCGTGAGACATGGGAATGCATACGGTGTAATCGCAGTCTGCAATGGTGTGGGCGGCAAGCCCATCGCCCTCTGTGCCAAGTACAATGGCCAATTTCTCTTCTGCCATAAGCTGCGGGTTGTCAATACTTACGGCTATATTGCTAAGTGCCATGGCAGCAGTCTTAAAGCCCAGCTCTTTTAATAATTTCACATCAACTTCGGAAGATTCAGAATCTTCGCATCCAAGAAAAGTCCAGGGTACTTGAAAAACAGTACCCATGCTGACTCTGATGGCCCTGCGGTATAAGGGGTTGCTGCAGGAGGGCGTAAGAAGCACGGCATCCATATTCAGTGCTGCGGCAGAGCGGAAAATAGCACCAACGTTGGTAGGGTTCATGACATTTTCCAAGATTGCGATGCGGCGGGCGCCTTGGCATACTTCCGGCACAGAGGGAAGGGCAGGGCGGCGCATGGCACAAAGAACTCCACGAGTCAGTTGGAAGCCTGTAAGCTGTGTTAATACATTAAGTTCGGCGGTAAAAATTGGAATTTTGCCTACACGGGCAATAATCTCTTTCGCCTGTCCTTCTATATGTTTGGGCTCTAAAAGCATGGAGACAGGCTCATACCCGGCATCCAACGCACGCTCTACAACTTTGGGACTTTCGGCGATGAACAGCCCTTTTTCCGGTTCGTGGCGATTGAGAAGCTGTCCTTCAGAAAGGCGGGCGTAAATATCAAGTTCAGGGGCGTCAAAATCAGTAATTTCTATGATGTTTGGCATAATAGTCTCCTCGTTGGTTTTGACATAAACATTTATTGAAGAATAGCATTTTTATTGTGTTGAGGTCAAGGGAGGAAGAGAGATTTTTGCATGGGAAATGGATTGTATATAGTTGCAATATTTGATACAATCAAAGGAAATGTAAAATTAGAGAGGTATTTTTATGAAAGCAACAGTGGTTGTAGATAATATAAAAAACAACGGATTAGCAGGCGAATGGGGCTTGTGTATTTATATTGAATATGAGGGGAAGAATGTGCTTCTGGATGCAGGCTCCTCTAAGCTTTTTGCAGAGAATGCGAAGTTTCTTAATGTTGATTTAACAAAGGTGGATTATGGCGTTTTATCCCATGCTCATTATGACCATGGAAATGGCATGGAGCATTTTTTTCAGATAAATGAAAAGGCCCAGTTTTACATAAGGAGTGCCTGCAGAGAAAACTGTTATTCCCAGAAGACCTATTTTAAAAAATACATCGGTCTTCCCAAGGGGATTTTGAAAAAATACAAGAATCGGATTGTGTATGCATCAGGTGACTGCACGATTGCCGCGGGTATAACGCTGGTTCCTCATAAAGGCGAGAATCTTGAGGTTATCGGTCGCAGAGAGAAGATGTATCTAAAGGTGAAGGGTGGATGGAAATGGGATAATTTTGCCCATGAGCAGAGTTTGGTATTTGATACACCGGATGGGCTGGTTATTTTTAACAGTTGTTGTCATGGCGGTGCGGCCAACGTGATTAACGAGGTGGCAGCTACATTCCCGGATAAGAAGGTGTTGGCGCTGATAGGTGGCTTCCATCTGTACAATAAAACGGATGAGGAAGTACGTGAACTGGCAGCCAAGATAAAGGAGACAGGTATTAGATATATTTATACAGGACACTGTACCGGTGACAAAGCTTTTGCAATTTTGAAAGAGGAGTTAGGAGACTGCGTGCAACAGTTGCATGTGGGATTGGAAATGGAGTTTTGATTATGGAATATACAATGCCGGAGGTAAATAATATGAAGGTTGCATTTATTTGTGTACATAATTCCTGTAGAAGTCAGATGGCTGAGGCCTTGGGAAAGCATTTGGCAGGAGATGTGTTTGAAAGTTATTCGGCGGGAACAGAGGTGAAGCCTCGCATTAATCAGGATGCAGTGCGAATTATGAAGGAACGGTATGGTATCGATATGGAGCAGACGCAGTATTCCAAATTGATTTCGGACATACCTGTTCCTGATATGGCTATTTCCATGGGATGTGACGTGGGATGTCCCTACATCGGTAGAGAATTTGACGATAACTGGGGCTTGCCGGATCCCACAGGTAAAAGCGATGAAGAATTTATGGCTGTTATCAAAGAGATTGAGAAACGAATTCTTGCTTTAAAGCAGGAGTTTATGAAATAAGCGGAGGCATATAAATGAGTAAAAAAGGAATATCCAAACGCAGGCTGGCAGGCATGCTGCTTGCAATTGTTATGACTTTGACGGTGGCAGGGTGTGGAACGCCTGCAAACATAGAGACAATACAGGTGGAAAGTATACAGGTGGAGAGCATGCCGGAGAATGTGCAAGAGGAAAGCGTGCAGGAGACTACAACAGAAGCTTCTTCGGAAACTTCTGCAGAGCCGCAGTCAGAGCCTTCTACTGAGTCTTCGACAGAGGTTGTGGTTGATGTGCCCGAAAACGGTCGACTGATTGTAATCGATGCGGGTCACCAAGCGAAAGGCAACAGTGATAAGGAGCCCATAGGGCCCGGTGCAACGGAGATGAAAGCAAAGGTTGCAAGTGGTACAAAAGGTTGCGTCAGTGGACTTTATGAGTATGAATTGACATTGATGGTATCTGAAAAACTGGCACAGGAACTGGAAGACAGAGGTTATACTGTATTGATGGTGCGCACTACTCATGATGTGAATATCAGTAACGCAGAGCGTGCGCAGGTAGCCAATGAGGCGGGGGCAGATGCCTTTATCCGTATTCATGCCAATGGATCAAATGATGGCAATGTAAGTGGTGTGGAGACGTTATGTCAGACAGCGTCCAATCCTTATAATGCTGCCTATTATGAAGACAGCAAAGCTCTGTCTGAGCAGGTGCTTCATGGCATTGTGAATGCCACCGGAGCCAAGAAACGTCGGGTGGTGGAGACGGATACCATGTCCGGTATCAATTGGTGTCAGGTTCCGGTGACCATCGTTGAGATGGGATTTATGACCAATGAAGCTGAGGATTCCCTGATGGCAACGGAGGAATATCAAACGAAAATAGCCTGTGGAACGGCGGATGGAATAGATGCTTATTTTGCTGGGAAATAAAGCTTCACGGCGTTTTGCACAAAACTGTTACGGCATCGCATGAGCAATATTCACAAAAATCAAATTGAGAAGCAAAATTAACTGACATTTTAAGGTTTAATTTGTTAAAATGAGGATATAACATTACTGTGGGTGTTTGGCGGCTAGAAACGCCCGGTGTCAGGTTGTTCATTTGCAGAGAAAGGAAGATTTTTGTGTTTAAAAAAGGCGAGTATGTAGTAAGTGGTAACAAAGGCGTCTGTATGGTGGAAGATATTACCACCCTGGACATCTCCGGAGTTGATAAGGAGAGAGAATACTATATTTTAAAGCCGGTGTATGTGGCGGCAAGTACCGTTTATGTTCCCGTTGATACTGCAGACAGTTCTTTGCGAAGAGTACTTAGTCGCAAGGAGGCTGACAAGCTGATTCAGGGCATACCTGAGATTCCGCTGATTACCAGCACCAACGATAAGCTTTTGGAGCAGGAATATCGCGGCTGCATGAAGACCAATGATTGTGCAGCGTGGATTCGCATTATCAAGACAATCTATTTGCGTAAACAACAGCGTTTGGAGGCAGGCCGTAAAGTTACAGCCGTAGATGCCAAATATTTCCGTATGGCAGAGGAGAATCTGTATGGTGAGCTTGCGGTTTCGCTTCAGATGCCTCGCGGTGAGGTGGAGAACTATATTACCCGCGAGATGGAAAAATAGGACTTTACTTTTTTATTGGAATGGTATATTATTAGGAATCATATAACAAAGCGTTGACGAGGACAGTAGGATGTATGAGGAATCCCAGAGAGAACCGCCTTGCGAATCGAAAGAAGAGCAGGAGCTGTGAGCGGTTTGATTCGGACACATTTGAAAACCACCTCTGAGTGGCTGTAAACCAGCCCGGTAGCTCCCGTTACGAGTAAAATGAGAGGCAGAGTGCATACTTGGATATGTATCTGCAACGAGGGTGGAACCGCGTATAATCACGTCCCTTGCAGTCGAAGAGATTGCAAGGGACTTTTTTCATTGAAAAAGGAGGAAGAAAAATGAAAATCACGTTAAAAGACGGCTCCGTGAAGGAGTACAGCGAAGCAAAAAGTATTTATGACATTGCCCTGGATATCAGCGAAGGTCTGGCAAGAGTAGCTTGTTGCGGTCTGGTAAATGGTGAGGTAAAGGACCTTAGAACCGTTTTGGACAGCGATTGTGAGCTTTCTATCTGCACCGCTAATGATAAGGAAGGTCTGGCTACCACTCGTCATACCACTGCACATGTTATGGCTGAGGCAGTTCAGAAGCTGTTTCCCGATGCGAAAGTAACCATCGGTCCCAGCATTGAAAATGGTTTTTACTATGACTTTGACCATGCGCCTTTTTCAAGAGAAGATCTGGATGCAATTGAGGCTGAGATAAAGAAAATCATCAAGGCCGGTGCAAAGCTTGAGAGATTTGTTCTTCCCAGAGAGGAAGCAATCAAGTTTATGGAGGAGAAGGGCGAGCCTTACAAGGTAGAGCTGATTCGTGACCTTCCTGAGGATGCAGAGATTTCCTTCTACAGTCAGGGGGACTTTGTAGACCTCTGTGCAGGTCCTCATCTGATGAGTGTTAAGGGAATCAAGGCATATAAGCTGACTTCTTCTTCCGGTGCATACTGGAGAGGTAAATCTGAGAATGCAATGCTTCAGCGTATTTATGGTACTGCGTTTAACAAAAAGGAAGAGTTAGAGGAGTATCTGGCTTATCTTGAGAATATTAAGACTCGTGACCACAATAAGCTTGGTCGTGAGATGGGTCTGTTTACCACAGTTGATGTAATCGGTCAAGGCTTGCCTCTTTTGATGCCCAAGGGCACCAAGATGATTCAGACCATGCAGCGTTGGATTGAAGATTTGGAGGAAGAGTGGGGCTACGTGCGCACCAAAACTCCTCTGATGGCAAAAAGGGATTTGTACAAGATTTCCGGTCACTGGGATCATTATAAAGAGGGTATGTTTGTAATGGGTGATGAGGAGAATGACAAGGAAGTATTTGCCCTGCGTCCCATGACCTGTCCTTTCCAGTATTATGTGTATAAGGCAGAGCAGCATTCTTATCGTGATCTGCCTATCCGTTATGGTGAGACGTCCACTCTGTTTAGAAATGAGGACTCCGGTGAGATGCACGGTCTGACTCGTGTGCGCCAGTTTACCATTTCTGAGGGTCACTTAATTGTGAGACCGGACCAGATGGTGGAGGAGTTTAAGAATTGTCTGGCACTTGCAAAGCATTGTCTGGAGACATTGGGTGTGGGCGATGATGTAACTTATCGTTTGTCCAAGTGGGATCCTGAGAATCCTGAAAAATATATTGGTTCCGCAGAAGTGTGGGAGGAGACTGAGGGTCACATCCGCAATGTGCTGAATGAATTGGGAATTCCTTTCTATGAGGGAGTTGGTGAGGCTGCTTTCTACGGACCTAAGGTTGATATCCAGGCCAAGAACGTATACGGTAAGGAAGATACCATGATTACCATTCAGTGGGATGCTTTGTTGGCAGAGCAGTTCGATATGTACTATATTGAGCAGAACGGTGACAAGGTTCGTCCTTATATCATCCACAGAACTTCCATGGGTTGTTACGAGAGAACTCTGGCATGGCTCATTGAGAAGTATGAAGGCAAGTTCCCTACATGGCTGTGTCCTGAGCAGGTTCGTATCCTGCCTATTTCCGAAAAGTTTGCAGATTATGCGGCAGAAGTGGAGAAGGAGCTTAAGAAGAACGGCATTCTGGTAACTACCGATGTGCGTTCCGAGAAGATTGGCTTCAAGATTCGTGAGGCGCGACTTGCTAAGGTTCCTTATATGCTTGTTGTGGGGCAGAAGGAAGCTGAGGAGGGCGTTGTGTCCGTAAGAAGCCGTTTTGCAGGAGACGAGGGAACCAAGCCTCTTAAGGAGTTCATCAACCAGATTTGTGAGGAAATCCGTACCAAGGAAATCCGCAAAATTGAGGTTGTGGAAGAGGCAAAATAATTTTTAAAATATTTGAAATTATTTTGCAATAAAGAGCCATGAAAAGGGCAAACTAAATTCTGTGCAGTCTTAACTAAATTTAAAGGCTGTGCAGAAGGAGGTTTTTCATGGCAGAGTTAAAATGTGGTGTAGAGAATTGTACCTACAATAAGGAGCATCTTTGCAGCAAGGGTGACATTATGGTAGGAGGCAAGCATGCAGACAACAGCGATGCAACTTGTTGCGAAAGCTTTATGGAGCGCAGAGACGGTGCGATGACCAGCTCTACTGCACATCCCAGCAAGACCATCAGCATCGATTGTGAGGCTGTAAAATGTGTTTATAACAGCAATTACAAATGTGTTGCAGATCATGTGGATATCACAGGCTGTGGTGCAGATAGCTGCAGAGAGACAAGTTGTGCAACTTTTGCAGAAAGATAAAAAAGAAGACTGTCGCTTGGGCTGAAACAGCCGGGCGACAGTCCTTTTTATTATGCGAAAATCATATAAAGAAAGATATATAAAACAGTTGCTATAGCGGGTTTAACAATACATATGACAACAGCAATAATAGCGCAGATACTTCCCGGTTTGGCCTGTTGGCTATAGGGAGAGTCTTTGCATTTATTGGCCTGTACCATTGCTGCAATGCCTAAAAAGAAGGCGACTATTGAAACAAAAAACGAAAGTACAAGAGCAGTAATTCCCAAGGCCAATGAAGTGTTTGCGGCAGCTTGCCGCGGGTCAGCAGGAGGTGGTAAAGTCTGCTGAGGTTGAGGTGTTATTAATTGTTGCGACGGTGCGACCGAATTGATGTTTTGGGGAGATCCCACGGGGGAAATCGGAGGCACAGACGCCGTCTTCAGATATTCAATTAATTTTTCTAAATCTTTCTTGAAAAATACGCCGGTCGTGTTTGCTGTTAAATCCCGTTTAGAAGAAGCAATGTCAGTTACCCAGGCATCTATGGTAAGTTCGCCATTATAATAGGACCAGTTTAAGTATTTATAACCTGAAAAGAAAGGCTCACCACCGCGCCAAAAGGATTCATGGTCTTTTTGTATAAATTCAAAGTTGTTTTTTTGAAGATAGTCCTGCATGATAAAGCGTATCATTTCATCAGGTTTATTTAGGACAACATTAAAGTAGGTCGCCATCTTTTTCTCCTAAGTAAAATATTTTTTAGTATGTAGAGAAGCAATCAAGAACTTCCTGTGCGCCTTCCTCTGTGTGATGTGTTACTGTAAGAGAGAGACAATATTCTCCACAGGGCTGGAAAATCTGGCGCAGGCACATGGTCTCGCCGAGATAGGATGCTTTCATCTGGAAGCAGGGGACTGTTTCGCCAAGGAAAGTAACATCAACGGTTTCAAACTCAATGTCCTTAAAACCTAAAGCAGTGTAGGTGGCAACGACTTCAGTTTCCATTTGTGTCTCTAATTCTGCATAAAATTCGTCAAGGCCGTAGAGGCTGATAAGGTAACCGGTGTTGTCTACTTCCAAAGAAACATTGGGGCCGGTACCGTTTTTGGCATACATAATGGAAATGCAGTTGCCGGAATCAAGTGAACTGTCAAAGGACGCGGTATCGAAGGTGGTGCCGGACATTTCTTCCAAATCCTCAGTGCTGTAATACCACCAGGGGCTTTCTAATTCACATTGAATGCCCAACTCGCTGTTGGTATAGGTGTTGCCATCAAGGGTTCCGGCAAGCGGATGAAGTTCATCAGATGTAGAACCTATAGTACCGGAAGAGGTGCTGGATTCCTCGGACTCTTTGGTTTCCTTGGACTCCTTGGTTTCTTTAGACTCTTCAGATTCTTTGGACTCCTTGGTTTCTTTAGACTCCTCAGATTCTTTGGACTCCTTGGTTTCCTTGGACTCCTCGGTTTCCTTGGACTCTTCGGACTCTTTAGACTCCTCAGACTCTTTAGATTCCTTAGACTCCTTAGACTCTTCGTCGTCTTCGTCGTCCTGACCTGAACGAGCCAGCTCGGAAAAGAAGGCTTCGGTAAAAGCAGTCAATACACCACATCCTGTGCATGACATAACAAGGGCGCATGCCAATAAAATTACTGCCAGTTTCTTTTTCATAATTTTTTCCTCTCATGTATTTTATAATTATGTAATTTAAAAAAGTTGCCTAAACCATACCATAAATTTTAGTACTTGACAAGCAAAAAGCGTAGAAGTATCCTTGATATAATGTAAAATGTAAAGTTTGTAAGAATAGCTTGAAGAAAATCTTTAAAAAGTTGTTGACAAATAGATTTATAGATGTTATTCTGTATAGGTGTGTGAGCAACGAAACGTTGCAAATACTTTTAACAAGCAGAGTATCCACTCTCACCTTACGGCAATGGGGCTTGTAAGTGTTCAGATTTTTTCATATAGCAGACCTGCATGGTTATGAGGGAAGAGTATGTGAGTGATTTGAGTGGATAGTTATGCTATCCACTTTTTTATTTCTTATGTATGGAGGTATACAGCCATTAGCGATTTAATGATTAACGAACAAATTCGTGACAAGGAAGTGCGAGTAATCGGTGAGAACGGTGAGCAGTTGGGAATTATGTCTTCCAAGGAAGCCTTAAAGCTTGCAGAGGAGGCAGAACTGGATTTGGTAAAAATTGCGCCTACTGCACAGCCCCCTGTTTGTAGAATTGTAGATTACGGTAAGTTCAAGTATGAGCAGCTTCGCAGAGAGAAGGAAGCAAAGAAAAAGCAGAAGGTTGTTGAGGTTAAGGAACTTCGTCTTTCTCCCAACATTGATACCAATGACTTGAATACCAAGACGAATGCTGCAAGAAAGTTTTTGACCAAGGGTGACAGAGTGAAGGTTACCCTGCGTTTCAGAGGTCGTGAGATGGCTCACATGAATAACAGCAAGCATATTTTGGATGATTTTGCTGAGGCTTTGGCCGATGTCGCTGTTGTGGAAAAGGCTCCCAAGGTGGAAGGCAGAAGCATGACCATGTTCTTAGCTCAGAAGAAGTAGGATGGTCTAAAGAAGTGATGCAGGCGCCGGGACAGATGGACCGTGTGCATCAAATAAAACGGTGAGGACTTCGGCGATTGCCGTATATTCAATATTATTTAGGAGGAAATAGTTATGCCCAAAATGAAGACAAGCAAAGCAGCTGCTAAGCGTTTTAAAGTTACCGGTACCGGTAAGTTGAAGAGAGCAAAGGCTTACAAGAGCCATATCTTAACCAAGAAGAGCACCAAGAGAAAGCGTAATCTGAGAAAGCCCGCAATCACTGATGCAACTAACGTTAAGAACATGAAGAAGATTTTACCCTATTTATAAGTCGGGCAAGGAGGAGAATAAGACATGGCAAGAATTAAAGGTGGCTTGAATGCCAAGAAGAGACATAATCGTGTATTGAAGCTTGCAAAGGGCTACAGAGGCGCAAGAAGCAAGCAGTATAGAATTGCAAAGCAGTCTGTTATGAGAGCACTTACCAGCTCTTATGCAGGTCGTAAGGAGAGAAAGCGTCAGTTCAGACAGCTGTGGATCGCTCGTATCAACGCTGCAGCAAGATTGAACGGTCTTTCTTACAGCAAGTTTATGTATGGTTTGAAGCTGGCTGGTGTTGAGATGAACAGAAAGATGCTGGCTGAGATGGCTGTTAATGATGCAGAGGGCTTCAAGACTCTTGCAGAGATGGCTAAGAGCAAACTGGCTTAATTAGTAGTTAAGAAACCAAAGACTGTTACACTTACAGGTGTAGCAGTCTTTTTTATAGTATGGTGGGAAGGATATGAGAAAAGTGAAAAGATGTAGAAAGAGGCAATTATTGTTGGTGTTGCTAGCTGTTTTGCTTCTTGTGAGCGGTTGCGGAAATGTTGTTGAAACAAAGCAAAGCGAAGCTGTTACAGTAGACATGACAGAAAAGGAAGCTTCCTCTGATGAGGGAGGGGACGGTCAGAAGCAACAGGAAGAATTGGTGCCGCAAGAGACGCTACCGGAGGAAATTTATACCCCACCCACTTTATCCCTTGTGATGGTTGGAGATATTTTATTACATACACCTCTTGCCCAGAGTGGTCTTCGTGAGGATGGAAGCTATGATTTTTCTGCGGTTTTTGCCAATACAAAGGAAGACATTCAGGCGGCGGATTTGGCACTGGTAAATCAAGAGGTTATTATCGGTGGTGCGGATTTGGGTGTTAGCGGGTATCCGGCCTTTAATGCGCCCTATGAGTTGGGGGATGCGCTGGTGGATGCCGGATTTGACGTGGTTTGTCATGCAACTAATCATACGCTGGATAAAGGACAAAAAGGTGCTGTGCGTTGTATGGAGTTCTGGGAGACCAATTATCCTGAAATTGCAGTGATTGGTGTGAATGAGACTCAGGATGCGCAAGATGAAATCTATGTTTATGAGCAGGATGGAATTCGTATTGCAATATTAAACTACACTTATGGAACCAATGGAATTCCATTGCCAAATGATATGCCTTATGTGGTAAATCTTTTGGAGGAAGAGCGTGTTGTTGCAGATTTGCAGAAAGCAGAGGCGATGGCGGATTTTACCATTGTGTGTCCTCATTGGGGAACGGAATATCTTTTGGAAACGGACGCCAGTCAGCAAAAATGGACGAAGATTTTCTTGGAAAACGGTGCGGATTTGGTGTTGGGAACTCATCCGCATGTGATAGAGCCCATTGAATGGGTGCGGGATGAGGTCACCGGACAGGAAATGTTGGTGTATTATTCGCTGGGAAATTTTGTGAATTGGACTTCCGGAAGAGGCGATGGCATAGCTAACCGCATGGTGGGTGGCATGGCAGATATCACACTGGAAAAAGCGGAGGACGGAACGGTCTATATTGCTGATTATGGTGTGAATGCGCTGGTTTGTCATGTGACAGAAGGTCAGGATGGTGTCACTGTTTATCCTTTGGCGAATTATACGGATGAGTTGGGCACTCAAAATGCAATTGTTAAGCAGGATGGTAATTTTTCCAGAGAATATTGCGTGAAATTGTGCGATAAGGTTTGGGGAGAGCTGTGGAAATAGTTAAATTAATAATTATTTTATAATTTATTTATTGATTTTCTTGGCGCATGTGTTATAGTAGTCATAGAACAGATAAAACAATATGAGGAGGGCTATGATTATGAATATTCAAAAGTTTACACAAAAGTCCATGCAGGCCGTTGAAGGCTGCGAGAAGCTGGCTTATGAATATGGCAATCAGGAGATTGAGCAGGAACATCTGCTTTACAGCCTTTTGACCATAGAGGACAGCTTGATTTTGAAGCTCATCGAGAAGATGGGCATTGATAAGGAACATTTCGTGAAGCGCTGTGAGCAGGCTCTTGCCAAGCGTGTGAAGGTGCAGGGCGGTCAGATTTATGTTGGGCAGTATCTGAATAAGGTGTTGATTAACGCTGAGAATCAGGCCGGGCAGCTGGGGGACGAGTATGTCTCTGTGGAGCATTTGTTTCTGGCGATGATAAAAGAACCCAATAAGGAAATTGCGAATATCTGGAAGGAGTACGGTATTACCAGAGAGCGTTTCCTTCAGGCGTTGTCTACCGTGCGTGGCAATCAGCGTGTAACCAGCGATAATCCGGAAGCTACCTATGATACTTTAGAAAAATACGGTCAGGATTTGGTGGAGAAGGCTCGTAATCAGAAGCTTGACCCGGTCATCGGCCGTGACAATGAAATCCGTAATATTATTCGTATTTTGTCCAGAAAGACCAAGAATAATCCGGTGCTTATCGGTGAACCCGGTGTGGGTAAGACTGCAGTTGTGGAGGGGCTGGCTCAACGTATTGTGAGAGGAGATGTGCCTCTGGGACTGAAGGATAAGAAGATTTTTGCACTGGATATGGGTTCCCTTGTGGCAGGCGCCAAGTACAGAGGCGAGTTTGAGGAGCGTCTAAAAGCGGTGCTTGAGGATGTGAAGGCCAGCGACGGTCAAATCATTCTTTTTATCGATGAACTGCATACCATCGTGGGAGCAGGTAAGACCGATGGTGCGCTGGATGCCGGCAATATGTTAAAGCCTATGCTGGCAAGAGGCGAACTTCATTGTATCGGTGCCACTACCTTAGACGAGTATCGTCAGTATATTGAAAAAGACCCGGCGCTTGAGCGTCGTTTTCAGCCTGTGTTGGTAGACGAGCCTACGGTAGAGGATACCATTTCAATTTTGCGAGGACTTAAGGAGCGTTACGAGGTGTATCATGGTGTGAAAATTATGGACAATGCACTGGTGAGTGCCGCTGTTTTGTCTCACAGATATATTTCTGACAGATTTTTGCCCGATAAAGCCATTGATTTGGTGGACGAGGCCTGTGCCTTGATTAAGACAGAGCTTGACAGCATGCCTACGGAGCTGGATGAACTTCAGAGAAAGTGCATGCAGATGGAGATTGAGGAGGCTGCCCTAAAAAAAGAGGATGACAAATTAAGTCTTGAGCGTTTGGCACAACTGCAGAAGGAACTTGCGGAGTGTAAGGAGGAGTTTACTGCCCGTAAGGCGCAGTGGGACAATGAGAAAGCTTCTGTAGATAAGCTTAGCAAGCTTCGTGAGGAGATTGACCGTGTGGGCAATGAGATTCAGATTGCTCAGCGGGAAGGCAACCTGGAGAAGGCGGCAGAGCTGTCCTATGGAAAGCTTCCTGAGCTGAAGAAACAATTGGAGCAGGAGGAAGAGCGTGTCAGCGGCGATGAGCTTACACTGGTGCGAGAGAAGGTTTCTGATGAGGAGATTGCCAGAATTATTTCCAGATGGACAGGTATTCCCGTGGCGAAGCTTACCGAGAGCGAGCGTAACAAGACACTGCATCTGGACGAGGAACTGCACAAGAGAGTGATGGGACAGGATGAGGGTGTGACTAAGGTGACGGAGGCGATTATTCGTTCCAAGGCAGGCATCAAAGATCCGGAGAAGCCTATTGGTTCCTTTCTGTTTCTGGGTCCCACCGGTGTGGGTAAGACGGAGCTTGCAAAGTCCTTGGCGGCGTCTTTGTTTGATGATGAAAATAATATGGTGCGTATTGATATGAGTGAGTACATGGAGAAGTATTCCGTGTCCAGACTGATTGGAGCGCCTCCCGGATATGTGGGATATGAGGAGGGCGGTCAGCTCACTGAGGCGGTGCGCAGAAAGCCATACAGTGTGGTGCTTTTTGATGAGATTGAGAAGGCTCATCCTGATGTGTTTAATGTGCTGTTGCAGGTGCTGGATGATGGCCGTATTACCGATTCTCAAGGCCGTACCGTGGATTTCAAGAACACCATTCTGATAATGACCTCCAATATTGGTGCTCATTATCTGTTAGAAGGTATTGATGAGGATGGCAATATTAAGATAGAGGCGCAAGAGGCAGTAATGACAGAACTTCGTGCGCATTTTAGACCGGAGTTTTTGAATCGTCTGGACGAGGTGATTTTGTTCAAGCCTTTGACCAAGGAGAATATTGGCGGCATTATCAAGCTTATAGTGGCGGATTTGAATGCGAGACTGGCAGATAAGGATTTAACTCTCAAGCTGACAGCGGAGGCGGAAAATTTCATCGTGGAGCAGGCTTACGACCCGGTGTACGGCGCACGTCCCCTAAAACGCTATGTACAAAAACATGTGGAGACTCTGGCAGCTAAGCTGATTTTGGCTGATAAGGTACAGGGCGGAGACACGATTCTTTTGGATGTGGAAGATGGGGAATTGAGGGCAAGTGTTTAATTGGTATTGATTGTGTTTAGGATGCATATATTTCTGATAATGAGTAGTGCGGCGGTGTTGTTATGAAGAGAGCAGCGATAATTCTTTTGGTATTGGATATACTGATGGGATTGTCGCTGTTTTATTGTAAAAATAGAACAGCATTGGGGGATTCGACAGCTTATGATTTGGAATGTGTGGCGGCAGATGCGCCGGGAGAGGTAAAAAAGATTGCTTTGACCTTTGATGATGGTCCACATCCATATTACACGGAACAGCTCCTGGATGGGTTGAAGGAGCGGGGCGTGGTAGCAACATTTTTTGTCACGGGAGAGCATGCATCATTGCATCCGGATGTCATAAAGCGGATGAATGAGGAAGGGCACTTGGTTGGTAATCATACCTACAGTCATATACAGCTCACACAGGGCAACAAGGAAGAGTTTAAGGAGGAATTAGTTGCTACAAGTGAGGTCATTGAAGAGCTTATTGACGAGGAGGTAATTTATGTCAGGCCGCCTTATGGATGCTGGGATAAGAGCTTTGAAGCAGAGCTTAACATGATTCCGGTGCTCTGGACAATAGACCCATTGGACTGGTGCTCAACGGATGCAGGATGCATTGCAGACAGAGTGGTTGCCAACTCGGGAGAGGATGATATTATTTTGATGCATGATTATTATGAGAGTAGTGTGAGGGCGGCTCTTGAGGTGGTGGATGAGTTACAGGCTAAGGGGTATACTTTTGTGACTGTGGAGGAGATATTGTTTGATTGAGTATTTTAAGAATTGCAACCGGAATGTGGGTTTGCTATAATGGAAACTGGCAGGAAAAGATATATCTTACAGTGGAGAATAGGAATGGATTTATTTGAATACATGCGAAGTACCAATATGGAAAAGGAGTCCCCTTTGGCGGCCAGAATGCGTCCAAGAACCTTGGATGAGGTGGTGGGGCAGGAGCATATTATTGGTAAGGACAAGCTGCTTTATCGTGCCATTAAAGCGGATAAAATCAGCTCGGTTATTTTTTATGGACCGCCCGGCACCGGTAAGACGACGCTGGCCAAGGTTATAGCCAATACCACCAGTGCGGAGTTTACTCAGATTAATGCTACTGTGGCCGGCAAAAAGGACATGGAGGAAGTGGTAAATAAGGCCAAGGATTTGCAGGGGATGTATGGGAAACGGACGATTTTGTTTATCGATGAGATTCACCGTTTTAACAAAAGTCAGCAGGATTATCTGCTTCCATTTGTGGAGGATGGCACCATTGTTTTGATTGGTGCCACCACGGAAAATCCTTATTTTGAGGTAAATAGCGCATTGATTTCCCGTTCTATTATTTTTGAGTTAAAGCCCATTCCCAGGGAAGGGGTGAAGGAGCTTTTAAAGAAGGCTGTTTACGATGAAGAGCGTGGTATGGGCAGCTATCAGGCAGAAATTGATGAGGATGCATTGGAGTTTCTTGCGGATATCTCCGGGGGCGATGCAAGGCATGCTTTGAATGCCATTGAGCTTGGCGTAATGACCACGGAGCGCAGCGCGGATGGGAAGATTCACATCACATTGGATGTAGCTCAGGAGTGCATTCAGAAGAGAGCTGTGCGCTATGATAAAAACGGTGACAATCATTATGACACCATCTCTGCATTTATCAAGAGCATGCGGGGGTCCGACCCGGATGCGGCGGTATATTATCTGGCCCGAATGCTTTATGCAGGAGAGAGCGTAACTTTTATTGCAAGACGAATCATGATTTGTGCGTCAGAAGATGTGGGAAATGCAGACCCGCAGGCTTTAGTGGTGGCAACCAATGCGTCCATGGCGGTGGAGCGTATCGGTATGCCGGAAGCTCAGATTATATTGGCTCAGGCAGCTACCTATGTAGCATGTGCGCCGAAATCCAATGCAGCCTACGTAGCGATTGGAGAGGCCATGCAAGAGGTGGAGAAAAACGGTAATCTGCCCATTCCTACTCATTTACAGGATGCACATTACAAGGGGGCGGCCAAATTGGGGCATGGTATCGGTTATAAATATGCACATGATTATCCGAATCATTATGTAAAGTAGCAGTACCTGCCGTATGAGTTGAATGGTAAGGAGTTTTACAGACCTACCGGAAACGGTTATGAGGTGAAGATTAAAGAGCATTTTAAAAGGATTAAGAAAGATGCGAAACAGTCGCAGGAATAGGCGAGAAAAAGCCGCACATTTTTGGATGTGCGGCTTTGCTATTCGTGTGCAGTATATTCTAAAACAGTTCCTGTATCAGGTATTGATAAATGTTTTCGTTTTTCTTCTGCCAGTTGTCACATATAGTTGAGGCAACTTCCTCTGTGGGCACGGACAGGGTAATATCCACCAAAGAAATTCCTTTTTCCTTGGCTACCAGGTGTGCCTCATATTCTCCGGAGGTTGATTTATAGTAATTGCCCTGTACGGATACTTCGTTGCGAAGAGCCAGCTCATTTTCTTTAAAGTAGGCGTCGATGTCCTGACGGATGGAGTCACCGATGCGGCTGCCGAAGTAGTTGAGGGTCTGAATGCCTTCCTCCGTAATATCCAGATGAGTGCGGTTTCTGATGGTCTTGGGAGAAATCATGCCTGCATCAGTAAGCTCGCTGATGGCCTGTTGCAGAGTCATGAAATTGGTGTATTCCCGTTCAAGAATAAAATTACTGATCTGGGCATTGGTCAAAGGAAAGGTTACACGGTTTAACATATAAAGTACAATCAATTTATAAAGTGTTAAGGGGTCTTGGAGCATTTATATTCCTCTTTCATTCCTATTTTCAATTAAATTATAGCATATCTCCCTGATGTGCGGAAAGATTTTTTAGTTGCATATGCAAACTGTTTAGTACATCTCGTTTGTTCAGGCTCCAACGTGGGGCCAGAAGGATATCCTTTGGGCCGTCTCCGGTAAGCCTGTGAATGACAATTCTGGGGTCCAAGTGGCGGATACAGTTAATTAGGATGTCCAGATATTCCTCTTTTTCCAAGGGGACTATAGGGGGCGTATCCATATCTTGCCGTTCAGTGTTTAGATATAGTTTTGCCAAATCTGTATGTTCTAAAATGTGCAAAAGCTGCAACTTGACACCGAAGGGGAGAAGTTTGTTTAAATATTGCACACTTTCTAACATCATTTCAGGTGTCTCGCCCGGAAGTCCCAGAATTAAGTGTACAATTACAGGGATATCAATGGCTTTTAGTCTGGCAAATGCATCCTCAAAGCAGGAGAGTTCATAGCCTCTGCGAATAAAATCTGCCGTCTTTGCATGGCTGGTTTGCAGTCCCAGTTCAATCCAGATGAATTTATCCGGGTAGGTTGCCTTTAATTCCTGTAAAAGGGAAATTACTTCTTCGGGCAGACAGTCCGGTCTGGTGCCGATGGAAATGCCGCATACCAAAGGACAGTCGAGGGCTTCGGTATATACTTGGCGCAAGTATTCCACAGGAGCATAAGTATTGGTATATGCTTGAAAATAGGCAATCAGGCAGGCGTCTGTCTTGTCAGCTTGTTCTAAATCAAGAGCAAACTTATCACGAAAACGGGAAAGCCCCTCCGCAAGTTGTTCATTTACGCTTTTTCCGGCGATATCTACTGCAAAGTCGCCACTGCCTCCGGCACTACAGAAGATACAGCCCCGAGTGTCCAACAAGCCGTCCCGATTGGGACAGCTCATGTGGGCATTCAGGGCTATTTTGTAGCATTTATGATGCAGGGTGTTTTTGCACCATGCATCCAGAGAATAATATGGTTTTTGATACCAGTTCGTTTCGTTTATCATATTTGACCGATTATTAGCGTACAATGTGAGATTTCACGGCTTCTGCCACAAGCTTTGCAACCTCGGGATTGAAAGCTTCGGGTAAAATATTGTCTTCATGTAGTTCATCAGAAGGAACAAGACTTGCGATGGCATTAGCAGCAGCCAGCTTCATTTCTTCGGTAATCTGAGTTGCACGTCCTTCTAATGCACCTTTAAAGATGCCGGGAAATGCGACTACGTTGTTTACCTGATTGGGGAAGTCGCTTCGTCCGGTTCCAACGACCTTAGCACCGGCAGCCTTCGCTACATCCGGCATAATCTCTGGAACGGGGTTTGCCATGGCAAAGAGAATGGCGTCCTTATTCATGGTAGCTACCATCTCAGGGCTTACAATGCCGGGGGCGGACACACCTACAAAAATATCAGCACCCTTCATGGCATCAGCCAAAGTTCCGGATTCATTATTCAAATTAGTTACTTCTGTCATTTTCTGCTGCATCCAGTTGAGGCCCTCGGTGTCCTTGGATACAATACCAACCTTGTCGCACATGATGACATTGGTAAAGCCATAGGTCAGAAGAAGTTTGGTAATGGCAACACCGGCACTTCCGGCACCATTTACCACCACGCGGCAGTTCTCTTTTTGTTTATTTACCACTTTTAATGCATTAATGATGCCGGCAAGAACGACGATTGCGGTGCCGTGCTGGTCATCATGGAACACAGGGATATCCAAAGTGGCTTTTAGGCGTTCCTCGATTTCAAAACAACGGGGAGCGCTGATGTCTTCCAAATTGATACCGCCGAATCCCGGAGCGAGCCAGGTCACAGCCTTGATAATCTCTTCAGTGTCCTGAGTGTCGAGGCAGATGGGCACAGCGTTTACACCACCGAATTCTTTGAACAGTACAGCTTTTCCTTCCATAACAGGCATAGCCGCATGAGGGCCGATGTTACCGAGACCTAAAACGGCGCTACCGTCGGAAACTACGGCTACGGTGTTGGCCTTCATGGTGTATTTGTAAGCTGCTTCCTTATCCTCGGCGATTACCTTGCAGGGCTCAGCAACACCGGGAGTGTAGCAGAGTGTTAAATCTTCACGGGACTTCACAGGTGTCTTGGAAACGGTCTCTAATTTGCCATTCCATTGTTCATGAAGCATCAGTGCTTTTTCGTTGGTTGTCATAAAGCTACCTTCTTTCTAATTAGCTATATTTTATCTACATTCAACAATTATATATTAGTGGATATTTTATTGCAAATATTTTCTTTGCATTCTTGGGAATCTATGCTATAATCCAAAATAAGGCTTTGATTCATTAGATTAAAGTAGTAAACAGGAGGATGAAACATGTATTCATTGGATGAAGTAAAGGTTGTGGATCCCGAGATCGCACAGGCCATAGTGGATGAGCAGGCAAGACAGAACAGCCATATTGAGCTGATTGCTTCCGAAAACTGGGTAAGCAAGGCAGTTATGGCTACCATGGGCAGCCCCCTCACCAACAAATATGCAGAAGGATATCCCGGCAAGAGATACTACGGCGGTTGTGACTGCGTAGACGTAGTTGAGAATCTTGCTATTGAGAGAGCAAAGGAGCTGTTTGGCTGTGATTACGCAAACGTTCAGCCTCACTCCGGTGCGCAGGCTAATATGGCAGTACAGTTTGCAAACTGTCAGCCCGGCGACACTATCATGGGTATGAACCTTGATCATGGCGGACATCTGACACACGGAAGCCCTGTAAATATGTCCGGTAAGTATTTTAATATTGTTCCTTACGGTGTAAATGATGATGGCTTTATCGACTACGATAAGCTTCGTGAGATTGCACTGGAGGCTAAACCTAAGCTGATTATTGCAGGAGCATCCGCTTACGCACGTACCATTGACTTCAAGAAGTTCCGTGAGGTTGCTGACGAGGTTGGTGCAGTACTTATGGTAGATATGGCGCACATCGCAGGTCTGGTGGCAGCAGGTATTCATCCCAGCCCCATCCCTTATGCAGATGTTGTAACTACTACCACTCACAAGACCTTGAGAGGTCCCAGAGGTGGTCTGATTCTTTGCAACAAGGAAGCAGCTGAGAAGTACAACTTCAACAAGGCTATTTTCCCCGGCATTCAGGGTGGTCCTCTGATGCACGTGATTGCTGCAAAGGCAGTTTGCTTCAAAGAGGCACTCAGCGATGAGTTCAAGACTTATCAGAAAAATATCGCAGACAATGCACAGGCTCTGTGTAAGGGCCTGATGGACAGAGGTATCAAGATTGTTTCCGGCGGTACCGATAACCACTTGATGCTGGTTGATCTGACCAACTTTGGTCTTACCGGTAAGGCTGTAGAGAAGCTTCTTGATGCAGCTCACATTACCTGTAACAAGAATACCATCCCCAACGATCCTCAGTCTCCTTTCGTAACCAGCGGTGTACGTCTTGGTACTCCTGCAGTTACTTCCAGAGGCATGAACACCGAGGATATGGACAAGATTGCTGAGGCAATTGCAATGGTAATCAAGGGTGGCGAGGAGAAGGTTGCAGAGGCAAGAGCAATCGTTCAGGAGCTTACCGACAAGTATCCTTTGGTATAAGCCATAGGAAAGGATTTTATCCTACATAATATGAATTTAAGGCAGTATCCATGAGCATATACAAGGCTCATGGATACTGTTTTTTTGTGCGTTTTGAGCTGTGATATCTGTTGACATATATGGATTCGTGAATTAAAATATAGTTATCTTAAAGTTCAAGTATTTCTTTGACAATTCTGTCGGTCTTTCACTTGGAACAACAAAATAATGTAGGTGGAGGACCTGCCAGGAGCCTCCGCAGTAAAGGAGGAGTGTATGTGGGGAAATATGATGATGCTATGTATCGATATATGAAGGAGCCGGAACGTTTTACAGAATTAATCAATGTGGCTGTATTTAATGGGAAGCGAGTGCTAAAACCGGAGATGTTAGAGTCGGATGACGGTCGTTATGTGACGATGAAAAAGTCTCGAAAGGGTAAATTGCATAGTTCAAATCGATTCCGTGATATCAAAAAACGTACAAAGGACGGTGTGTTTTTTGCATTAACGGCGATTGAGAATCAAGAAGCGGTTGATTATACAATGCCTTGGAGAATGATGCAGTATGACCAAATGGAATATGAAGAGCAGATGCGTCAAATTCGGAAACAAAAGGAAGTTGAACTACTGGCACAGGGCATTGAGCCTAATAAATGGAATGTTTTGATTGGGGAAAATGATAAATTATATCCTACATATTCGGTTTGCTTTTATCATGGGACGGAGTTGTGGAATGGACCGCGAAGATTGCGTGATATGATGAATTTTAGTGAGGCTGGGTGTGATTGGGTAGAACATTTTCAGGATTATGGAATGAATCTGTTTTGTGCTAATGAAGTAACAGATTACTCAATGTTTCAGACGGGGTTAAAGCAACTGTTACAGGTGATTCCCTACAGGAAAAATAAAAAGAAGTTATGTGAGGTATTTAAGAAGGAAGAATTTCGGGTATTGGACCAAGATACAGCAGAAGTAATTGCAATCATGACAGACACAACCGAAATTTTGGAGAGATTGGATAACTATGAAGTGAAGGGAGGATATGATATGTGTCAGGCAATGGATGAGTTAAGGGCAGATTGGAGAGCGGAAGGAAAAGCGGAAGGAAAAGCAGAAACATTATTGAATTCTATACGAAACATTATGAAAACCATGGAATTGACTGCAAATCAGGCAATGGGTGCCCTGCTTATACCGGAGGAAGATAGGGAGAATTATTTTGCGAAATTGTAGGAGGTGCGAAAGTGAAGGCAGATTCATTTAAGAAGCATTTAACAAAAAGTATTATCCCTTTTTGGAACAATTGTGTGGATGAGGAGTATGGTGGGTTCTGTGGTTTTGTAGGCCATGATATGAAGAAAAGTATGAAAAGCGACAAGGGAGTAATTCTTCATAGCCGAATCCTGTGGTTTTATTCTGCGGCGTATGTGCTGTTGAAAGACAAGGCGTTACTTTACAAGGCTGACCATGCTTACAATTTTCTGAAAGAATACTGCATGGATTCTGAAAAGGGTGGTATGTTTTGGTCTGTGACCTATGATGGGAAGCCCGCTGATGATACGAAGCATACCTACAATCAGGCTTTTGCCATTTATGCATTGTCGGCCTATTACGAGGCGAGCAACAAGGAAGAAGCACTTAAGACAGCTTACGGGCTTTATGACCTCATTGAGGATAAATGTAGGGATAAGGACGGTTATCTCGAGGCCTTTGATCGCACCTTTAAGCCTGCTTCAAATGAGAAATTGTCGGAGAATGGAGTCATGGCAACCCGTACCATGAACACACTGCTTCATGTGATGGAAGCTTATACGGAGTTGTATCGAGTGGATGCCAATGCAAAGGTGAAAGAGACCCTCTGCGAGATTCTGGATATATTTTGTACTAAAATATATAATGCTGAAAAAGGTATCTGTGAGGTGTTCTTCGACAAGGACTATAACACCCTGATTGATCTGGAATCCTATGGGCATGATATTGAGGCTGCTTGGCTTGTGGACCGTGCAGGAGAGGTGTTAAATGATGCCGCTTGGGAGGATAGACTCAGACCAGTGGTAGAGGGGCTGTCCCGAGTTGCCTATGAGCATGCTTTTGATGCAGAGTATGGCTGCTTCTACAACGAAAGAGAAGTAGATAAAATTGATAAACAGCGCATCTGGTGGGTGCAGGCAGAGGCCGTAGTAGGTTTTTGTAATGCATGGCAGAGAGCGCCTGAACATGAAGAATATATGCATGCGGTGGAAGCTATCTGGAATTATATTTTGACCAAACAGGTAGACGCCCGTAGCGGTGAATGGTTTGAAAGTGTGAAAGAGGATGGCTCAATAGATGTTAATCAGGGGCTTGTACATGCATGGAAATGTCCTTACCATAACGGAAGAATGTGTATCGAGATGATTCGCAGACTGATGGATGAAAAGCAGAAGGCGGAACCGGATTACGTAGTGACAGCCAATCCTAACGCTACTAAGGAAGTAAAGGATGTTTTGGCTTATCTGAAAAATGTGGCAGGTACAGGTATTGTTACCGGTCAGCATACACAGACCAATCCTATGGAGGAGATTGCCTATATTAAAGAAAAAACAGGTAAAGAACCCAAATTGAGAGGTTTTGAGCTTTTGGCCTATTCTCCGAATATCAATTATCATGATGCGTCAGAGGAATGTCTTACGGAAGTTTATGAGAATCAAAAGACGCTTGATACTGCATTTGGATGGGCTCAAAACGTCGGAAGCGTCAGTGTGGATAAAACAGGACGGCTTGGCGAAAAGGGAGGAATTGTGGAGTTTACATTCCACTGGTTTTCTCCGCTGGGCGGACGGGACAAGAGTTTCTATGCTAAACACACTGATTTCGATGCTTCAAGGATTTTGCAGGAGGGCACACCGGAGCGTGCAGCCTTCTATAATGATATGGATGTGATTGCCAAGGCACTTCTGCGATTCAAGGAGGCTGGAATTGCTGTACTCTGGAGACCATTCCATGAGGCAGATGGCGAATGGTTCTGGTGGGGAGCGAAAGGCCCCCGTGTGGCCAGACAGTTGTACCGAATAATGTTTGACTATTATACCGTGGAGTATAAGTTGGATAATTTGATTTGGGTGTGGAGTTGTAGTGAAAGAGTAGGATATCCAGGTGATGCCAGAGTGGATATTGTCTCTGCAGATATTTATCTGCCTGAGTATGCCGAAACGGATTATGCGTTAGAATATGAGAAGCTTGTTTCGGCTACCAGTCGTAAGAAGGTTGCAGCACTGGCGGAAGTAGGGTATATGCCGGATATACAAAAACTTCAAAACACCCATATTCCCTGGTCTTATTATATGACATGGTCCAAGGAATTTTGTATGGGAGAGCAGTACAACAGCACTGCCAAACTTATAGAAATGTACACATCAGAGTACGCAATCACTCTCTAGTACAAAGACATTTGTACGCCCATGAGCGAAAAATATCAAAAATTTGGTAAATTGCTCTTGTAATTTAAAATATACTGTGTTAGAATATCCTTCGTTGACAAACAAGTGTCCGTTCCACGAAAACAGAAAGGAAACACTATGGGAGAAACAGCCAAGTATTATGTGGTGCGCAGTAAAGCGGTCCCTGAGGTTTTACTCAAAGTGGTTGAGGCGAAGCGGCTTTTGGAGTCGGAGAAGGTTCTGACAATCCAGGAGGCGGTTGATGCAGTTGGTATCAGCCGCAGTTCTTTTTACAAGTACAAGGACGATATTTTTCAGTTTCATGACAATTCACAGGGAACGACCATCACGCTGACCTTTCAGATGGATGACGAGCCGGGATGCCTGTCGGATGTACTGAAAGTGATTGCAGAGTACCACGGAAACATTCTGACGATCCATCAGAGTATTCCGATTAACGGTATAGCTTCTTTAAGTCTGAGTATTCAGGTGCTTAAGACCACCGGGGACATTTCTAAAATGATTGAGAAAATGGAGGATCAGAGAGGCGTACATCACGTCAAGATTCTGGCCAGAGAATAAAGATAAAAGGAGAACATTATGGTTAATGTAGCAGTATTAGGTTACGGCACCGTAGGTAGCGGTGTAGTAGAGGTTATTGAGAAAAATAAGGATATGGTAAATAAGAAATCCGGACAGGAGCTAAATGTTAAGTACATACTGGATCTGAGAGATTTTCCCGAAGATCCTTATGGGGATAAAGTAGTTCACGATTTTGATATTATTGTAAATGATGCGGATGTACAGATTATCTGTGAGACCATGGGTGGCGTGACATTTGCCTATGATTATACCAAGGCTGCGCTGGAGAAAGGCAAGAGCGTTTGTACTTCCAATAAAGAGCTGGTTGCAAAGCATGGCCCCGAGCTTTTGCAGATTGCAAAAGCAAATAATTGTAACTATCTGTTTGAGGCAAGTGTAGGCGGTGGTATTCCTATCATTCGTCCTTTGAACTACTCTTTGACCGCAGAGCGCATTGAAGGAATTACCGGTATTCTGAACGGAACAACCAACTATATTTTGTCCAAGATGGAGATGGAAGGTGCTGATTTTGATACCGTATTGAAAGAAGCACAGGAGAAAGGCTACGCAGAGCGTAATCCCGAGGCTGACGTAGAGGGTCATGATGCATGTCGTAAGATTGCAATTTTGTCTTCTTTGATGATGGGCAAAAATGTGGATTCCGAGAAGATTTTCACTGAGGGTATTACCAAAGTGACTGCGGATGATTTTGTATATGCAAAGGCAGCAGGCAAGACTGTAAAACTTCTGGGCAGAAGCGAGGCAATGAGCGATGATGAGGTGCTGGCTATGGTAGCTCCTTTCATGATTGACAAATCACATCCCCTTGCAATGGTAAATGATGTATTTAATGCAGTGTTTGTTACCGGTAATATGCTGGGTGACTCTATGTACTACGGTCGCGGAGCAGGTAAGCTGCCCACCGCAAGCGCAGTTGTATCCGATGTGGTTGACTGTGCAAGACATCTTGGCAAGGTAATTATGTGCTTCTGGGATGATGCAGATGCAAAGCTTGCAGATGTGTCCGAGATTGAGAGACGTTTTTATGTGCGTGTGAAGGCATCCATGAAGGCTGATGCCGTTGCATTGTTCGGTGAAGATGTGCTGACCATTGACGGACGTGACGACATGGTTATTTTCACCAAGTCCATGAAGGAAAAAGAGTTTGCGGCATGTTGCGAGAAACTGGGCGATACAGTTCTCAGCAAGATTCGCATGTATTAATAAAAAGGAGTATTTGAAATGGCTAAGGTAGTAAAATTTGGCGGTAGCTCACTGGCAAGTGCTGAGCAGTTTAAAAAGGTAGGAGACATCATTCGTGCAGACAAGGAGCGTTGTTACGTTGTTCCTTCCGCACCCGGTAAGCGTTCCAAGGACGACACCAAGGTAACGGATATGTTGTATGGATGCTATGCATTGGCAGAGGAAGATAAGGATTTTGCCAAGGAGCTTAAGGCAATTAAGGCTCGTTATGAGGAAATTATCAAGGGTCTTAAGCTGGATTTAAGCTTGAATGATGAGTTCAAAACCATTGAGAAGGATTTTAAGGCAAAGGCCGGTTCCAACTATGCGGCTTCCCGTGGTGAATACTTAAACGGTATCATCATGGCAGCATATTTAGGATATGAGTTTATTGATGCGGCAACCGTGATTTTCTTCAATGAGAAGGGTGAATTTGATGCAGAGAAGACCAATGGGATATTGTCTGCAAAGCTGAAAAACTGCAAAAAGGCAGTTGTTCCCGGCTTCTATGGTGCCCTTCCTGATGGAACAGTTAAGACCTTCTCAAGAGGCGGTTCCGATGTTACCGGTTCCATTGTTGCGAAAGCCGCAGGTGCTGATGT
Organism: Acetatifactor sp.; assembly: GCA_045542555.1. Classification (GTDB taxonomy): domain Bacteria; phylum Bacillota; class Clostridia; order Lachnospirales; family Lachnospiraceae; genus Acetatifactor. Next base: position 8,065 of record JAZQLH010000067.1, on the reverse strand, counting down.
GTACGAGAACTGGACGGATGTATCCGGCTTTATGATTGCAGATCCCAGAATTATAGACTCTCCTGAGAGTATCGATGTTATCACATATAAGGAGCTTCGTGAGCTTTCTTATATGGGTGCAAGCGTGCTTCATGAGGATGCCATTTTCCCTGTGCGTCAGGAGGGTATTCCCATCAATATCCGTAACACCAATGCGCCGGATGACAAGGGTACCTGGATTGTGGGTAGCACCTGTCAGAAGTCCAAGTATGTCATCACTGGTATCGCAGGTAAGAAGGGATTCTGCTCCATCAACATTGAAAAAGATATGATGAACTCCGAGATTGGATTTGGCAGAAAGGTGCTTCAGGCGTTTGAAGAGCAGGGCATTTCTTTCGAGCATGTTCCCTCCGGTATCGATACCATGACGGTATTCGTACATCAGGACGAGTTCATGCACAAGGAGCAGCAGGTTGTGGCAGGTATCCACAGACTGGCGAATCCCGATACCATTGATATCGAGTCTGATATCGCACTGATTGCAGTTGTGGGTCGTGGTATGAAGTCCATGCGTGGTACTGCAAGCAGAGTTTTCGCAGCGTTGGCTCATAATCACATCAATATCAAGATGATTGATCAGGGCTCCTCTGAGCAGAACATCATTATCGGTGTATCTGATGAAGATTTCGAAACTGCAATCAAGGCAATTTATGATATCTTTGTAATTACCAGAATCTAAGAACACGTGAAGCCGCGGGCATTTGCCCGGGGCTTTTCATTTTGATACAGCCCCAAGTTGTCTATTTGTGTTTTGGGGGATTATGCAGTGTGGATGGAAGCGCCTTATCCCCTGCCACGGAACGTTTCCACTCCGTGAAAAAGCGTAGCGGCACATAAGATTGCAAAATACGCAATCTAAGTGCCGACGTTTTTCAAGGTCTCGTGGTAGGGGATAAGGCGCTTCCATCCACATTACATACCTGAAGACACAAATAAACGAGTTGGGACTTGACACGATAGAAGTGTGTTGCAATATGTCGATTATTGTCGATTTGACAGATATTTCCAAAGAAATAAAAGAAAATAGAAAAAATATAAATTTTTTTGAAAAAATGTGTTGACAAATATTGTCGACCATGTTATATTTAATTCAACAACAAAACAACAGAGAGAAATCTAAGTAAAGGAGGTACGGTCCACCTAACTACTAAATTTTAAACCAGAAATCTTCCATTGAGGTACCAAAGTAATAGGTACAGGGTAATTTCCCCTAAGAGAAAAATTTATATAGATTTTCGAGTACACAGATGAAAAAGTAGCGAATTACCAAAGAATTTATTAAATTACTTGGAACGTTACAGTATCCTATACGAAAGAGAAGTGGAAAGAATACAAAGGAGAAAATGGAACTGAAGAATACTTCATCTCGTTTGCTAAGAGTTAAAATAACTCGAAAATTTAAACAGAAAGGAATTAAGACCATTGGAGAGCATAGTTTAAGAGAGCGTATTGATTAATAAGAATCGATACGCTCTCATTCGTTTGCTTAATTTTTTGTAAACATGGAATTTATAGTGGAAAAATGTCGAAAAGTAATGTATGATAGGGTATGAGTAAGTTTTATGTGATAAAGAGAAGATATAGAGGAGTTAGTAGTATGGAACAGAGCACGCAGGAGCAGCTTGAAAGACGGGAAGCGAGAAGAAAGCGTCGTATACGCAATCAGATTCTGGCGTATGCAACGGTGATTATATTTATTTTAATTATGGCAGTGGGCATTGTATTTGGTGTGCAGGCTCTTACCAAGGAGAGTCAGGTTCAGGAACAACAGCAACAGGCTCAGGTGGAAGAACTTCTGGGCACGGAGGAGACGCTGGAACAGCCGGAGACGCAGCCTTCGTCGGAAGAAGTGGTGACCGAGCTTACACCGGAGCAGAAGCTGGATGAATTGGTTAATGCCGGCATTGAAGTGATGCCGCTTGAAGATAAAATTGCGGGACTCTTTATTGTGACGCCTGAGTCCATTACCGGTGTAAGCACTGCGGTAAAGGCCGGCGACGGTACCAAAACTGCGCTTACTGAGCATGCAGTGGGCGGTATTGTCTATAATACCAAGAATATTCAAAGTGAAGCACAGTTTAAAGAAATGATTGATAATACCAAGCTTTATGCCAACTATCCTTTATTTATTGCAATAGAGGACGAGGGTGGTAAAATTAGTCCTCTGGCAGAAAAAGGTCTTGTGACCAAGCAGAGCAATGCCAAGGGGGTGGCAGATGCAGCGCAGGAGAACGGTGCATATGCTACAGGAAGTGCTATGGGTACCTATCTGGCGGACTATGGTTTTAACCTGAACTTTGCACCTGTAGCAGATATCAGTAGTGTGGATGGTTCTGTTATGAAAGATAGAGCATATGGTTCAGATGCCACCGCAGCGGGAAGCTATGTTGCTTCCATGGTGCAGGGACTCGAGGAGCAGAATGTAAGTGCCTGCCTGAAGCATTTCCCCGGAATGGGTGCGACGACTCAAAATCCTGACAACGGTCTTTCTTCCACAGACAGAACAGCAGAGGATTTCAGGGCAAATGAATTTATCGTATTTAAGACCGGAATTGATGCCGGTGCAGATATGGTTATGGTCAGCCATATGGCGGCGCCTTCCCTTGCAGGAGACAATACTCCCTGCTCTATGTCGGAGGCAGTAGTGACCGATATTTTGCGCAAGGAGCTTGGTTTTAGCGGAGTGATTATTACAGATGCCATGAATATCAAGGCAGTATCAGAATATTATGGTTCAGATGAAGCGGCTGTTATGGCTCTGAAGGCAGGATGTGACATGATTCTCATGCCGGAAGATTATGAGCTGGCTTACAACGGCGTGTTGGAGGCTGTTAATAACGGTGTGATTTCAGAGGAACGTATCGACGATTCTTTGAGAAGAATATATAGAGTAAAATATGCAGACAGACTGACTGAATAAATGAAAATAAAAGGGTGGAGCTTGTAAAAAGCTCCGCTTTTTTTGCGCAAAAAAACTATTGACAAAACTGTCTATCGGGAGTAGACTAATGGTGTCTATAAGAGATAGACAAAAGGAGAGATACCTATGGAAGAAATAAAATTAGGCCTTGTGGAGGCCCGGTTTGCAGATATTATCTGGCAGAATGAACCCCTTACCACACGTGATCTGGTATCCTTGTGTGAAAAGGAATTAAATTGGAAGAGAACTACTACATATACCGTGCTAAAAAAGTTATGCGAGAAGGGGATTTTCTGCACGGATAATAGTGTGGTGACGGCTCTGATTTCCAAGGAAGAATTCTATGCCATCCAAAGTGAAAAGTTTGTGGAGAATACCTTTGAAGGGTCCCTTCCCGCATTTATTGCGGCATTTACATCACGGAAGAAAATATCAAGCGAAGAGCTGGATGAAATTCGACGGATGATTGATTCTTATGGGGAGGAGTAGGCTATGACGGAACTTTTTTTGAAGCTTTTAAACATGAGTTTTACAGCCAGTTTTTTGATTGTGGCGATACTGATTCTTCGCCTTGTCCTAAAGCGTGCGCCCAAAAGGGTAATTTGTGCTTTGTGGGCATTGGTTGCATTTAGGCTGGTATGTCCGGTTTCTTTTGAAAGTGTACTAAGTCTCATTCCCAGCACCAATCCCATTCCCGAAGAGATTGTGTACATGGAGCAACCTCAGATTGACAGTGGAATCGTTGTAGTTGACCAGACCATTAACCCGGTGCTTTCAGAGAATCTGGCACCAACGCCTGCGGAAAGTGTCAATCCGATGCAAATATGGCTGGGAATTGCTTCCTCTGTATGGACATTTGGGGTGATTGTGATGCTTTCGTATGCAGCGGTTACCTATTTGCTGCTACATAGAAAGGTGCGTGCATCCATTTGTATAGAAGATAAAATATACATATGCGACGACATTGCTTCGCCCTTCATTCTGGGAATCATAAGGCCCCGTATTTTCCTGCCCTCCGGCATGGAGGAGGCCACACAGCAGTATGTAATGGCCCATGAGAACGCACATTTAAAGCGGCTGGACCATCTGTGGAAGCCCTTTGGTTTTCTGCTTTTATCGATTTATTGGTTCAATCCCTTTATCTGGATTGCTTATGTCATGCTGTGCAGGGATATTGAGCTGGCCTGCGATGAGAAGGTAATAAAGGATATGGGCGTGGAGGACAAAAAGGAATACTCCAAGGCCCTGCTTAACTGCAATGTTTCCCGTAGAATGATAGCGGCATGTCCCCTGGCCTTTGGCGAGGTAGGAGTCAAGGAGCGTGTAAAATCCGTTCTGAATTATCGCAAGCCGTCTTTTTGGATTGTGCTTATCGTCCTTGTGGCTATTATGGGTGTGGTGGTATTTTTCATGACCAATCCGGTGAGCAAGGAGGAGCCGAGTGGGGAGAGTGACACTAAGGGAGCGGGAACTGTGACAGAGGAGCCTGCACCTACGGATAAGGATACGCCTGTCGAAAATTCCAACGAGGCTAGCACTACCACCCCTTCCTATGACATAATTTATGAAAAATATACGGATGTGACCAAACTTGAAACAAGGGACGCCCCAGGCACCGCAGATTTTACCTTTGATGACAGACATTTTGTCTGCGAGGACGCCACACAAAATGAGGTAGAGCACCTGATTTACAGTTATTATTATTCCGAGGCCGCCGGTAACTACGATAAGCTCATGGATCTGGTTGGAAATGAAAGCTTGCAAAATTCCGTGCAGAACGGCAAAAAGCAATTTGACGATGGCATGTATGATTCAGAATCTATCATCCATGATTTGTCTACCCTGACCATGGAAGATATGCAGAAGGTCAACGATACCAATAAGGCCTACATCAGCCAGACGCTTGAAGAGAACGAGCTGACGGAATATGTAATGGTAAAGGCTGATGTGAGCTGGAAGTATAATGCGAAAAAGTGGTATAGTTTGCCACAACTTCCGGAGGGACGATACCAAAGATACTATCTGCTGGGTAAAACAGAGGGAGCCGGAGATTTCCGCATATATGAGGTGTTTTGGGAAGGGCTTGTTCCGGATGAAACGGATGCCCCGCAACTTTCCGTTTCGCAGGTGATGGACCGTATCCTTACAGCGATTCCTTTGGAGGAGGCAACGCCCCTTACAACTACGGCAGATTTGCCCCAAGGGGACCAATTGTATTTCTTGGATGCCATTGAAAATGGAAAGTATGCCCTGTATGGTTTCCACAGCGATGAATACCAATACACAGGCCTTTTGATTAACTACAGGATAAACGGTGAGGACAACTGGAATTATCTGGATGATATTGATAACTGGATTGGTTACGAGTTCCCCAAGATAACGGAGTCGGAGGACGGCGGCCTGTACTTAAGCTATTGTGCTATGGGCGGTAGTGGCGTGCATATGGATGAGTTGCTTTATTTTAAACCGTATGAAACCGGAACGCTGGAGCGGTATGAGCTGAACAATCAGGAGATGATGGAGCAGATAAAGGAACTGGTTTCCATTAAGGTGGATAGAAATGCCAAGGAGGTGCAAATCTATGATCTGGAAGATGGCAAAGAGGAGTTGTTTGCCCTGAGGCCCTGCCCTGATTCCTTAGATGGACAGATGTTTAAAATCAAAAATGCCCGTTGTTATTACGAGCAGACACAGTTTATATTTGACCCCAATATGGTGATTGTGGGTGTGGGTATTTTTACAGAGGATTCGCTCATGCCGATACATATTGGTCAATTGGCTTTCCGAATTCGGATGGAGGAGACCGGGGACGGCATGCAGTTTAAGCTGTATGATGTGAGTACCTATGAATCGGGAGGTGTTGAGGAGAAATAGTTGAACTAGATATTAAGGTCGTAGATAAATGTAGGAATGTAAAAATTAATGTTAGTGTGAATTGGCACGAACATTGACAAAAAAGATAAAATAATGTATTATTATCTGGTAAAAGGCAAACATCCAGCGATGGGTGGACGCAAAGCTGGAAGTCATAATACAATCAGTTATGATGGTTCGGTTACACAAGCTATTACATTTAGTTTGTGTAACCTTTTTTATTTGGATTTCACAAATTGCAACAATAAATATTGAGATAGGTACGGAAGAAGAGATGAAGAAGAGACAAATAGCAATTACGGCGCTGGCGGCATGCCTGATATTTTCGATAACCGCATCTGCGGATGAGGTTGACCAGATGATTGGAATAGAAATCGGAACGGTTTCAGATGGTGACAGTGTAAGCGGAAATGATGTGACGAATAGCGATGATACAGATACTTCTGTGGATTATATGATTTATCGCAACCAATTGAATGTACAGCTTGCAGACTTGCAATTGGAATACCTTTCTTCTTTAGAAAAAGAGTGGGAGCAAAAATGTGCAATAGAAGAAAGTAAATTAGAACTGGGGTATGCAATACCGTTAGATGTAGAGGAGGCAAAATACCGGCATACGCAGGTGTTATTGCAGATAGAGACCATGCAGGACCAGCAGGCATTTTACAAGGAATTAATCGGCATATATGGCGGCGCATATACTCCGATTACGGTGTCTGAGACATTACCTGAATTGGGCGAATATACATGGAATAATCAGGCTGAAGAAATCTATATCAAAGAATTGCAGCTACAATACCGCACCATTATTCGCGAGAAGAAATCTTTAGAAAACCAAATCCACGTGATGGAGCTTAAGGTACAAAATGCGGAGTCGCTATACGAAAAAGGGAAAATCACCTATGTTCAGTTGTTGGAGCAGGAAAATGAATTAATGCGCCTGGAGACGGAACGCATGGAACTGATTTGTGATGCGCATTGTATTTATTATTTGTTGGAAAACGGCATAATGGGACAGGACGTATAAAGGGAAAGGATGGGAAGCAATATGAGGAAAATGAGAGTACGAGTGGTGAGTGTTTTGCTGCTGTTGAGTTTGTTGCTGACAGGATGTAGTGGAAATGTGAAAAATTATGTACATACAGAAAGTAGTTTGAAACGGGAGGCCGCAGATGCATTGGAAGAAAAATATGATGAAGAGTTTGTAATTCATGATGTATGGACCATGAGTCAGACAATGTTTTATGCGACATGTTCACCAGAAGATGAACAAGATATAGTATTTGAAGCGAAGGTTTATAAAGATGGAAGAGGCGTTTACACAGATGAGTATATTCAAGGGGCTGTTTCAAAACAGTTGAAGGAAAAGCTACAGCCAAAGTTTGAGGAGGTTTATGGAGAATGTTTTGTAAAAGTAACATTTACTTTTGTGGGAAAATCTTCTGACTATTATAAGGACGTGACAATAGAAGAGTTTTATCAAACATATGAGGATGCAGGATATTATTTGCAAGTTTTTATTAATAAAGAAAATTTAAAATATAATGAAGATATTGTTATGAAAGAGTACTCAGGTATATGCGGATTATATGATGAAACGATGGAAAATTGCGGGTGTAACTTATATTTTGTAGAGAAGGATATGTTTAATAAGTGTCAAGAAGAAAGTAAGGTGCGAGCAAAATATGATGATACGATTGATGGGAGTATTGAATTTGGTTTTGGGTATGATGATGGTGTGATTAATAAAACTCTTGAAGAATATGATGAAGTAAGAAGGGAGATAAACACAAATGAGCAATAGAATGTACACAGATCAGGAATTATGTTGGGCAACACAGGTGGCGTATTGTAATATCAGTAAACTGGATATTAATAAATATTATGTGGAACATGAAGAATACCCTACCCTCCAAGAGATTTTTAGTTCTTATGAAAATCCCTACGATTTATATTTCGACCAAAACATCATAGCCGGTGACAATGAAGGCGATGAGCTTGCAGTGCAGAATGATGCAAAAGCATTTATTGATGGTGTGAAGGCCGGAACTATTTGTCAGGGTTGGCGTATTGTAGCGGTATCCAAAGAGGCGGAGCAAAAGGAAACTGGTTTCTATGCCGTGACCATCCAAACAGGCGAAGAGGATGCCATTGTTTCTTTTCGCGGAAGTGAAGCGGTGGATTTCAACCAGTTTGTGGAAGACTGGATAGTGGCTGATTTCACCATGATAG
>JAZQLH010000066.1:0-4352 GCA_045542555.1 Acetatifactor sp. | reverse complement strand
AGTTTGGATGAGCTTTCAACCATTCTTTGACCTCTTTTGTCTTGTGCGTTGAGCTATTGTCCATGATGATGTGTATGTTCTCTTTATTCTTTCTGCTCTGCATCCGATTATCTATGAGGTTCAGGAATGAGATGCACTCCTTAGCTCTATGTCGTTTATTGGCCTTTCCGATAACTCGTCCTGTAGCTATGTCAAATGCGGCATAAAGACTTGTAGTGCCATTACGTATGTAATCATGAGTATGTTTTTCTATCTGGTGAGGGGCTAATTGCAATAATGGTTGTGTATGGTCAAGTGCCTGAATCTGTGTCTTTTCATCAACCGAAAGGACTATTGCATCAACCGGCGGAGCCATATATAGGCCTATGATATCTATCACCTTGTCTGCAAAATCAGGGTCTTTACTGAAATTAAACGTACTACGGAGATGCGGTTTGAGATCTGCTGCTTTCCATACCTTACTCACAAGATATACAGAAACTCCTACATATTTGCTCATCAACCTTAAAGACCAATGCGTTGCTTCTTTGGGGATGCAATGCATTGTTTTGTCAAGAATCTCTTTAACCTTATCTCCCTCTAATCGGCTCGGTTGCCCACTACGATAGGCGTCTTTTAACCCGGCAAGACCAAGTTTGGAATATCGCTTACGCCACTTATTGACGGTATGAAAATCAACTTCCAATTCCTTGGCAATTTGATATCCTGATTTATTGTCTGCAAAACCGAGAATTATTTTTGCCCGCAAAATCTCTCTTGATTCGGAAGTTGGGCAACGAAGAATCTTTTGTAGAGTTTGGACATCTTCTGCTGCTATTTCAAGGCTTGCTTTTTTCATGAGGACCTTATTATAGCAGACATACACACTATTTAAAGGACTAACTCAACAAGATACTAGAGTTGATTCCCGCGCATCAAAAAGTCGCTTATTAATGCATGTTCGTAGGACTGTATTCTGTACCCGGCAGGGACTGTACCAGAAAGGAAACGGAAATGCCTGTTCGGATTAGTGATGGCTGTTTGCCGCATTCTTCCTGAGTATATCGACAAAATCATGTCCTACTGTTTCCATTATTTCAACAGCGGCCGCAGGAGATATATGATAACGGTCTACTCCATACATCACATTATTGCGAATAGCGTGAAAATAATCGTGTTTAAACATTTCACGTTCTATGTGAAGTATTTTGCAATCTCCATGTTCTTCCCATGTATTCAGCAGTTGAATGACGTCCTTGTAATAATTGTCGTATGCTGTTTTTGATAGCACCAAAGGATGATTTTCGCCATTTGTCGGAAACTGTTTTCCCCTGAAAATCATCCATTGGGCATAATCTTCCACTTTCCCGTGGAGTTCTCGATTCAAATCGAGCAAAATCGGGCTGGGCATGAGCAACACTACTTTCTTACCCTGCGACTTAATTTTTTGGCAAAAATCCTTCAGTTTTTTTGCATTTTCAGAGAAAGATGCTTCAAAACATCTTCCTCTCCAATCCGTTTGTGGTCCTGCATGCAAACGATGCCACAGAAAAGAAATTACTACCGTATCAATCGATTTCTGCCTATCTAACCAGTCAAATAATGCAGCAGCTTTGTTTTTATCCCACTTGTAATTTTTCTGACCAATTTGAATGTAGCGATCCATCATGGGCAATACAATGCTATCAAGATGGACACCGGATATATGATGTTTCAGGCATAATTCATTAAAGCCTGCGTACCAATGCTGCGCATTACTATCACCAAGGAGCACAAACTGCGGATGGTCAGACGGTGTCCCCAACGGCAGGATGGGGGCATCGCTTGCCTTTTTCCGAAGGTAATGCATTGTGCCGCCCTCCTTTAGTAACTCATGCCTGTCAAACCCATTGTATATTGACGGTGCAACATTTTCAATCTCCCGCGTGTATGTTGGATAGATAATCGTATCATGCAACTGCAACCAGACATACCTGTTGACATAGATGCGGCAGGCGCAAGTGCCCAAACAAGCTATCATTACCCAAAATATGGTTTTGATAACGGAAATGCGTTTTCTTTCCACATAGCGCCAAAGCAAATAAGCCAGTACTAGTGCAATGGCAATCAGTATAATGGAAATTGCAAGCTGTGGATAAGATTTTTCCCATCTCTTATATAACACCAATATCGGAAAATGAACCAGATACAAAGAGAAGGATATGCCACCTAACCAAGTAAGCCACTTTTGTTCAAGAAAAGCTCTGAACTTCACATCCGGCAGATAACGAATGCTCAACACCGTACATATGACAACGAAAGTTGAGGCAAAGGGGATTGCCGATATATTGCATAGACTGAGGCTCAAAAGAATCACCATGCTCATGACGGTGAGCATGGTGCAAACCCGATTATTTCGCACCGGCGGCAAAACAAACACCAATCCTCCGGCGAGAACTTGCCAGATTCGGCCGAATGTATTCCAATAGGCAACATCTTGTGTTTGAGGCCAAACAGGCAGACCAATTGATGAAAATACTTCATGGAATGTGAATGATTGGCTGTAACAATACGATAAGCAGCTTATTAAGATGATAAATAATATAGCTGTTTTCCTGATGGTATAAGTATATTTATGATTTATTTTACATAAAATAGATATAAACCAACAACCTATTCCCCACAGTAGATACACCTGTATGATAACAGAAAGATACCAAAGGTGCAGTAAGGGATTCAAATTAGCGCTTTCGCTGAAGTAATTTGTATACTCTTTGTCAAAAAAATAATTTGCCAGTCCAAACAGAGAATAGATGACTGTTTTCGTGTAAGTTTTTACATCCGCGTGCGCATACATTACAAACATCAGCATAATGCCGGTAGCCAGTATAGTGCACGATAAAACAGGGTATATACGTACTATTTTTTTGCTTGTAAAGGATAACAATGAAAAGTTTTTATCATCGTAGGAACGAAATAACAGATAACCGCTTATCACCAAGAAAATATCTACACCCAAATATCCTTGGGAGAAAGATGAAGGAAAGATGTGAAAAAATAAAACCAACAAAATGGCAAGGCCTCGTAAACCACTTAAATATAAAAGAAAATTCTGTTGCTTGTTATTCATGCTATTATAAACCAGTAAACTGGCGCCTTTCTTTCGACACTTAGGAAGCTAATTTAATCCCCTTTTTCTCGTGTTCATCAGGCGTATGTGCGTGTTATACCACTCTGTATCCTCTGATGTCAATCCATTTTTGGCGCGATTTTGTAGCGTAGGCTCTGCGACTCGAGCGGAGCGAGGGCGTGGCGCGGAGCGCCGCGAGCTGGGGCGGGGCGGGAAAATCGCGCCAAAAATGCGCCGGCAGGGTGCTTCCCGATTCTTCCCTGTACTGTAACGGACTTTTATTGTGCAGCGATGAATGCGGTCTTTCCCGGTTGTAGTATTCCAGCCATTTAGCCGTCATCTCATTGGCTTCGTCCATATTTCTTGGCTCTTGATGCAGGAAAAACTCATGCTTGTATGTTCTCCAGAATCTTTCCATGATGATGTTATCGGCCCAGCGCCCTTTCCCGTCCATGCTGATTTGTATCCCCTCTGCCCGTATGGCTTTCTGCCATTCCGACGCTGTATACTGACTGCCCTGGTCGGTATTGAAAACAATGGGGCGCCGACCACTACTCAAGGCCATTTCCAAAGCCCTGAGGCATAGGCTTACATCCATGTTTCTCCCCATGCTCCAGCCCAGCACAAAGCTACTTTCTCAATCCATAACCACGCAGAGATAGTAGTTGCGCTGTTCTATCTGAATGTAGGTTATATCGCTTGCCCATACCTGGTCGACCTCATTGATTTTCATATCCTTGAGCAGATATGGCTCTTTCTCTGCCCGTGGATTCGGTTTGCTGGTATCACGGTGTGGGTATAGTGAACGCAGTCCCAGCTTCTTCTTCAATCGCTGGCACTTCTTTGCTCCTATTTTTATCCCATAACGTGACTGTAGCATAACGGGCATGCGGCGGCGTCCCAATGTTGCGTCCTGCTCATAAAGCTCCAGGATTGCTTTTTCTGTTGCAGAATCATCCTTAGGTGCTTGTCTCTTGTAGTAGGTACTGCTGCGGGCCAGCCCAAGCAGCTCACATTGGCGTTTGCGCGGCGGAGCATCCCCGTTTGTATCCAGGAGTTGGCGACGCTGCGCTACAGTCCCAACTCCTTGGCTTTTTTTGACAGCCAGTCCAGCTCAAACTAGCGTTTTCCCAGGAGTCGTTCCAGATTTGCTATGCGCTCATCCTTTTTCTCCATTTCGGTCTTGCGGCCTCCTCATCGGAAACATTCTCCCAGCATTTCCTTGGCCTGCTTCTTCCAATCCTTCACCAGATCCGGGCTGATG
>JAZQLH010000065.1:0-16132 GCA_045542555.1 Acetatifactor sp. | reverse complement strand
GTAGAGGCTACTCATAAAGGTTACTTTAGTATTGGTAAGAAAGGTCGTGCTGTAAACAGTGATATCAAGAGAGGTTCTGATTTTTCAGATGGTATTTCGGCATACGACTTAATCCTTAAGAATAAAGAGAGATTGCTTAGTTTCAGTGAACCTACCAGATTCATTTTCTCTCATTCGGCTTTAAGAGAAGGTTGGGACAATCCTAATGTGTTCCAAATCTGTACCCTTAAGCATAGTGACAGTACCACGATGAAGAGACAGGAAGTAGGTCGTGGTCTTCGCTTATGTGTAAATCAGGAAGGTTTCCGTATGGATGAGCAGAGTCTTGGCAAAGACCTGGTACATAAAGTAAACAAGCTTACTGTTGTTGCCAGTGAAAGCTATAAGGATTTTGTTACTGATTTACAGAGGCAGATTAAGGAAGTTCTTTATGACAGACCGACCAAAGCATCCAAGGAATACTTTGTTGGTAAGACGGTACAGGTGGATGGCATTCCACAGAAAATATCAGACCAGCAGGCTACAGCAATTTACAGATATCTTCTTAAGAATGATTACATTGATGATAATGAGCACATTACAGAGCAGTACCGTGCAGATTTAGAGAATAATGCATTAGCACTGTTGGCGGATGACATTAGGCCTATGACAGAGGGGATACATAAGCTCATCCAAAGTATCTTCAGTGATGAGATTCTGGAGGATATGATTGGTGATGGCAATGAGACAACGATTCCCAATAATGATTTGAATGAGAACTTTGCAAGGAAAGAGTTTCAAACGTTATGGAAGTATATCAATCACAAATATGCATATACTGTTAATTTTGATAGTAATGAACTTATTAAGAATTCTATAGAACAGATTAATAAAAGTTTGTTTGTATCGCAGTTACAGTATACAGTATCTAAGTCAGAACAGCAAGATGAGTTGACGGCCAAAATGGTAGGAGAGAATAATTCGTTTTATGAGGCAAAATCCTGTACAACAATGTTAAAACACTCAGAAACTAGCCAGGTTAAATATGACCTGATTGGTAAGATTGCAGAAGGTGCTGTATTGACTAGAAAGACGATTGCCATGATTTTGCAGGGAATCAGTCCTATTAAATTTGCTATGTTCAAAAAAAATCCGGAGGAATTTATTACAAAAGTAATTAAACTAATTAAGGAACAAAAGGCGACTATGATTGTGGAACATATTTCCTATAACCAAATTGCTGGTGAATATGATAGTACAATTTTTACTGCCGAAAAGCACGCAAGTTTTAAAAATGCATATCAAGCGAAGAAGCATATTCAGAATTATGTATTTACAGATGGCATAGCAGAGAATTGCGTAGAACGTCAATTTGTTAATGAATTGGACAATGCGCAGGAAGTATGTGTATATGCGAAGTTGCCAAAAGGATTTGCGATTCCTACACCTGTAGGTAATTATTCTCCCGATTGGGCGATTGCGTTTAATGAAGGGATGGTTAAACATATTTATTTTATTGCAGAGACAAAAGGTACAATGGATAGTCTGGAGCTTAGGCCGATAGAAAAGGCAAAAATATCATGTGCAAAAAAACTGTTTAATGAAATCTCTACAGAGAATGTAGTGTATCACGAGGTGGACAGTTATCAAAGATTGCTAGATGTTATGAATTCGCTTTGAGGGGAACTAGAAGGCAGTGTTCGTTGTCAAGAAATATTTTGACAGCGGATACTGCTGTTTTGTTGCATGATATTAATGCTTGTATTATTATAAAAAACATGATACTATTCTTGTACACTTTCTAAGTGTATTCTATGAAAATCACATGAATGGGCAATTCGCTCGATATTTTCAAACTAAAAAAGAATATCGTATGCAGGAGGTACAAGATGGGGAGTAATGAAGACATTATTCATGATGCCCAGGGGAATAATGTTGTTGTAATTGATACTATCCGTTTTAAGGGAAGACAACATATTAATTGGGAAGACATTGAGAATTATTTGAAACTGTATGTGGGATGTCATTATGAAATAATTGAAACGTCAGAGAAAGTATATATAGGCTCTGATTTCCCAAAAGAATTAAAAGGGGCTGTTGATACAAAGGCACTTAAAGGGACGAATGCAAAAGCAAAGGCGAATGCTACACAAAAGTTACCCTTGTTGTGTGGTAATGACGAAAAGGTAATTCGCTTTAATATCTTTCGCATAGAAATGTTGATACGACATGCATCGGATGGAAAACGGTATTTGTATGATTTGGTAAATGTTAAGAAAGAAAAGGAGACGAAGTACCCCACCTAGGCATATGCCGTATGGTAACAAACTCGTCTCCTCTTGCAAACATAATATAGCACTTATAGGAAATAAAGTCAACAGATTTTGTTGCCCCCACTCCCTAAATATGGTAAAATATATCAGATATCCCTTTATTTACGGAGAAAAATACATGACCTACGAAGAAATTGTGACAAAGGTTCGCAACACCTTTAAGGATGCGGATGTAAGTAAAATACAAGGGCACCTTGCCTATCAGTTTAATATTATCGGCGAGGGTGCGGGCGCTTTCTATGTAGAAGTAAAAGATGGAGCGCTTTTTATTGAACCTTATGAGTATTATGACAGGGATGCAATCTTTATATGTACTGCAAATGTATTATTCAATATAATTTCAGGTAAATTGGACCCCGTAGCCGCATTCACAGTGGGTAAGTTAAAGGTTGAGGGCGATTTGGGAAAAGCCCTTCTTTTGAAAGAATTTATATAATGAGGAGAAAGACAGGATGGTATTAAAGGTTCTGGGTGTTGTTGCAGTGGCAGGAGTTGCTGTGGCAGCAGGTGAGTATGCAATAGCAAAATATTTTTTCAACAGGACAATGATTCGGGCCAATGCCAAGCGGGAGAAAACCCAGGAGATGGCAGGAACAGATTGGGATTTATACATTCCGCATATCAGAGAATGCAAGGAGAAGCTTCGTGAAATGCCTCATGAGGACATGTTTATTATGTCGGATGATGGATTGAAGCTTCATGCTACATATTTTCGTAATGAAGGCTCTAAAAAAATCGCTATCTGTTTTCATGGATATACAAGCGAAGGCATGAATGATTATTCCACACTTGCAATTTTCTATAAGAAGAACGGTTACAATCTGCTTTTGGTGGATGAGAGAGCTCATGGACAAAGCGAGGGGACCTATATTGGTTTCGGTTGTCTGGACAGACATGATGCCAAGCTTTGGATTGATGAGATGATTAAAAAGCACGGAGAGGATTGTAAAATCCTGCTTCACGGTGATTCCATGGGAGGCTCCACGGTGCTTATGACAACCGGATTGGAATTGCCACCCCAGGTGAAGGCAGCCGTATCAGACTGTGCATTTACTTCTGCATGGGATGTATTTACTTCTGTGCTTAAAAATATGTATCACTTGCCTGCATTCCCTTTGATGCAGATTTCCAATAAGATGATTTACAAGAGAGCCGGTTATAAATTGGATGAGTGCGACGCCAGAGTTGAAGTAGCCAAGGCAAAGATTCCCATTCTGTTTATTCATGGTTCAGCGGACAGCTTTGTGCCCTGCTCCATGGTGCATGAGCTTTATGAAGCCTGTAAAACAGAGAAAAAGCTTGTTATTGTGGAGGGAGCAGGACATGTGGAATCCTGCTACCGCGATGCAGATTTGTATGAAGGGACGATTGAAGAGTTCATTTTCCCTGTTATGGAGAGAGAATAGATAGGAGTGACGTATGAAAACCAGAAAAGGTAATAAGGTATACCCGTTGGTATCCGCACAGAAATTGCATTATTACAGCATGAAGTACTGTCCTAAGAAACAGGTTTTGAATATTGGCACCAGTCTTACCATTCAGGTAGAATTAGAAAGAGACCGCTTGGAGAGATGTATTGTAGACGCAATCGGTCGTTGTGAGGCACTTCGTGTGCAGTTTACTGAGGACAAAGAGGGCAATGTATATCAGTATGTGGCTAAGAATCAGGAGCCTGTTATCAGACATTTTGATTTTGGACACTGGAAGGAAGAGGATGCCCATGACAAGATGACAGAGTGGACCAGTACACCTTTTGAGTTGTACGACACACCTATGTATGAGATTGTCATGATTCGTATGCCTGAGGAGTTTTATGGTGTGTATGTCAAGGTAAATCATCTTATCATGGATGCACAGGGTCTGATTGCATTTATGAAGGATGTGATGCAGCTTTACAGCTATGATATGTTGGAGGATGTTCCTGCGCCAAAGGAGATGACTTCTTACATAAAGCAGCTTGAAAAAGACCTCGCATATGAGACGGGGAACAGTGCCAGCCAGAGAGATAGGGAGTTTTTCGAGAATCTGATTACATCTTCCGAGCCTATATTTACGGATATTCACGGTAGAGGGAAGTTAGAGGCCGAGAGGATAAGAACCGGTAATCCGAATCAGAGAGCGGTAATCAATACTTCAGATAATGTAGATGCAAACCTGGCTAATTTTTATCTGGAGGAGGAACCCACACAGCAACTTTTGCAGTTCTGTGAGGACAATCATATTTCCCTGACCTGTCTTCTTCTGATGGGACTTCGAACCTATTTGCAGAAGGAAAATAACGAGGATGATATTTCTGTATCCACTACCATTGCAAGACGTGCAACCTTGATGGAGAAGCGTTGCGGCGGAACCAGAATTCACAGTTTTCCCTTTAGAACCATTGTTTCCAGAGAGGATACCTTCTTAGAGGGACTTTTTAAGATCCGAGACATGCAGAATCAGTATTTCCGTCACGCCAATTATAGTCCTTCGGAGTATTATGCTTTCCGTAAGCAGTATTATAATCTGGAAAACGGCCAGACCTATGAGGCAATGGCACTAACCTATCAGCCTATGCTTATGAAGTATGACGGCCCTACTGTTGAAAAGATGGAGAGTATTGAGTATAATGTAAAGCGTTATTCCAACAGTGCCTGCGCACATACCCTGTATCTGACCGTAAGCCACAGACCTTTGGGTGGACTGGATTTTTGCTTTGAGCATCAGACAGGTGTGGTTACTTATGAGAAGTTGCAGGAAGTATATTTTTACCTGTGCAGAATTATGTTCCATGGTATTGAGGACAGTTCCAGAACCGTTGGCGAAGTAATCGACTGGTCGTAATAAAGTTTAAGATAAAAGGAGATACAAAATGTTTGAAGAATTGAAAGAGATTATTTGTCAGTATGTGGATGTAGAGGAAGATAAGATTACCGAGGATGCCAGATTCATGGAGGATTTGGGCTTTAATTCCTTTGATTTCATGAGCCTTGTAGGTGAAGTGGAAGAAAAATATGATATTGAAGTGGAAGAGCGTGAAGTAGTTCAGATTCGTACTGTAAAGGATGCAATGGACTATATTTCTTCTCTGATGTAAATATTAAAAAGCAGGAGAGCAAAATGAAAGTAACGAATTTAAGAGAAATAGTAAAATACAGTGCAGACAACTATGGCGATAGTGTGGCGTATCGTTATAAGGTGGGAAAAGAGGTTGAAGAGAAAACCTTCAATGATGTGAATAGAGACACTATGGCTGTCAGTCGTGCAGTGGAAGCTCTGGGAGTGAAAGGCAAACATGTAGCACTGATTGGTGCTACCACTTATCAGTGGATCAGCAGTTATTTCGGTGTTGTAAATAGTGGTAGTGTGGCAGTACCCATTGATGCGCAGCTTCCTGCGGCGGCAATCTGTGAGCTCTTAAATCGTGCGGATGTAGAAATGCTTATTTTTGACGTAATACGTGCAGATGTGGTTTCGGTAGCTAAGGAATCCTGTCCTAATATCAAGTATTTTGTTTCCATGCAGGCAGAATGTGAGCAGGATGGTATTTTGTCGTGGAAGGAACTTATGGAGAATAATAGAGGAGAGTATGAGACGGAGATTAATGCAGATCAGCTCTGTACCATTCTCTTTACTTCCGGGACAACCGGTGTCAGCAAGGGTGTTATGCTGTCACACCGCAATCTGGCAGACAATGCAACTTGTCTGGATATGAAGATTCCCGTGGGCAATGTTTCTCTGACTGTTTTGCCCATCAATCATGTATATTGTCTGACCATGGATATCATTAAGGGAATGTATATCGGTTCCACTATTTGTATCAATGATTCCATTATGCATGTGCAGAAAAATCTGAAGCTTTTCCAGCCGGATATGATACTTATGGTGCCTTTGATGATTGAGTCTTTTTATGTAAAATTAAAGGCGGCAGGCGATGCATATCCCAAGGAAGTAATTGGTAAAATGGCCTTTGGCGGTAAACTAAAAACAATCTGTAGCGGCGGTGCATATTTAGACCCCGAATATGTTGACAGATTTGCGGAATACGGTATCACGATTTTGCAGGGTTATGGCATGACGGAGTGTTCTCCGGTTATCAGCAATAATCTGGACTGGGATAATCGCAAGGGTTCAGTAGGTAAGCTGCTTCCCAACTGTGAAGGTAAGGTTGTGGACAACGAAATCTGGGTAAAGGGCAGCAGTGTGATGCAGGGCTATTATAAGATGCCGGAAGCTACGGCTGACGCCCTGGAGGACGGATGGCTTAAGACTGGTGACTTGGGTTATATTGATGAGGATAATTTTGTTTATATCACAGGTAGAAAGAAAAACTTGATTATTCTTGCCAATGGTGAAAACGTATCTCCTGAGGAAATTGAAAATCAGATTGGAAGAGACGATTTGGTAAAAGAAATTATCGTGCGTGAGAAGGATAAGGTCATTCAGGCTGAAATTTTCCCGGACTATGAATACGCAGAGTCTGCGGGGATAGCGGACATTCGTGCCAAATTGCAGGAAATTTTGGACGCTTACAACAGTGATGCACCGGTATATAAGAGGGTACTTGACCTTGTTGTGCGAGAGACTGAGTTTGAGAAGAATACATCCAAGAAGATTAAGAGATATTATTAAGGTGATAGGAAGGGATGAGCGAGATGAGAATTGCAGTTACCTATGAAAACGGAGAAATTTTTCAGCATTTTGGACATACGGAGAGCTTTAAGCTTTATGATGTGGAGGATGGTAAAATTGTTGAGAGCAGGGTAATCAGTACGAATGGTAGCGGCCATGGTGCGCTGGCGATTTTGCTTTCGGAGCGTAATGTAGAGGTTTTGATATGCGGCGGTATTGGTGCAGGTGCGCAGGTTGCATTGGCACAGGCCGGTGTTCGCCTCTATGGAGGTGTTACCGGTGATGCAGATGCGGCAGTGGAGGCATTTTTAAAGGATGAACTTATGTTTAATCCTGATGTGAAGTGTGATCATCACGGAGAACACCATGAGCATCATGGTAATTGCAGTAGTGGTGGTTGTGGCAGCAACTGTGGGCATTAATTGATGATAGATTCTTTTGCTCATTCTTATCAGGAGGGAAAAATGTACGTATTTATATCACATTCTTCAAAGGATTCTCAAATTGCAGAAGATATATGTAAGTTGTTGGAACAGAATAATCACAAATGTTTTCTCTCATTTAGAGACATTCGCTCCGGACAGGAATACGCTGAGGAGATATTAAAAGGCATTGAGCGTGCGGATGTGCTTTTGTTGTTATTGTCCAAGGAGGCTAATAAATCGCCTCATGTGCTCAGAGAAATCGAACGGGCAGTAAGTAAGAAGATAACGATTATTGTTTATAAGACAGAGGAAGTAGAGCTTACGAAGTCCATGGAATATTTTCTGATGTCTCATCAGTGGTTGAACACAAGGCCGGACAAGGGCTATGGAGAAATTCTGGACTGTGTGAATGCGATTTCGGTTAAGCTTGATGCACAGGATAAAGAAACTGTGGAACAGTCGGAAAATCAGGTTTCAAAAACAACTGCTCCAAAAGGAAAGTTCAAAGGGATGAAGCTTGTTTTTGCGTTGCTTGCACTATGCTTGGTAGTTGGTCTGGGATTTGGAATAGGAGTAAACAAAGGCAAAGAAAAGGCAAATGCTTTGTTTCCTGAAACAGTTGCATTGGGAGACAGTATTACCTTTGGAAACTACAATGGAGAGCCTATTGAGTGGCGTGTGCTTCAAATTTCTGAAGATGGCAGTGAAGCAGTGCTTGTTGCACAGCATATTATTACCATGAAATCCTATGATGTGGCTGAAGGCGGAAAATATAACTATTACGAAGGGAAAGAGTACTGGACAGAGGATATTTCTGACGGTGATACAGAACTTCAACGACTTCTTCGAGGCGACAATACCTGGGAGAAATCCAATATCAGAACATGGTTAAATTCTCAAAGAGAAAACGTAAAATATGAAGACCAGGCACCGGTAGTGGCAGCCACGTCAGCTCTTGTGAACGGTTATGACAATGAAGCCGGATTTTTAAAAGGATTCAGTGAAGAGGAGCTTGCAGCGATTGCGGTAACTGCAGTTGAAACCGATGGCGTAATTACAGAAGATAAGGTATTTCTTTTGTCAAGTGAGGAGCTTGTCTGGTTTGAGGAAGCTGACGTAAGTCTGCCGGCAATTCCCACACAAGCGGCTCTAGAGCAGGATAAATCCGATTGGTATGAGAATTATTCAGTTACTACGGGTGTGGAGGATTATTATTGGTGGTTGAGAGATACGGATGCTAAGGCAAGAGCCTGTGAGGCCTATATCGTGTCAAATAGTTTTGAGGAAAATAAATTATATTTAAGAGAAGTGGGCTTGGAAGGCTATGGAATTCGTCCGGCTATAACAGTAAATCTGAAAAAGTAGGACGCCAAGACCATGGAGGTACGCAATGTATTACAAAAACATATTGGAACTGATAGGTAATACTCCGATGCTCAGTTTGCAGGAGTCAACGGGATGTAATATTTTTGCAAAAGCAGAATTTTTAAATCCCGGTGGAAGTATTAAGGACAGAATTGCACTGAATATGTTAAATGAGGCAGAAAAGAGCGGCAAGTTAAAGCCCGGAATGACCATTATCGAGCCTACGTCAGGTAATACCGGCATTGGTCTGGCACTTTGCGGCATCCGCAAGGGCTATAAGGTGATTATTGTAATGCCGGAAAATATGAGTGATGAGCGTAAGAAGATTATTCATGCGCTGGGTGCGGAGCTTGTGCTCACCCCCCCTGAGCTTAGTATCGGCGGTTCTGTAGACAAGGCATTAGAGATTGCAGCATCCTCTGACGAGTATTTTGTACCACAGCAGTTTGAAAACCCTGCCAATCCGGAGGCACATTATCGAACCACTGCGGTAGAAATTGTAGAGCAGTTGGGTAAGAAAATTGACGTATTTGTGTCCGGCATCGGTAGCGGCGGTACATTACAGGGGATTGCATCTTATATTTTAGAGAAGAATCCGGACTGTAAGATTGTTGCTGTGGAACCTAAGAATGTGTCAGCTCTTTTAGGAGATGAGCCCGGACTCCATCAGATCCAGGGAATCGGTGACGGATTTGTACCGGATGTTCTGGACACAAGTATCATCACGGATATTGTAGAAGTGACGGACGAGGATGCAATTGCTACAGCAAGAGAGCTTGCAGCAGTTCAAGGCTGTCTTGTAGGAACTTCATCAGGAGCAAATGTCTGGGCGGCCAAGCAGATGGCTGAAAAATATGGCAAGGATAAGGTGATTGTAACCATTCTTGCAGACCGTGCAGAGAGATATTTCAGTACAGCATTGATTTAAGTGTAGGAAAATAAGAAAAGTCAGACAACTCACAAAAACTATCGACAAAGTCTGAATTTGGTGTTATACTTTAGTTAAGGAAAGTTGCGTGAGTATGGGAGCAAAGGAGGGCAATATGAGATACGAAGAATTAGTAGCAAATGTAAAAAAGGCGGCTGAGCGTGCAAAAGTAGGCCGTAATGTAGGCCATATCGCCTTCCAGTTCAACATAGAGGGCGAAGCGGAAGGTGCATTTTATCTGGAGATTGCAGATGGAAGAGTTCATGTAGAACCCTACGAGTATTATGACAGGGATGTGTTGATTATCACTACTGCAGATGTGGTAATGCAGATGATTGAAGGAAGGCTTCTACCCATGGTAGCTTACACCAATGAGTTGCTTAGAGCTTATGGGAATGTCAATCAGCTGGAGGTACTTCCCTTGGGATGTGATTGTAAGACAGTTTCGTTGAAATGACAGATAGAAAAGGCTTGAAGTGTTATCACTTCAAGCCTTTTGCATCTTGTAAGGTTATTCCGTTTTCACCAAGGGGAATGGCGTGGTCGAGGCCAACGAATTTTCCGTTTTCCTGCCACAGTACTTCTTTGACAAAATTATATTTCTCAGTGTCCCAGGTGGTAAAATCGTCCAGAAGAAGTCCGCCTGTGTCACCGGAGTTGGCGTTTAAGCACCAGAAGGTATGGTTTAGATGATAGGTGGAAATCAACTGACGCATATAGGTCATCCATTTCAGATTCGGGTCTCTCATGAAGCCACCCCATTCACCGATGAGTAAAGGAGCAATTTCGTCCTCATGGATGTAAAACCAGTTATCATGCCAGCAGTCTTCCATCAGACTGTCATAGGTATAATCCCCTTCAAACCAGGGTTGTGCATATACGGTAGGGCCATAATCATGGGGAGAATACACCAGCTTGTTTTGGTATTTGCCCAGATTAACAGGATATTCCGCAACACCACGAAGGTTTCCGCCCCACCAGTTAAAATAGTAATCTTTAGAGTCGGTGGAGGAGTAGTCTCCGCCGGGTTTGATAGGATAAATCTCTGTACCTTCTACCAGAATTAATACATTGGGATTTTTGGCCAGAATTTTACCGGCGGCAATTTCGGCAACGTATTTCCAGTTGTTAGGCTCAGCAGAATCATTCCAGATAGCAGCTTTATCGCCCTCGTTAGGTTTGCCGTGAGGCTCGTTTTTAAGATCATAGGCAATGATGGTGTCATTGTCTTTGTATCGTTCAGCCATCCATTCCAGAGCATGATAGTAATCCTGAACGGATACCTTGTCCGTATACCATAGGTTTACATTGTGACCGGAGGCATTGGTCTCGGCAGAATGGATATCGGGCATTACCTTGATGCCGTTTTGTTCTGCCAATACAAGAAAGTAATCAAAAATCTCCAAAGAGTTCATGGAGTTTAATTCTTCATTATAGGCATTATTGTAGTTTGCTTTGGGGTATTCACCGTTTGCCCACTGATTAATCAGTTCAGCGGATATGGGAACGCGAATCAGATTAAAACCGTGGTCTGCAATAGCCTTCACAGTAGGCTCCATGCGACTGTTCCAGAGTCCGTCGAAGGTGTTGGTACCTGTATTGTAGCCAAACCAGTTGACACCGGTAAGCCATACCTGCTTGCCATCCTTGTCAACGATTTTGTTGCCGTCTGTAAAGAGCCAGTCATCGCCCTGAATGGCATCCTCGGAACGCTCCAAAAGAGCAGCGGTATCAGTGGTGCTTCCCTGATTGTTCTGATTATTTTGATTGTTTTGGTCATTTCTGTCCACAGTGCCTTTCTCAAGAACGCACTGACTACCGTTTAAGGTTGCGGATGCGATGGATAGATCAGATTTTGTACCCATATTGCAACCGATGATAACACTGGCACCGGGTGCAATGGTTTTGTTGTGCTCAGCATTGGTGATGGTAAGATAATTTTCGTGGATAGTCCAGGTTCCATCCCAGCCCTGAGCTGTTACTAAATCTTCAATTTTCAGTACCAGATTCCAGCCTTCTATAGCAGTGTCGGAGTTGTTGGTCAGCTTTAATTCCAGACCACACATAATGGTTTCGGCGTTTGTCCAGTTGTTCCCAGCCATGTAAGTAAGGGTGTAGGCACCATCACCTGCAGGGACAAAAGTTGCCTCAGAAGAAGGTTGTGCAGCAGACTGTGAAGATGTTTGGGATGAAGCTTCCCCGGATTGTTGTGTATTGTCTGGTTGAGACTGGGAAGAAGCCTGATTTTCTACAGTCGGTTGCATTTCAGATGTTGTGATATCCGAAGAGGATACCGTTGCATTGTTGTTCGCTTCAAGCGCTGCTCTACGCAAACTGTTGTTTTCTTTGATGACCATAACCAGTGCAAAAATCAGAGCGATTATAACCAGACCGATTATGGGAAACAGTAGTTTTTGCGGATTGAATTTCTTGCGAGATGTTTCAGGGGACAGGTTTTCGGCTGTCTCCACTCCACTTTGTTTTTCATTGGTATCCATATTGATTCCTCCATATTGTCCGAAATGTAAATCTTACCAAACATCATAGCATGAATGTTGCTGAAATGCAATGAAACCATGGCTTGAAATAAGCCGCAAATGATGTATAATAAAAGCATGAAAATACTAAAAACTTTATTTTATGGAATTATGATTATTATAATGTTGGCTTGTGCCGGAATTTTGATTGTGGCACTGTCACCGGATCTTACGGATACTGTGTCCAAGCTTCTTTATGGCGAAGCGGGACCGGAGGCCTATATGGGGGATTCTGCGCCTTTAGAGGGCGGAGCAGAAGATGTGATGGTGGCTCCTCAGAGCACTTCAGGTATTGCTCCGGGTGTGCTTGCTTTTGAAGAAAAGGTGGTATATGTGGCACCCATTCGGGGTGAGGTGGATTTGCCGGGTAAGGTAAATGGTCTTAGCGGTTATCAGCCGATATCGGGAGATACACATGAGCTTAACGAGGAACAGGCAGATGCACTGGGGGCTGATTTAAACACCGGCGAGACAGGGGATGACCTTACTTTTGATAAAAGTATGTATCCTTATTATCATATGCTTAATTCAAGGATGCAGCGTATTTATCGCCAGATTTATGCCAATGCCTTAGTGTTTAATGAGTCATTTGCACCTGTGGATACGGTCAATAAGGATCAGTTAAAACATGTTTTTGAGGCAGTGTATAATGACCACCCCGAGCTTTTTTGGCTGGATACGGGGTATTCATGTAAACATCGGGCCGGCGGGCAGTGTGTGGAGATTACTCTTCAGTACAATCGGACGGCTCAAAATCCGGAATTGTCCAAGAAAGAATTTGAGGAAGCTGCCGAGGATATTTTAAAAGAGGCCCGGAAGAAAGAATCGGATTTGGAAAAGGAGCGCTATGTACACATCGCCTTGATGAAAAAGGCAGATTATGTGACATCCTCCGCAATGAACCAAAGCGCCTATAGTGCCCTTGTGAGCGGAGATACGGTTTGCGCAGGCTATTCCAGAGCATTTCAGTATCTTATGCAAAAATTGAATATCCCTTGCTATTATTGTACCGGTTATTCCGGTGAGAATCATGCATGGAATATTGTGAATATAGATGATGCATATTACAATGTGGATGTAACATGGGATGATACAAATCCGGCTACGGAGGATTTCTTTAACAAGACAGATGCAGAGCTTGTAGGAACCCATGTGCGCACGGGCTTAAGTGTTTATCTTCCGGTATGTGGTGAAGCCGGTGACAGCGGATCTGATGCGGTAGTGGAGAATGGTAATGTGGTGGCCGGAATTACATTAAATCCCAATCCGACACAGCCGTTGGAGTGGGCACCTAAGGATGAGGAATCGGAAAAAACCGGCAATTTTGTATCGGGCAATGATTTGTATGAGATTGACAAAACAGGTCTTTCTGTGGATATGGTTCAGATGTCCATGGATGCATATTACGCAAATTGTCTGAAACAGATGGTAGATAGAGGAAGCGGTCAAAAGGCCTTTAGCAATGTTGTTCCCAAATCAGTACTTGTGGAAGTGGAAAAGGCTTACGGAACAGGTGCTTATGAGAAGGGCTATGTAGATGAGGCTTTGAAAAAACTGGGAATGGATCATTTCGCAATTCAGATTCAGGTGAGAGACTTGGGCGGTAATTACTATCGGTTGTATCATAATATCAATACATGGGCGGACGAAGAATAGTTAAGCAAATAAACCGGCGGTAAGCAAAAGCTGTACCGCCGGTTTTGATATTAATGAATATGTTTTTTTATTGCGTCAAAGCTTTCCTTGCTGATTACATGCTCAATACGGCAGGCATCCTCGGAAGCAATTTCTTTGGTTACACCCATGCTTACCAGCCAGGAGGTAAGAAATTCATGTCGTTCATAAATCATTTCGGCAATCTGGCGCCCGCTGTCAGTCAGGTAGATAAAACCTTCCTTGGTCACGGTAATGTGCTCAGATTCACGCAGATGCTTCATGGCAACACTGACACTGGATTTTTTAAAGCCCAGTTCAGCGGCAATATCAACAGAGCGAACCACAGGATTGCGCTTGCTGAGTATCAATATGGTTTCTAAATAGTTTTCTGCTGATTCGTTTGTCTTCATTTTATCCCCTTATCGAAACGTGTGTATATAAAATACTACAAAAAATAGTATAGCACATTTTAATCGTCTTTGTCTATGAAATATTCCTGTTGACAAAAGATAGAGTGAGTGTTAATATACATTTAACAATTAGGTTAAATGTTAAATGAAAGGAGGCTGAAATGGCACTACAAAACACTTTAAAAGCCCTTTCTGATCCTATACGGCGGGAAATTTTAAATATGTTAAAGCAGGGAAGGATGTCAGCTGGAGATATTGTTGAGAAGTTTCCCGTGACAGGAGCATCTATTTCAAGACATCTGTCGGTGCTTAAGGACGCTGATTTAATCCGGGATACCAGAGAAGGGAAGTTTATTTATTATGAGTTAAATGCTTCTGTATTGGAGGAGATTATGCTTTGGATTACAGATTTGAAGGGAGAGAGTGCAAATGATTCAGAAAAATAAAAAACAAATTATTTTATCGTCTATAGTAACTTTATTGCCGATAATAATCGGTCTGTTTATGTGGAATGTTCTTCCTGAGCGGATGACAACCCATTGGGGCATGAGCGGTGAGGCGGACGGATTTGGCAGTAAAGCCTTTGCAGTGTTTGGATTGCCGCTTATCATGTTGGCGGTGCAGTGGATATGCATTTTAGGGACAATGTTGGACCCGAAGAATAAGGAGCAAAGCACTAAGGTGTTTGGTATGGTATTGTGGATTATTCCGATTACGTCCCTGATTACCAACGGCATGGTTTATGCGGTTTCTTTAGGATATACGGGAAGCATTGATATTGGTATGAGGGTTCTTTTGGGACTTATGTTTGTTATTTTAGGTAATTATCTACCTAAATGCAAGAGAAATCATACCATTGGCGTTAAGGTAACTTGGGCATTGCAAAATGAAGAGAACTGGAACAAAACCCATCGCTTTACCGGAAGACTGTGGGTGGTTGGCGGTGTGCTTATCATAGCAACCATGTTTATCCCCATGGAGAATATTATGTGGGCGTTTGTCGGAGTGATATTGATACTCAGCTTTGTACCGATGCTCTATTCCTATCTGTATTATAGAAAACAGATAAAGGAGGGAACGGCTACCAAGGAAAAGTTTGAAAGTGACGCCAAGACGAAAGCATGGGAGAAAAAGGTAACCATTATCTCTTTGATTATCACGATTCCGATTATGGCTTTTGTAGGAATTATCCTGTTTACCGGAGATATCAATATTGAGTATGGTGACGAGGCCTTTACATTGGATTCCATTTATTGGGAAAGTATGACTGTGGATTATGTAGAGGTTGCCTCTGTGGAGTACCGAGAACAGGATATTTCCGGTTCTCGAGTAGGAGGATTCGGTAGTTTAAAGCTTGAGATGGGAAATTTTGAAAATGAGGAGTTTGGACGATACAACAGATATTCTTATATTGATTGCAAGGCTTGTGTGGTGCTGTATTCTAAGGATGGTAAAGTGCTTGTAGTAAATGGTAAGGATGAGGAAAGTACCAAGGCGATTTATGAGGAATTGAAGAGTAGAGTAGTAGAATAGGATTAACAGTAGGACAGTCGTACAGGTTTAAATCTGTACGACTGTCCTTTTTAACGTAAGCATTTAGATTAGAACTGGCGTAGTATTTACACTGCCTCATGGAAGGTTCGATTGATTACATCATTCTGCTGCTCCTCGGTAAGCTTAATGAAGTTTACTGCATAGCCGCTAACACGAATGGTCAACTGAGGATAGTTCTCAGGGTGCTTCTGTGCATCCAGAAGCGTATCTCTGTTGAGTACATTTACATTGAGATGATGTCCGCCTTTCATAGTGTAGCCGTCCAAAAGATTTACAAGATTGTTTACCTGTGCATTGTTTGTCATAGTTTTATTCTCCTCTTCAATTTAATAAT
>JAZQLH010000064.1:0-66994 GCA_045542555.1 Acetatifactor sp. | reverse complement strand
CTTTGAAAAGTTTCTTTTGCTCTTTATAAGGAGTCACTACCGTAGGATTCTTTTTCTTGGACAACAAGAGCATAAATCCCTCATCATAGGGGATTACATCAAACCATTTCACATAGCCTGCGTTGGGCAGCATATATCCATAGTAATAATCATAATAACCGTCAATTTCATAAATATTGACCTGAGAGTTCATACGATAGTGAAACAGCTTTTCCTTATCCTTCATGCCCTGTTCCTTGAACAAATCCATCGCTTCGTCCAAAGGACAAGTTCTCTTCTTAAAAGGTATTTTATCTGCCACCAGCTCCAGCATGCGGGCTTTTATTTTCTCTGCATTCTCGGCAGTAGGCTCAATTCTGTCAACAGGATTGATAAAGGAACCATTCCCCACCGCAAACTCCAGTCTGCAATTTCTGGCACACTCCGGACCAAACACATCAAACACTGCCTTAAAAAACAGCATGGTAGCCGTACGCACATAGGTCTTGTAACCCACATCATCTCTGCAGGTAAAAAATGTCAATGTGCAGTCTCTGTTAATCTTCTTAAAAAGCTCACGGATTCTGCCGTTGGCCGCCGCAGCCACAATCATATCATCACACTGTGCCTGATAGTCTGCTACCACGGTCTCATAAGATGTTCCTCTCGGATACTGCTTTTGTTCCCCATTAATTGTCACTGTAACCATGTTTATACCTCCTCGTTAAACATTGCAAGTGCTGCTTGTAAATCCCCAATTTCCTCTGTATTTTCGCATAGGCTTAACTCCAGCCTCTCATTGCTGCCCTCTTCCCCACGATGGGCTAAAAGCTGCTTACGCACTGCCTGATTACTCTTTAGGCTTTTCTCTAAATACTCTTTCAAAACAGGATGTCTTTTCTCCAAAAGCTTTTTGCCGTATTTATCACAAAGTCTTTGATAATCCGCCTCATCCTGTTCCCGGATGCTTTCATCTCCCGGGATAACCCGAAACATGAAATAATATTTGCCATCCTCACACAATATATTTTCTTGCGCCACCGCAAATCCCCGGTTTCTTAAAAAAACACGAAATTCCTGAAGTTCAGATTGTGGTTGCAGAATCAATTCCTTAAATCCCAAAGTCACCTCTTCATGCTCTGTGAGAATCCTCTGCATCAAAGGACCTCCCATTCCTGCACAAATCAAGGTATCCGCCTCTTGCGGCCGATATTTGTCCAAACCGTCAGACAATCTGGTCTCTATGTAGGCCTCCAGCCCACGCTCCACTATATGAGCCCTGGCCGCAGACAAAGGCCCCGTCCTCACATCCCCGGCAATCACACCAGGGGCAATTTTCTGCTGCACCAGATAAATAGACAGAAAACCATGATCGCACCCAACATCAGCCACACGGCTGCCCGGCGTCACCATATCTGCCAAAGCCTGAAGTCTTTTGGACAACTGTACCGGCTTAAGGTTTTTTCTATCAGTTATATTGCTCATTAATCCAGATAATCCTTTAACTTACGGCTACGGCTGGGATGACGAAGCTTTCTAAGTGCCTTGGCCTCAATCTGACGAATACGCTCACGGGTAACGTTAAACTCCTTACCAACCTCTTCCAAAGTACGGGCACGGCCGTCATCCAGACCAAATCTCAAACGAAGAACCTTCTGCTCTCGCTCTGTCAAAGTACCAAGTACCTCAACAAGCTGTTCCTTAAGCAAGGTAAATGCAGCCGCATCAGCAGGTACAGGTACATTGTCATCCTGAATAAAGTCACCAAGATGGCTGTCCTCCTCCTCACCGATGGGAGTCTCCAAAGATACAGGCTCCTGACTGATTTTCAAAATCTCACGCACACGCTCCACAGGCATATTCATTTCTGCTGCAATCTCTTCGGGAGAGGGCTCTCTGCCGAGCTCCTGCAAAAGCTGACGACTCACACGAATCAGCTTATTGATGGTCTCAACCATATGCACAGGGATACGAATGGTTCTTGCCTGATCGGCAATGGCACGGGTAATCGCCTGACGAATCCACCATGTTTCATAGGTAGAGAACTTGTAGCCCTTTCTGTAATCGAATTTTTCAACAGCCTTAATCAGACCTAAGTTACCCTCCTGAATCAAGTCAAGGAAAAGCATACCACGGCCTACATAACGCTTCGCAATGCTGACAACCAGTCTAAGGTTGGCCTCTGCCAGACGCTTTTTGGCCTCCTGATCACCAAGCTCCATGCGCTTCGCCAGCTCAATTTCCTCCTCTGCGGACAAAAGAGAAACCTTACCGATTTCCTTTAAGTACATACGCACAGGATCTTCAATACTCACACCATCAGGAACAGACAGGTCAATGTTCTCCACATCCACCTCATCCTCCTCGGTGAGAATAATCTCCTCATCATCGATATCATCTTCCTCGGTAATGCGCAGCACATCCACACTATTCTGCTCCAAAACCTCTAAGATTTTCTCGAACTGCTCCTCCTCAAGCTGCATATCCGTGAAAAACTCGCTGATTTCCTGATACTCCAGCACATTTTTCTTCTTCTTTGCCGCCGCAAGAAGATCTTTTACTTTCTCTTCAAATTTTGCCTGCATGTTCTCGTCCATTTTGTAGTTCCGTCCTTCCTGGGAATTCTATTCCTTTTGTAATTTCAAGTATATTTTCACATATTTTTGTCCTTAATCCAAAGAAATATGCGTTTTTGCAAGGGTTTCCAATGCTTTCTTGCCCTCAACGGCCTTGGTCAGGGCAGTTACATCCATGCCAAGTCTTGCCGTATAGTACTCATAACTGTTACGTTTGACAGCCAGCAGAATATCGTGAAAAGCCTTTTCCCGTTCCTGCTTGGTATCAAGCTTCGGAAGCGAGGTATTAAAAAGCTCCGCCGCCAGCTTTTGCTCCTCCTCATCCTCGAAGGTGCTGATAATGCTTGCCGGCTGAAAATCCGGCTGTTCCAGACCTGCAAAAAGCTTGTCCGCAACCTCTTTATACAACTCCTCTGTAAAATCCTCAGTGGAGATATATTTTTTAATTTTGCCATATAGCCCCGGCTCGTCCACCAGCCATGTGAGCAACAGTCGCTGAGACTTCTTTGCATTTTCCTCCGGCGAAGCTTTCTTGGCAATGCCGGATTTAGGTCTCTCTAAAGGTCTGCTGCCTCCTGTGGTTGTGGCATAAGAAAGCACCAGCTTGCGCAGGTTGTCCACACCTATCAGATATTTCTCTGCAATGGCCTGCAGATAATTATCCCGCTCTGCATCCTCCGTAAATTCACAGAGCTTTTTGGCTATTTCTCTGTGGAATTTAGTCTTTTGCTCCGGGTCATTCATATCATACTGCTCAGAGAGTATGCGAATCTCGAAGAAAAAGCTGTTCTCCGCCTGATTGATACGCTCCTGAAAGGCTTCTTTGCCCAGATTTTTCATAAATTCATCCGGATCCTTGTAAGGCTTCATGTTAATCACCTTACCCGTAAGACCGGCCTCGCGTAAGATGCCGATGCCTCGAAGAGCCGCCTTTACACCTGCGCCGTCACTGTCATAGGCCAACAATACATTGTCCGTATATCTCCGAAGAAGATTGGCCTGCTCCGACGTAAAAGCCGTCCCAAGAGAAGCCACCGCCTGTGTAAAGCCCGCCTGATGCATGGCAATGACATCCATATAGCCCTCACAGATAATAATATTGCCACTTCGGGCTGTCCTCGCAAAATTCAGTCCGTACAAATTACGCCTTTTATCAAAAACCGGCGTTTCCGGGGAATTCAAATACTTGGGCTCTCCATCCCCCATAACGCGTCCGCCGAATCCGATTACACGGTGATTGACGTCCTGTATGGGGAACATCACTCGGTTCCAGAACTGACTCATCAGTCCATGACGCTCGGAATAGTTGGCAAGACCTGCCTCTTTGATTAAATCATCCTCAAAGCCCTTACCTTTTAAGTACTGCACCAAAGCGGCACCGCTCTTCCCGGCATAGCCCAAACCGAACTTGTGCATGGTTTCCTGGGACAATTCACGTTTTTCCAAATATTTCAGTCCGATTTCCCCTTGAGGATTCCGAAGCTGATAATAAAAGAATTTGGCGGCCTCCTTGTTAACCTCCAACAGTCTGGCCCGCCTGCCGGCACGCTTTTTCTCCTCAGCGGAATACTCCACCTCCGGCAGATTCACGCCGGCTCTCTCTGCCAAGGCTTTCACTGCCTCCGGAAAGGTAAAATTCTCGTACTGCATCACAAAGGTATATACATTGCCGCTGACTCCGCAACCAAAGCAATGATACATCTGCTTGCTTTCAGACACTGCAAAGGAAGGGGTTTTCTCGTTGTGGAAGGGACAACACCCCCAGTGGTTTCCTCCCTTTTTCTGCAGTCTGACATACCCTGAAACCACTCCCACTATATCGTTTTTTACTCGTATTTCTTCTACCAGTTCATCAGGGTAGTACATAGCTTCTCCTTGTCGTTTTTATTGCCATTTATTCTATATCTGCCAGGACTTTGGCACGAAAATATCGTTGTAAAGTGCTATGGCGAATCGGTCTGACATGGCCCCCACATAATCACACACCACACGTTCTCTGGGCTCACCCTCAGATAAAAGCTTCAAAAATTCCTCCGGCAAATCATCCACATGCTTCATGTAATAGTGATACAAAGTCTCCATCAAAACCTCTGCCTTATTTTCCTCAGCTTTGGCCAGGGGGTTCGTATAAACCTCCTCAAACATAAACTGTCTGATATCCTTCATCGCCTTCGCCACAGCCTCAGACATAATAATATCATTCTTATCCATACTGTTGGTCACAATGTCATGAATAAAACAATCCAGTCTCTCCCCTGCAGAGGAACCGATTACCGCACGGATATCCGCTGGTACATCCATCTCTCTAAGGATTCCCGCGCGCACTGCGTCATCCATATCATGATGTATGTAAGCAATCTTATCAGACAGGCGCACAATCTTGCCCTCCAACGTATGGGGTCTACCACTGGTCTGATGATTTAAGATACCATCCCGCACCTCATAGGTCAGATTTAAACCCTGTCCGTCCTTCTCCAGGCGATCCACGGTACGGACACTTTGCTCACTATGGTCGAATCCCAACGGACTTACACGGTTTAACGCTCGCTCTCCCGCATGCCCAAAGGGCGTATGACCCAAATCATGTCCAAGCGCAATTGCCTCCACCAGCTCCTCATTCAAATTTAAAGCCTTCGCAATTGTTCTGGCATTCTGAGACACCTCAAGCGTATGCGTCAGGCGGGTACGGTAATGATCCCCCTCCGGCGTCAAAAACACCTGTGTCTTATCCTTCAGTCTTCTAAAAGCCTTACAGTGAATGATACGATCTCTGTCACGCTGAAAAACAGGTCGGATATCGCACTCTTCCTCCGCTCTCTGACGTCCCTTTGAATTCCTACTTTTGGCAGCAAACGGGCTTAAATGCTCCTCTTCCCACTGCTCCATTGTTTCTCTGATTGTCATATGTTTGCTCTCCTTTGCATTACGCAGGTGTCAAACCTCTCCAAACCGTCCTAATATTAATATTCTGCATCAATATTCAAATTCCTTTTAAAAAAATGGAGTATAGACCATAAAAATGTCTACACTCCTAATTTTAACTATATCCTCAACTGCTTACATCGCAAGAAATTTCGCCTTGCCATCAAAGACATGCACGCTCTGCAAATCCCTTGCCTTACTAATCAATATCTCACTGCCCTGTTCCATAGCCATTTCATATTCCGAAGCAGTAATGGGCACGAGCCACAAAAGATTAATCTCATCCCCATCAAATTCCTTGTACTTTGGCATTTCCACGCCAGGCACTTCCTTGGGATTTACAAACAGCAACGCCTCGAATCCTGAAATATTCTTAAACGGAATGGTATGGCCATGAGCAAAGAAGGTATTTTCCCTCCAGGGAAATGCTGTCAACGAAGAAATCACAGAGCCCATATGCTCGCAAAGTCCCGCATGAGCCTCCACAGCCGCAATTCCAATCTCGATTCTGCGATATTTCGATGCATCATCCACATACTGCTCCACCTTCGGCATGGGAATCAAGCTTACTCCTGCCGAAATTGCATAGGAACATCCTTCCTTACCGCCAAGAAGCAGCGCCTTGGGCGGAAACTTTCCGCCATCAATCGCAAAATACTTCTTGTGCTCTCCAAAGAAGTTCTCCAATGCTTCCATCTGTTCCTTCTGCACTGCCGGCCAGAAATCCGTATCAAAATATGCCCATTTACGCATGCTATCCATGGTTCTGTCCATGAGAACAGGCTCTGCCTGCTTGAGCTCCCACGCATACTCGCCCGTTCCCTTTGCATATCTGGAATACCCCGGAAAACGATTCTCCATACTTGCCCAGCCGGGAATCACACACACAAGCTCCCCATCACACAAAAGAGACGCACCATCGCCCTCTGCAAACCAGACAATTTCCAATTTATCTTCGGCAAGCTCCATGCCGTTCAAATCATGATCCACGTAAGCCGCTGTCATCATGGGCGCACGTCCTTTTTGCATACCATCTACATCCAAGGTCTTCGGTGCCTTCTTTCTGTTACAAATCCAGCACGCCTTTATGGAAGGATTTTCACTCATGGGATGTACCCACAAATAAAAATAATAGCATGTATCGCTCTTTTCCACAAACGCCTGAATGTCACAAACCGGAGACCAACTCTCCAAAATCACTTCCGGTTCACTGCTTTGTTTTTTTATTTTGTCCCATATAGCCATTATTTTTTCCCCCCATTATAAAAATCTCGTCTCAAACTCATTTTCAGGTACCGGTCTGCTGTAAAAATACCCCTGAATCACATCACACCCAAAGGAATATGCCAAATCCCGCTCTTCCTCGGTCTCAATTCCTTCAAAAACAACTGCATATTCGATATCATGGAGCATTTGAATCAGGGCTTTCACTACCTTTTTACCCTTCTCGCTCTTAAGTCCCTTGCACGCAAAAACCCTATCCAGCTTGATGGTATCAGCAGGAATACCGGCAATCTGATTCAGACTGGAATAACCAGATCCAAAATCATCCACACTAACCTTAAATCCACTTGCGCGCAGTGTATTGATTGCCGCAAACACAGAATCCTCCGCATCCGTTACCGTAGACTCCAAAACCTCCAATTCCACCAGTTTTGCGGGCACATTATACTTTTGTTGCAGGGCAATAACCGAATCTGCAAATTCTTCCTTGGAAAAGGTAATCGGCGAAACATTTACAGACACAGGAAAGGATTCACGTCCCTCATCCATCCATCTTCTCTGAAGCTGAAATGTCTTTTCAATCATAATTTCATCCAGCTTGCCAATCATTCCCGTAGACTCCAAAACAGGAATAAATCTGCCGGGCATTATGATTCCGCCCTTTTCATCTGCCATACGCACCAAAGCCTCTGCCCCTACCACACAATTGCGGGATACGGAAAACTTGGGCTGCAAATAAACCAAAATTCCTTCATTGTCACAGGCATGCACAAACTGATTTACAACTGCCATCTGATCTGTCTGCAACTCAAAATCAGCAGGATCATACACCTGACACTTCACATTAAACTTACCCTTAGAAAGCTTTTTGGCCACATGAGCTTTATCGATTGCCACACGCACATCCGTCTCGCCTTCTTCCAGAAAATACACTCCTGTATACACATGAATATATACATTGGGATATTTTTCAGCCATGAGACCTTCAAAGCGCTCATTCATGTCAACTATACGCTGAACTTCCTCCTCATTAGACAAACCGGTTATATCAATAATCCCCCTAAACTGATCACATCCTGTTCGACAGGCCGCCAGACAAGCCTTATTATCTATGTAGAAGAAATGGGCAATCTCATTAATAAGTCTGTCGCCCTCCTCCATACTGTACAAATCATTCACATATTTAAAATTGCTGATATCATTGGTGATAAAGGCAAGCTTCCTGCCGCCTTCCTCCACAATCCGCTCGCACTCCCGAATAAATTCCCCCGTTCCCAATAATCCTGTCAAATAATCTTTGGTATTTGCCATACACATTTCCTCCGTATTTATCTGCAAATCTCAAATACAAACTCTGCGTTCTTGTCCATTGCCTCATTTGCAGTCCTGAATGGTGCCATCTGGAATACATGCCACATTCCCTTAAACACCTCCAAATGTGCAGAAACATCATCATGTATCAGTCTCTGATACAGACGCTTGGAATCGCTTAATAAAATCTCATTACTTCCCACCTGAATATAAGTAGGCGGAAATCCTGTAAAATCTGCAAATAGTGGTGAAATCAAAGGATTCTGCAAGTCTTGTCCATCTGCATAGGCCGTCACAATCCGGTCAATATAGTCCTTATTAAGCACAGGGTCAGACTCTGCCCTTGTTTCGTAAGACTTGCCCGAGGAGGTCAAGTCTGTCCAGGGCGACATCAAAATTAGTCCTCTTGGCAAAAATCTGCCTTCCTCTCTCAACTTCAAAGTAAGTGCCAATGCCAGATTGCCTCCGGCGGAATCCCCTGCCACAATCACATCTCTTGCACCATATCCCATCAGCATCAGATAATCCCACGCTTTCATGGCATCCTCAATCGCTGCCGGATAAGGATGCTCCGGTGCCAGTCTGTAATCAAAACAAAATACATCCATAGAAGTAGAGTCTGCCAGTTTACTTGTAATTGTTCTTGCATAAAGAGGACTTCCCGTGGAATATCCGCCGCCGTGACAGTACAAAATCACATGCTCCTTCATGTAAGGTCTGTTGGGACTAACCCACTCGCCCTCCATGCCTTCCACCTCTACCTGGCGGTATACCACTTCCTTGAAATTACCAAAAATGGTGCCGATGTTATCCTGAGACTGTCTCTGTTTTCCCAAATCCTCCGTCTCCACCAGACTGTGTAGCCTGCGCACCAACTGCATTAAATTCTGATTTCTTTTGTTAGCCATAAATTCTCCTTAAAAGTGCAGTCTTCTCCGCACCGCACTGCGAAGTCTTCTTCTGGACAACATAGTAATAATCGTAATTGCAACAATAATGCAAATGGTCATTACCACAGCTGACCAACTCAAAAAGATTTTTCCTGAAACATAACGGTCAATCAGACACTCAACCCCTGTACACAGAACCCCCACTGCGAGGTTAAAATACAACGATACCGTCAAAAAGGACTTTGGAAGCTTCTTAACACTGAACGCAAAAAGTTCGGCCACTACCGTTACTAACGCCACAATTGGCCATCCCAATTCATAACACCAGATAAAAGAATCAATCATATGGGCCAACATATACAGGTATAATGAAACAGCTAATCCATCAAAAAACAAAGAAGTATATACGGACAGTTTTCTCCACAAAATTAAAGGCACGGTAGACACCCATAAAATCACACACACACCAATCACAGCCAAAGACCACCTGGATCCTTGAAATACAATCGCATTCAAAAGTCCACAGGTCACTGCCGTTGCCAACACAAACGTACTAAGCAAAATGGCAAAATCATTTCGATTAACAGTTTCCACATCGCCCTTTTCCTGCGGAAACGGCGTCTCATATACCACCTGCATATCCCTTCCGGGATGAATAACCGGTGTGTTACACAGCACACATTTTTTGGCGGAATTGTCAAGCTCCACACCACAATTTACACAATATGACATATCAAATCTCCCTGTTGCTTTCTATCTTTACATGAATCCCATCCTGTACCAGCTTCCGAAAGAAATATCGCTCCACATCTGCCTCCACAATACCGCTGGTAAAATTCACAGTAAGCGTATCATCAAAGCTGATAATGGCACAGTTGGTACGATTAGAAAATGGCTGCCCCATATAAATATCAAAGCGTTCAATATACTTTTTCATGCCCTCCGGTACAGGTATTGCACCCATGTTGGTAAGCCCCGCTGAGGAATTGCGGTCCTGCACCCGTGCATAAAAGGATTTTACCGCAAAATCCTTGATAAACAAAGGCACGATACGAATCAGCGGATGCCTTTGGGTCTCCGCATTGGTGGTAATATCACCCCTGAGAATCTTTTCATTCAAGTAATACCGCATGTAATTGTGTACATGGGTCACAATTTCCTCAAAGGTATAGTCACCCAATCTGGGATCAACCCCAGGATAAACCATGGTAATAAAGTTTCTAAGGGTCTTAGAAGGAAAAAAACGCCGCAAATTCACCGGCATGGCAATTTTTACCGGGCGAAGCCTTTTGCTGCCACCCTTCATCTGACGCTCCAAAAGTGCATACAAAAGCACAGCATTCAAATACTCCGTGATGGTGGCATTATACCCTTTGGCCACCTTGACGACCTCAGATGTGGACATAATACCGTCTATGATATTCAATGTATAAAAAGGCTCCTTCGTACCATGTACATGATAAGCCTTTTCCTGGGGCCTTGGCGGACACACTCTGGCATTGGCATACTTCATGTATGCATCCTCCAATTCCTCCGGAGCCGGTTTTTCATTAATATCCAGTACAAAGCCCTGATTTTCAATATCTTCATGACCCAAAAGACGTAAATACGTCGCCGTAAGCGTCTGAAGCACACACATGCCACCACTTCCGTCACCCAGGGAGTGATGTGCCTCCAGTGCAATTCGATTTTTGTAATAATATACACGAATCAAATACCTGTTGTTAGCCTTAAAATACATGGGCTGGCAGGGATTCTGCACATCCTCCTGCACAAAGGGTCCCGGTCTGTTGTTGGGTTCCAAATAACGCCAAAACAAACCCTTACGGATAGCCGCCTTGTAAGTAGGAAATCTGGGAAGCGTCATATCCAGTGCCTGCTGCAAAATCTGCGGCTTGACCTCCTCCTTCAGAAGTACCGACAGACGATACACCGAAGAAAAGTCCCGACGCTGCAGCGTAGGATATACAATGGCCGACAAGTCAAGCTTATACCAGACACCGTTCTGGTGGGAATTTGATTTTGATTTTACATGATTAATTGCCATAACTCATTCTATCTCAAAAAGGTGCAAGCTCTTAATCATCTAATAAGACCTTACACCCGGTTTACAGGTTACATTTCTACTTCTTGTCAATCAATTCCTTAATCATTTCTTCCCTAGTCATTGTATTGTCCTCCATATCTTCACCGCCTCTCCATAGATTATACCTCTATTATAAAGGCGATTCAAAAAGGTGTAAAGCCTAATTAGAATATTAAACACTCTATAATCCGCACTACTACATCATATTCATGCTTCTTGTCAAAGTTCATTCAATATTAATTTTACATCGGGAAAAAATACGGTGAAGAACTCACCAAAATAGATTTGAAATATCTTGTAAAAAAGAGTGCTAAGCAATCGCTTAACACTCTTATCGTGCAGGAAAAGAGACTTGAACTCTCATGGTATTGCTACCACACGGACCTGAACCGTGCGCGTCTGCCAATTCCGCCATTCCTGCGAACAAATGTTATTCTAACCCATGCCGCAGGAAATGTCAATAGAATTTAACAAAAAATTTGAACAATTTTAGAAATAGCTGTTGTAAAGGTTACCTGTATTCAAGGTGGAATTGTAATTACCATTCACAGTATAGGTAGCCGCCTTGGACGCCTCACGCTCCGCAGAGAAGTTAATCAAAGACGCCTGCGCAGAAACCTGATAGCCATAGGAACCTGTCCCGTTGAATAATGACTTCACACTACCCATATCAGCTTTCATAAAGGTATCCTTATTAACGGAAAGCTTGCCATCCTCACCCACAGTAATTCCCAGCTTGTTAAGTGCTTTCTCGTTAGCCAAGGTATTGTTGTGCATGGTATTGATACGGTTGGTCACTGTGGAATTGTCCGCAGTATTTGCGGCATCAAGTACAGCATTGTAATCCTTGGCAAAAGTACTTACCGCATTATATATTGCAGAAGTGTCGTAGCCCTTCTCGGTAGTCTCCACACCATTTTCATCTTTGGTCGTAATATCCTTCTGCTTAAACACTGACTTGCTTCCGGTCTCCATCAATGCATCTGCAGACTCCTTTAATGTATCTGTAGCCGTCTGTACCTTATTGAGCTTCTTCGCATCTTCCTTTGTTACCACATCAGCAGTGGTATCCTTTTTCTGAGCAAGGTTTTTAAGCTCGCTATTGCCTTCCTCTGCATAATATGCCTTCAGAAGCTTACCATAGCTACCAGTCTTAATACTGGAGTAATCCGACAAAAGACTGGTCAGACCGGCCAGGCTATTGGAACTGTTATTATTTTGATTCAGAGAAGAAAACAAAAACGAGTAATCTGTCTTAGTATTCAAGTTAAAATTAATTCCCATCACGCTACCTCCTTGTACATACAACATCCCGTTGTCTACGAAACAGGGCATCCGTGCCCACAATCTACTATCTCACTTATATTATATCATAGAAATTCCCAAAAACAAGGCTTTTTGTTATATTTCTTGTGCTTCGGGGACATACTTGCATTTAGAAAATGATGTAAACGGAGGTACTTACATGAAATTAACTCTAGAGGATATGGAATACAATCGAATGGCTTTTCTGGCCGCCGGATATGATATGCCCACCTTTGACCGCAAAGCCGTGCACAGAGCAACCCTTGAACGTCCCACATGGATTCACTTTGGCCCCGGCAACCTGTTTAAAGCATTCCCTGCCCACGCAGCCCAAAAGCTTTTAAACAGTGGCCGCATGGACACCGGGATCATTGTCGCAGAAGGCTATGACTATGAAATCATTGAAAAAGCATCCCGCCCCCTAGATAATCTGTCCATTCTGGTTACACTTCATGCTGACAACACTATGAACAAAACCGTTATCGCAAGCATTGTGGAAGCACTGATTCTGGACAGTGACATTGTGCCGGAATTCTCCCGTCTTCAGGAGATTTTCGCAAATCCCTCCTTACAAATGGCCAGCTTTACCATCACTGAAAAGGGCTACGCTGTCAAAGACGTGCAAGGCACCTTCCTGCCCTCCGTGGCCGAAGATTTACTGAAGGGCCCAGATAAGCCCCAAAGCTATCTGGGCAAAGTGGCCGCTCTACTCTACCACCGTTTCAAAACCTGTCAGGCCCCCATCGCCATGGTCAGCATGGACAACTGCTCCCATAACGGTGATTTGCTCAAAAACGCCATCTCCACCTTTGCCAAGGAATGGAGTCGCTCCGGCCTTGCAGACAAAGACTTTGCAGACTATGTCCACGACACGAACAAGGTCTCCTTCCCCTGGTCCATGATTGACAAAATCACTCCCAGACCCGACCCTCAGGTAGCCAACACACTCACCGATGAGGGCATGGAGAACCTTACTCCTGTCATCACCTCCAAAAACAGCTATGTGGCTCCCTTTGTCAACGCAGAAAGCGTAGAATATCTGGTAATCGAGGACGTCTTCCCCAACGGCCGCCCTCCCTTAGAAAAAGCCGGCATCCACTTTACCGACGCCGAAACCGTGGACAAGGCAGAGAAAATGAAGGTCTGCACCTGCTTAAATCCCTTGCACACTGCCCTTGCCATTTTCGGGTGCCTTCTTGGCTTTGAGCGCATCGCCCATGAGATGAAAGACGAACATTTAAAGAAGCTGGTGGAAGGTCTTGGCTATCAGGAAGGCCTTCCCGTGGTGACAGACCCGGGCATTTTAAATCCCAAGGAATTCCTTGACACCGTGCTTACCAAGCGCCTGCCCAATCCCTTTATGCCGGACACACCACAGCGTATCGCCACCGACACCTCCCAGAAACTGGCTGTCCGCTTCGGTGAAACCCTGAAGGCATATCAGCAAAAAGACCCTGAGTCCATCAAAAAACTGCGCTATATCCCGCTGATTCTGGCAGCATGGCTAAGATATCTTATGGCAGTGGATGATGAGGGCAAGCACTTTGAATTAAACCCTGATCCCGGCGCAGAGGCTGCCCTGAATGTCGTAAAGGGATATGAATTGAATGACCAGCCTAAAGACCTGAGCAAATTAGATTATCTGCTTGGAAACACCAAGCTTTTTGGCGTGGATTTGCATATGGTGGGACTGGCAGACAAGGTAAAAACCTATTTTGAAAAGATGGCATCCGCACCGGGTGCTGTCAGAAAAACCTTAGAAGAAGTAACAAAATAGATTTCATAAATTATGCGGCTACCGAATCCTCCCTCGATAGCCGCTTTATTTCACATATCATTTTGGGCGTATCAGTCATGCTGTCTCTTCCAATTCTGATAAACAATCTCACTATCATACTCCGGAGCAGTACCCTCCGCAGCCTTGCAGATAGCCTCAATTACCTCTAACTCTGCTTCCAGTTCGTCCGCTATCCGCTCCACGGCCTTACCCTTACGAAGCTTACAACAGACCATCTCCACAAGCATCATATCACGACCGATTTTCTCGCCAATCTTCATGCCATGAG
This sequence comes from Acetatifactor sp., assembly GCA_045542555.1. Classification (GTDB taxonomy): domain Bacteria; phylum Bacillota; class Clostridia; order Lachnospirales; family Lachnospiraceae; genus Acetatifactor. The sequence goes on along the minus strand of JAZQLH010000064.1, from coordinate 52,635 downwards.
CCTCACCAATCTGTAAAATATTCATTCTCACAGCCTCCCATTCCTCGGACTGCCTTACCTCAGTCACGATTTCGTCTATCTGTTTAATTCGCTCATCCTTAACAATAATCTCAGGGTTATCCATGCGAGTATTCTTCATGTACTGCAGCAAGCTGACCAGCTCCGGTCTGCCGTTCTTGCTCTTCATGTTCAGAAAAATCTTAGTCGTTCCGTCCTCCAGATGCAACCCTTCCACCTCCTCGCACTGCTCCGTGAAGGTATACATGACCAAATCCTTCCCAAAGATGTCCTCCTGCGTAATAAAGATGATGGTTGTACAGGGCAACTCCTTGTACTTGGTTTCTTTGCCGGATTTCAGAATCGGGGAATCTAACAAGCCCTGATAATATCTTGCACGTTTCCGCACATCATCCCCGGCGGTATCATTCTGCATCTCCGTGTTGAACCGGCGGTTCTTACTATCCACCGCCCATGCATCCAGACGAATGGCTCGCTTACCACATTTGTTCAAAACCACCTGCTCTACTTTTACCTGTGTCAGTTCCAAATCCATTTCATCCAGTATGATGCTTAAGGTAGACTGATATGCCTTACGATTCTTCATCACCGATAGAAATAACGCAAAATCACTGAGATTAAACTCATAGTCTTCGGGCAACATTACTTGTTCCTTTTCTTCCTTCATTCAATTCTTCCTTTCTGTGGCGCAGGAAGATGTCTGCTCCCTGCTTGTGTTTAGGGGTATTTAAGCAAAGAGTTCATAGACCGCTACGAACGTAGCATTGAATTTAGATAAAAAGAATATATAGAAATCTTGCTTGAAAGTAGTATAACACAAAGAGTTGCATTGTGTAAATATCTTTTTGGTACTTTAATTTAAACACTTTAATTAGGACCTCAATATTTTACCCACAAAAATCCCCCAAACCATCACGGTTTGGGGGATTGCATTTTGCTGACTTTCTCAAATAATCATAGTGTGGATTGGTTCTTACACCGTCTTACTCTTCTCCACATATACAGGGAAGCTGTCGGTGCCCTTTAATTCCTTACCGGCGGTAATTCTTACCTTCTTGTCGGTAATTACATATTCCACGCTGGCGCCCTCTTCCACTACAGAATCCTGCATGAGTACACAGTTTTTCACCTTTGCACCCTTGCCGATTTTAACGCCACGGAAGAGAATACAGTTCTCAACCTCGCCCTCGATAACACAACCGTCTGCAGCCATGATATTCTTGGCCTTGGAGCAGTTCATGTAACGGGTAGGGTTGTCGTCACGAATCTTGGTGTAAACAGGGCTGGGACCAAACAGGCCGTCCAGATTCTTCTGGTCGAGCATCTTCATGCTCTCCTCGAAGTAGTTACGCACACTGGTGATACGTGCAACATAACCCTCGAAGCAGTAGCCTCTTACATCCAGCTTGTCCAACTGGTTAGCAAGAATATCTCTCTCATAGTAAACCGCACCCTTCAGATATCCCTCTGAAATCTGCTGAATGAGAAGTTCTCTCTCCACTACATAAATGTTCATGGAAAGATTCTGGATGCCCTTATCCTTGGAATTTACACAAATCTCGGAAATTCTGTCATCCTTCATCTTCAAGGTGTAGTACAGATTCTTGGTATCCGCTTCCAAATCAAGCAAATCCTGAGACAAACCGTCTTTGGTATAGGCCACGGTCAAATCTGCACCGCTCTCGATGTGCTGCTTTAAAAGTCCCTTGAAATCAAAGTTCACTGCCAGATTGGCATCACTCAAAATCACATATTTTTCCTTCTGCTTCTTCAGGAAAGGAATCATGCTGGAAAGCGCTTCCACACGTCCACTGTACATTTTAACTTCTCTGTCAGAAAAAGGAGGCACCAGATTCAAACCACCATTTTTACGGCTCAAATCCCACTCACGACCATTGCCAAGATGATCCATCAGGGAATGGTAATTCTGTTTTACTACCAGTGAAACATTATCAATACCTGCATTTACCATGCTGGAAAGCAAAAAGTCTACAATTCGATATCTTCCGGCAAAAGGAATGGATGCCATCAGACGCTCTCTTGCAAGCTCCGGAACCATTGAATCATAGCTGTTGGGGAAAATGATGCCCAGTGCATCTGCATTCAATTTTAACATACCACTTCACCTTCCTTTACCGATTCTCCTACCATGGCTTTGGGGCCAATCTTGGCATTCTTGCCAACAGTCACATCGGGACCGATGGTAGCCACACCCTTCTCATCATCAGTAGGTGCTGCGCCAACCACTGCGCCCTCACCGATGGTAACATTCTCAGCCACGATACAGTGCTTAATCACTGCGCCTGCGCCAATGTGAGTACCTCCCATAACAACGGCATCCTCTACAACCGCACCTTCTTCAACCGTTACACCTGCAAAGAGAATGGAATGTTTTACCTTGCCCTCGATGCGGCAACCGTCGGTAATCATGGAATCAATCACCTCAGCGTTCTCGCCGATGCGATGACCGGTCATACCGGAGTTACGGCTGTAAATCTTCCAATCCTCATCAAAAAGGTTGATGCCACTGTTCTCAGGATCAAGCACTTCCATGTTGGCTTCCCAAAGGGAGGAAATGGTTCCTACGTCCTTCCAGTAGCCGTTGAAGTGATATGCATACATATCTCTGCCATCTCTTAAAAGATTGGGGATAATGTTGTTACCAAAGTCATTCTCGGAGTTGGGATCTGCCTCATCCTCTTCCAGATACTTCTTAAGTACGTCCCAATTAAAGATATAGATACCCATAGACGCCAGATTGGACTTGGGCTCCTTGGGCTTCTCCTGGAACTCCGTAATCTTGTCGTTTTCGTCCGCAACCATCAGACCAAAACGGGAAGCCTCATCCCAAGGCACTTCCATAACCGCTACGGAGAACTCTGCGCCCTTTTCCTTGTGGAATCTCAAGAAATCGCTGTAATCCTGCTTACAAATCTGGTCACCGGAAAGGATGATTACATACTCAGGCTGGTATCTCTCAATGAAAGAGATGTTCTGATAAATTGCATTGGCTGTTCCCTTGTACCAGTCAGAACCCTTTGCTGACTGATAGGGAGGAAGTACATGTACGCCTCCATTCAATCTGTCCAAATCCCAAGGCTGTCCATTGCCGATATACTCATTCAGTACCAAAGGCTGGTACTGTGTCAAAATACCAACAGTATCAATACCGGAATTTACACAGTTGGACAACGGGAAGTCAATAATACGATATTTGCCGCCAAAAGGAACGGCCGGTTTTGCCAGTTTCTGGGTCAAAGCATAAAGTCTGGAACCCTGTCCGCCGGCAAGAAGCATTGCTATCATTTCTTTTGCCATAGGTGTTGCCCCCTTAAATTTATTTCTCACGCATCAAGCAATTTTGACACGTCACTCTTTATCAAAATTATACTACATATTTCAAAAATTTCCACCTTTTTTGTGCATTTTCCTCTAAATTCCATAAAATTTTTACATAAAACACTAAAAAAACAGGAAGTAAGCCAAATTATTCGCCTACTTCCCGTTTTTATTTCTTACTATTTTGCCAAAAGCATCATAATGTCATTAGTTCTTGCTACAAATTTACTCATAGCCTCTGCCTCAAGGGGTGCATGCTGCAACTTCGCCAAATCATAGAGCTGCTCGCAAATCATCTTGGTGTTCTCGCCGTCCTCATGCTCGGTGATGTACTGCACAAGGGGATGGTTGGCATTGAGAATCAAAGTCTCACCCTCTCCTCCGAATCCGGGCATATTCATGCCGGGAGCAGAATACATCTTCATCATATCCTGCATACGTCTTGCCTCCTCGGACAAGGTAATCATGGAGGATATCTTCTTGTTCTTAAGCTTCTCTACTTTAACGGTAAGCGTATCCTTCTTAAGGGCTTTTTTCATCAAAGCACCGATGCTTTCCGCCTGTGCTTCCAGCTCCTCCTTTACCTTCTTGGAGGTCTTGGACTTCAGCGCATCTGTCACATCAGAATCAATGCGAAGGAACTTCACGCCCTCGTTCTTGTACTCAAGCTGAGAGATAAAATGCTGGTCGATATTGTGGGTCAGAATTACCGCATCCATCTTGGCAGCCTTGAACATATTGATATACTGGCCCTGCTGCTGTACATCGGTTACATAGTAAATAATTTTCTCTTTTGCCTCTTCCTCGGCATCCTCCTCGGAAACGATTTCAGCTTCAACCTTTTCACCATTCTCATCCACTGCGGACTCCTCGGTATCGGTGGGCTTAATTTCCAGACACTCAGGCAAAGTCAGATACTTGCCATCCAAGTTCTTAAACAGAATATAATCATTCATCTTCTCACAGAACTTGTCATCCTTTAAGCAACCAAACTTGATGAATGGACTGATATCATCCCAATATTTGTCATATTCTTCCTTATCGGTCTTGCACATGCCGGAAAGCTTGTCTGCCACCTTCTTGGTGATATACTCCGCAATCTTCTTTACAAAACCATCATTCTGCAAAGCACTTCTGGATACGTTAAGAGGCAGGTCAGGACAATCAATCACACCCTTTAACAAAAGCAGAAACTCAGGAATAACCTCCTTGATATTGTCTGCAATAAACACCTGATTGTTGTAAAGCTTGATGGTTCCCTCGATGGACTCATACTCCATGTTAATCTTGGGGAAGTACAAAATACCCTTTAAGTTAAATGGATAATCCATATTCAAATGAATCCAGAACAGAGGCTCCTTATAATCCTGGAACACCTTGCGGTAAAACTCCAGATACTCCTCCTTGGTACAATCGTTAGGATGCTTTGCCCACAGGGGAGTTGTCTCATTCATCAGTTCCGGACGCTTTTTAATCTTAAGCTTTTTAGGCTCCTCTACTGCATCCTCTCCCTCTTTCTTCTGAGGCTCAATCTCCTCGATTACCACATCATCGGAAAGCAATTCGTCCTCAGCTATAATCTGAGTTTCCTTGGTATCAGCTTTACTCAGATAAATCTCAGTAGGCATGAAGGAACAATACTTCTTGATGACCTCTCTTGCTTTGTACTCATTACAAAACTCCAGACAGTCCTCATTAAGGAACAGGGTAATGGTCGTACCAACCTCTGCCTTGTCACCGTCCTCCATGGTAAACTCTGTGCCGCCGTCACACTCCCAGTGTACCGCCTGTGCCCCATCCTTGTAGGACAAAGTATCAATATACACCTCGTCTGCCACCATAAACGCAGAATAGAATCCCAGACCGAAATGACCGATAATCTGGTCTGCATTGCTCTTGTCCTTGTACTTCTCAATAAAGTCCGTAGCGCCGGAAAATGCAATCTGATTAATGTACTCCTCCACCTCATCAGCGGTCATTCCCAGACCGTTATCGGTAAAGGTCAAAGTCTTGTTCTCAGGATTTACCACTACCTCTACTCTTGCCTTGTAGCCGTCGGGCAGGGTGTATTCACCCATCATGTCCAATTTCTTAAGCTTGGTCACTGCATCACAACCGTTGGAGATTAACTCTCTGTAAAATATGTCATGGTCGGAATACAACCACTTCTTGATAATCGGAAAAATGTTTTCGCTGTTAATTGATAAGCTGCCGCTTCTTACTGCCATCTAGTCCACTTCCTTTTCTTTATTTTCTTAATCGGCATACACTTTTGACCACTAAAATAAAGTTTATAGCAGGCAATTATAAAAGTCAACACAAAACTAGCACTCGACAGAGCTGAGTGCTAATAATTCATCAAAAATCCTTTGTTTATAAGGCTTTGCGGATTTCTAAATTTTTCGTAAACTATCCCATCTTAATTCATATTCAGACTTGTCTTTCTATATAGCGAGAAGGTATGCCTCGCGACTTTGATGAGCAAAAGCTTCTGGCAATGGGCTTTGAGAAATCCCGCTATTATTCAGACCACTCGGCTTGGCAAGACAGATGGACATTTACCAAACGTGAAATCCCTTATAACGACCCTAATGTTAAAATATTTGTTCATAGAGATTATTATAACAGTGACCGTTTTGATGTAACAGAAGAATTCTGGTTTTTGTAAGAAATGCCCTATCCACGCTTTGTGGACAGGGCATTTCTTTATTTAGTAACTAAGTGTCTTAATCATCTCTGCAAGTTCTTCACGATATTTATCATCATTACTTCCCAGATTTACCAGCTCATAGGCAGAATCCAATGTGGCAGTTCCTACATAGTCGCTGTCATTAAGAATCATCGCCAGTTCTGCAACACCTGCTGCCAGGAAAAAGTCTGCGGATACTTTATCGATAACCGTCTCATTTGCATTCTTTACAACAAACTGCTCTTCCACACTTGTAGCACCGTCAGGCTCCTTATATCTTACGGAAAGAGTCAAAATCTCACCGCTTAAGGCCTCATCGGTAAGCTCTCTGTCGGTCTGATATTTTAAGTCAGCAGATCCTGCATTATCATTGCATACAAGCTCATACAGAACCGTTACAGTCTGTCCTGCACCGGTCTCGCCGCCATCCTTGGTATCATCCTCGAAATCCTCTGCTGCCATTACGCGGTTCTCATAACCAATCAGACGATATTCAGACACCTCAGCAGGGTTAAACTCCACCTGCAGCTTCACATCCTTGGCAACCGTAACCGTTGTCTGCTTCAGCTTGTCAACAAGCACTCTGTCCGCCTCATCAATACAGTCTATGTAATAATAATTACCATTGCCTGCATCCGCAATGCTCTCCATATTTGCATCAGAATAGTTACCGCTTCCATAACCCAGAACAGTTAAAAATACCCCTGTTTCCTTTTTCTCTGTAATCAAATCTGTAAGTCCCGCATTGCTGGTTACCCCCAGATTCATATCGCCATCTGAGGCAATGATGACACGGTTGTTACCATTTTCAATAAAATTCTTCGTAGCACAATCATATGCCGCAGTGATACCACCGCTTCCGTTGGTGCCACCACCAAACGAAATAGAATCAAGGGCTTCACAGATTGTAGCATATTTGTCGCCTGTACAATTTTCCAAAACAACTCTGGAGTCTCCCGAGTATGTTACAATAGAAACCTTATCCTCCGCAGTCAAAGTCTCCGCTAACAGCTTAATGGATCTGATAGCCAGTTCTCCCTTGTCGCTGCTTTTCATGGAACCCGAGGAATCAATCAAAAATACAAAGTTATTACCTGTGCTCTCCAGCTCAACGTCCTTAGCCTTTACCGTAAGCATCAATAGCCTATTAGACTCATTCCATGGGCAGACATGAACCTCTGACCTTGCGACAAACCGCTTGCCATCATCCACATCCACCTCTTCAACCTCATAGTCAAAATAATTAATCATCTCCTCCGCCCGGATTGCTCCTGTAGGAATATCTTCTACCGTATAATTATCCCTTACCATTCTGCGGAAATTGGTGTAGGAACCGGTATCCACATCCGCAGCAAAGGTGGATAACGGGCTGGTTGTCACACTTAAGAAACTGTTTTCCTTTATGTAGTCATACTCCTCTGTATTAAAATCCTCCATGGGCATTTCGCCCTCCGTTGCCTCTGCCATGGGCATTGACATATCATAGGAATTCTCATATACACCTTCAGTATACGCTCCTCCTGCCGCCATGGACTGTGCCGCAGGCGCCTCCGCCACACCATAATCTGCACTTTGTTTTTCTACGCCTCCACAAGCCACCAACGAAGTACCCATCATTGCCATACACAACCAAATTGCTATTTTCTTTTTCATAATTCCCCTCCTGTTACCGCCGTCTATTCGGCTCACTTTTATTGTCTATATCATATAAGACGACAAGTTTTGGGAAAGGTTCTGAAATTTTGCAAAAAAATACTCCCCTACTCAGTAGGGAAGTATTTCTCATATACCGCAAAAAAATTATCCGTGGTCACATTCTCATCATAAATCAGTTCCATCTCTTCCCACAAATCTCTATTGAGATTCTTGGCAAGCGTCTGCACAAAGGCATCATACTCCTGACCGAAGGCCTCCTTGCGGCGCTTTTCCACAATCACAAGCTTATTGGCATCGGTCTCCTCTCTATCAAAGGTATTGATGCATTTGATAATGTGATAACCACTCTCGCTCTCCACAATAGAGCTGATTTCATTTGTTTCCAAGAGAAATGCCGCCTCCTCAAAGGCAATGTCCATCTCACCTTTGCCGAAGGAGTAGGTTACATTGACATCCTCACTGTACTTCGCCGCCAACTCTCCAAAATCCTGCCCCTCCGTATCAGCCAGTGCTTTGATTTTTACCATCTCTTCGTAAACTGTCTTCTTGGAATTATCTGAATACGGCACCTTCTTACCGGCCGCATCCGTAGTATAGGTTTTCAGCAAAATGTGCTGCACCGTGATAATACGTGCCTCATCATCGCTGACCTCCGGATTGATATCTGCAATCAACTGTTCATACACCTTTTCAGCGAGGGCATACTCTGTGTAAAGCTTGCGCACCGTTTCCTCGGTAATTCCCATAAGCTCCACTTCCGTGTCACTTAAGGAAGCAAAATACTCCTTCGTCGCCTGTTCCACCAAATCCAGTTCCTGCTCGCTTAATGTCACGCCTTTCTCCACCGCCAGAAGATACATTGTCTTGACCTGCGCAATTCTGGCAAGCACTGTCTCCTTCACGTTTTCCTCCAGCGTTACTCCATCTAAAGAAGCATTCCAGATTTCCTCACCATAGACATTCTCATATTGGTTCTGGATGGTGGTCAGATATACCATAACCTCGTCCTTTTTACAGGACTCATCCTCTATCCGAAAAACTTCATCCTTGGCAAAACCTGTGGTAAATACCACTCGCGTATCTCCTCCACAGGCAGCAAACAGTATTCCGCACAATGCTATCACCACTACCGCTATAACTGCCACACTTAGAATCTTCTTTTTATTCATTCCAAAACCCTGCTTTCATGACAGGTAAAATAAATCACCTGATAGTCCTTGGCAATTTGCTTCAAAAAATTGCCCGCCGTCTTCAGACGCTTTCCGTCCAGATTAACAAAGGAATCATCAATTACCAAGAAAGGCTTCTCCTTCTGATACATGGCTTCCACCAGCGCAATACGAAGCACGATATTGATTAAATCCTTATTACCGGCACTGAATGCTCCTGTTTCCCTCTGCTGTCCAAGTGCTCTCTTAGTCACTTGAATATTAGCATCCATACGAAAATCCTCACCGGATTCTCCTGCAAGCAACTCATAATTACGTTTAAAAGAATCAAGCACAGGTCCGATATACTTGGCTGACAAACTTTCCTTAGCCTTCTCCAGATACTCGCTGACATAGCCGATTCGAGTGTAGTAGGTATTGTCTTTCTCGTATTCTGCCTCTGCCAAAGAAAGCTGCTCTCTTCGCAGGGAAAGCTCCTCAAGCTGCGCCTGACGCTCCTCCAACTGACGCCTGTACCCATGAATCTGCTCACCAATGGATGCAATATTTTCGTCCAGCTCTTCCATATGCGCCTTCAGTGCCTCCTCAGACAGCTCTGCGCTATCCGTAACAGCCTCAAATGCCTTGATATCATTCTCTGTCTCAAACTTCTGCTTTTCCGCTTTTAGTTTATCCAGTTCGGTACAAACAGTTTCATACTCCCTCAAATTGCTTGTAAGATTTTGTAAGCTCTCATACATATCCCCCGTATCCTGACCATGCTTTTTTAAAAACTCCGTCACGCACAGTCTGCACCGGTCTGCCTCCGCATGAGCTACCTTATACTTTTTCTCCCGTGCATCCAGCACTGTAAACCGCTCTTTCTCCTCCGACAAAACACCCGGAAGCCGGTTCAATTGACTCTCATCAATGTTTTCATAATAAGGCTTAAGAACTGCTGTTATCTGCTCCTGCAGCCCTTGCATCTTAGACTCATATCCCTTAGACTGATAATCCTGTTCCTTGTACATAAGTCTTAGCAAATGCTTTATCGTATCCTTCCAGCCATGCAGACTATCTCTAATGTACAGCGGATCTACCCATGCGCTGTCTTCTTTCCAATCCTCATTCCCTGTCACATCCGCCAATACCGCTGTCACCAATTCCCGGTTTTGAGCCATCTGTTCCTCATCCCCGGCAATTTCCTGTTCCAACTGGCTTGCGCCGTCAACTGTTCCTGCAACCTCCGGCCAAACTTCTTCTATCTCCTGTTGTAATGTACTCTGCCCCTTCCGGCCAACCATAAGCATTACCACACTCAACACCGCCGCAACTGCTCCTGCACACAGCATGGTAATACCAGACGCTTTATTAGCAAGGACAAGTAAACCGCCCCCTGCCACTAAAAGGACAAGTCCTACAATAAGCACTACAAAAGCGGCAGCTTGGGTCTTTCTTTGTGTAGCCTTCCGTTCCTGTAACTGCTGTACTTGTCTGTCCATCTGCTGCCTTTTTTGAGCATCCTGCTGCTCTTTCAGCATCCTCAAGGAGTTCAAAGTAGCCTTCTTGGCACTCAAACCGTTCTTTTTTTCAATATAAGCGCCCACACAGCGAAGGCTCTCATCCAGTCTGCCTTCCAAACGTTCCAGCCGTTCTCTATTTTCCTTTGCCAACCCATCTGATACCCCCAGCTGTTCTTCCAGGCGTCTTTTCTCCGAAATTTCATGCTCGTCAAGAACCTGCCTTGCAGCCTCTAATCGAAGTTGCTCCAGACGATTCAAATTTTCTCTGCAAACCTTTAAACTTTCAGCCTCAGGGACTCCCTTTGCAAAGCGTTCCCGCAAACGGATAAGCTCAGCGATTTCCGAATCCTGCAAAGCATTTGCCAAAGCCTCAGACTCCCGCTCCTGCCAAAGTCTGTACTGTCCCTGCATGAAGGCAAGGTCTTCTTTATCCGGCAAATCTCCGCCCATGGTAGAAAGCCGCTCCTTTGCCAGCCGTTCTTTCTCCTGACAACCGCCTACAATACTCTCATAATGTGTCTTCTTGGCCTCCAGTGCCTTCTTACCCGTCAATGCCTCCCACTGTGTCTGGGCATCCTTCCGCTCCTTAATAAGGCGCTTTTGCGCTTCAGCGCACTCAAAAACCTTGCTTTCAAGCTCAGCCACTGCCGTCTCTATAGCAGAAGCCTTGCGAAGCTCATCCTTTAGTTCAGCAATGACCTCCTTTTGTTTCTTAAGGGAACCTGTCTTACGGGTGGGTGACATGCTGTTGCGCAAATCCTTCAACACCTGCTGCACCTTCTCGTAATTATTAATATCATCCAGGTTGTCCGCAAGATTGCCAATTTTTGCATTTATGCTGTCCGTAGCCGAAGTATCGCAATCGTTTTGTGCCAAAAAAACAGTGCGAAGGAAAGACTCCTGATTAATCTGAAAGAGTTCCTCACCAATATTAGCGGTATAGTCCCCTGACGGCAGATTTGTCACACCGTCATACAGCGCAAATGTATCCTCCGCCTCTTTACTACCAAAGGTACGGTTCAAAAGATACTGCTTCCCGCCTGCCTCAAACAAAATCTCTCCGCCATAGACACCGCCCTGCCAGGGCTTGTAGCGTACACGCTCCTTCTCCAGTGTGGCTCCGCGCTTTCCCTCATTTGCAAAACCATAAAACATCACCTTAATAAAGGCCGCAAGGGTACTCTTCCCCCAACCGTTGGGCTCATAAAACACTTGGGGATTCTTTGTGAAATCCACTGTGTAATCTTCTAATTTTCCATAATTGTCTATATGACATCTAAGCAGTTTCATCTACTCAATATCCTCTCCTGAAAGCGCCTGCAAACCATAACGAATCACCGCAGCCTTCGTCTCCTCATCCAGCGAATCATCCGCCTTTACCTGACGCACAAACTCTCCCTTTAGGGACTCATCCAACAAAAAGCTGTCAAAATCCACGATTAACTTGGTCTCATCGTAGATTTTCAGGAAGAAAAATAACTCCTCCAGCTTCTTAGTCATGAAATCAATATTTTTCTCAACAGTGACATCCAGTTGTCCTGTAAGCACTACCTTTACCATGTCCTTGGAAGAAATCTGCAAATCAGCCAGCACATCCCGCACCACATCAGCCATATCGGAAGAATCCTGACAACCGCTTACATCCACCGGTATCGTGTGCAACATGCGAAATGCAAAGGGCACTTTCGTATACTCACATTTCAGACTCTCCTCATCAATATCAAGAAGCATAAATCCATGTTCTCCACACTCATCAAACCCACGGCCTTCCAGACAGCCGCAGTAACACCATCTGCCACGCTTATCCAGTTCCTCCATGTGGTACTCGTGAACATGACCCAAGGCCAGATAGTCTATCCCCTTATTTTTAAGTTCACCTAAAGCAATGGTCTCCGCCTTATTTTTGCCTATATAATTTTGTTGCTGACCATGCAGGGTCACGATATTAAACTTGTCATAATCAAGCACCAGACTACTGTAAAGGATGGACCCGCTCTCCCCTGTAAGCTCAGCTCCCGTGAGTACAATATTGCCGCCCCTTTCAGGATTCAGCACATAGCTTGTCCACTCCGTCTCAAAAAGCTTCAAATTCTCAGGCAACTCAACAAGTCCTTCCAAAAAGCCTGCCGCACTATGATTCCCACGAAGAAGATAAAAATCTATGTCCGGATGCTTACGAATTGCGCCCTCCACACCATGGCGCACACCTGCCTGCACCCTTGCCGTATCAAACAAATCACCCGCAATCAGAATTGCCTCCACGCCCTCCTCGGAAGCATAATCCACCATGCGCAAAAACGTATTCAAAATCTCCTCTCTACGCTGCTTTGCCCTGCGCTCATCCAGATTGGCAAGCAGCTTTGAATCCAAATGCACATCGGCACAGTGAATCAGTTTCATGGGGTCCTCCTTTTATCTACTCAAAAAACTCTTGTAGCCTTAAATTTTAGTATAATATGAACAAGAGCACTTGTCAAAATGAAAAGCCTGCTGTTCTTCTCGAACAGCAGACCTTTTAAAAATTCAAAACTTGATCCCTCAGCGCATCCATTTTTCTATCCAATGCTGCACTCAACTCTGCACAGCTTAAAAGCTCATCTGCCATGGCCTGTGTAAACTCGAAATCCTTCTTATACCGAAGCTGGTGCTCCAGACTTGCCCAGAAATCCATAGCAATGGTACGAAGCTGAATCTCCACCTTCATCTTGCGCTTCTCATTGGCCAGGAAAATCGGAATTTCCACAATCAGATGCAGACTTCTGTAACCATTGGACTTAGGACTTGCAATATAATCCTTTCTTTCAATTAAAGTTACATCATCCTGATTTAAAAGCGCATCCGCCAACATGTACACATCTTCAATGAAGGCGCAACATACACGTACTCCCGCCACATCATGCACATGCTCTGCCACCGTCTCTAAATTATAAGACAAATCCTTTTTGCGAATTTTATTAACGATACTGCCGGGCGACTTCAAGCGCCCCTTGATACTACTGATGGGATTGCGATCATGCTGCAGGGAAAACTCCTCATTAAGCACATTAAACTTGGTCTCAATCTCCATCATAGCACACTTATAATACGACATCAGCTTGATATAGGGCTGGGACTTCTCCTTCAGTTCTTCCCAAGAATCTGCCTGCAATAACTCCCCTGCTGCCATTACATTACTTTCTACTGTTTCCATTTTTTCCTCCTCTGTGCTCTTACATCGCTTACTTAAGCAAATTCACTCCAAGAATAGCTGCACCGATAAGCACCAGAATCACACCAACCATCCTGTTTAGCGTCAACGGATTGGACTTGTTGGCAATCTTGGCTGCGACTCTTGCCCAAAGCAATGTGGACAAGACACACACAATCAGACAACCTACATCCGGCATACCATCGATAACAAAATGACTGACGGCTCCTGTAAATGCAGTAAATGCCATGACAAACACACTGGTTCCCACTGCGGTCTTTAATTCATAGCCCAGCACAGTGGTCAGCACCAGAAGCATCATCATACCGCCGCCGGCTCCCACAAATCCGCAGATAAAGCCAATCATCATACCACAAAGAATTGATTTAACAATTCGCTCCTTTGGCGCCACTGCTTCCATCTTTTCCTTCGTGGTCATAACCGGTTTTACAATAAATTTTACCCCCAATATCATGGTCATAAATACGGAAAAATTCCCCATTGTGGTATTGGGTACCAGACTGGCAACATAACTTCCGATGGAGGTGAATACCAGCACCGTTATCATCATTACCAGACCATTTCGGATATCCAGATTCTTATTTTTCCCATATGTATAGGCGCTGACGCCACTGGCCAACACATCGCTGGCCAAAGCAATACCCACCGCCTCATAGGCCGGCATTCCCAAAAACGTTATCAAAAGCGGGCTGATAGCCGCCGCTGCACTCATGCCTGCAAATCCAGTTCCCAGACCCGCCGCAATTCCTGCCACAAAACATATTACTACATCATAAACACTCATCTTTTGTCCTCCATAAAGCATTGTAAGCCCTTGAAGAGGAAATGTAAAATGAAAAAAGTATTAACTTAATAACAAAATCATAAACGCCGTAGCTATCACGCCAAAAAGTGCAGCCCCCATGGCAAGGGCCACCTTCTGATACGGTCTCTTGCCGGACTCTCTGGCCTTTTCAATCTCATCCAGGCTTTTTCCCTCAGAAAATGCCACAATCTCCCTGTAGGTCTGAATGTCATACTTTTTCTTGTGCTTTTCCACACGAATTGCAAAATACATAGTTACAAAAAACAGTATAAAATACAGTACCATACCAATCCACTGTAAATACTTCGCAAGGGGTATGGGCAGAATCACAACTGCGATAAACAACACCGCAAAAATCGTACTGTCCCTATTAAATTTTACAAGTTCCTGTGCATCAATTTCTCTTTTCATGGTCTCAATATCTCCTTTGACTAGTTGATCAAGGGATACAGAAAACACTTCACTCAAAAGCAACAAACTTTTAATATCAGGATAGGTCTTGCCCGTCTCCCAATTAGAAATGGATTGTCTGGAAACAAAAACCTTCTCCGCAAGCTCATCCTGTGAGATGGCCATCTGCGTTCTTAATTTTTTAATTTGTGCACCAAGCTCCATGTTCTGCACCTCCTTTTGAGCCCACTCTACTCTCTTGCCCGAATTCTCGCAATCAAGAGGCTTTGACATGCGTATTTTCGGCCTTGTCAAAGGTATTTGACACCTCTTTTTTACTCATCATCTGCCTTAAAATCTTTATAATATGCAACAAAGCTATTAATTATATCTTGTCGTGAACCAGTATATTCCGTTCGGCTTCCACCATTTCTCAAGCTCTCAATCCACTCCCCATCAATCATGCAACCCACATCCATATTAATGCTGTATTTGGCTTTTTCAATTAAGGATGCATCCGAAGCGTCACCGATACAATATAAATATCCACACAGCAATCGGATATATTCTGAACTTCCCTGTTGAAACTTTACAAGTTCCTGCTGAATCAAATCTATAATTTCCTGCTTTGGTATATGTTCAAAATCAAAGCCATATTTTTTGATAAGTTGTTCCGCCCTCTGCTCGTTAGTTATGGACACCACACCCTCTCCGGACACTTTGTTCACACGGTCAATTGCCTGAACCAGTACGTTTTTCAAATATTTCCGGTCCGCAACCATATACTTTGCAACAGGCGCATCCCAGTTGTAATCCTTGATAATATAAATAATAAAACTCTTGGCACCCTCATACCAGCCCATGTCCAATATGGTATTATTGGGGTATACCACCTGCAACATATCTTCCTGTAATTCTTCCTCGCACCAGGTTATTTGGCCTGAGAGAAAATCGATATCGTTATACATTTGTGCTCCTATAATTCCGCAAAATTCCATATTCATCATCAATTTGCACTGAACCATCTGACTTAAAGAGGCATAATTCCCTGTCACCGCAATATAGAAACAATGCTTCCTGCCTCGTCTCTTTCATGATATCAAACACGAAATCCAGAACAAATCTCTTTTGTTCCTCGCTATAATCAGGATTTTTGCCTAATCTAAACGAAACCGTTGCATCATAATGAAAATCCTCTCCTGCTAAACAAGAGCACCATGAATTATATCGCCCGGAACTTTTCAGACTCCACATATTCATTTCCCACTTATCCAGATAGATTTCACTGTCGCTCTGCACCTTATAATGAACTCCCTTATTCTGACAATATTGGGTAATTTTATCCAGCGAAACCACATTACCTTTAATCAATAAACTATGCTCTATAGCCATAATATCCTCCACCACTTATATCCCACATAAAAGAATACTTCCCTTACAAGAAACGGTATCTTGGTCCGCCAACTCACATACATTGTAGTCGGTGTCGGCGAGCTATACGCCACAATTCCCGCATCCTTGGCAAGAAGCATAGAACGCTTCATATGCAACGGGTCACTTACAATAACAGCAGTCTGATAGCCGTTTGCATCCATAATTAGCTTGGAATTCTCCAAATTCTCTTGCGTGATTGTAGATTTATCCTCAGTTATAATATCCGCCTCCGGGATGCCCTGGGACATCAGATACCCTTTTGCAATAAAGGCATCTGATTCTGTATTACCCTCACCCAATCCTCCGGTGACAATTATCTTGGCGACAAATCCCAGCTGATACAAGGTAACACCATGATTTAACCGCTCCCGATACACCGGCGAAACCTCACCATTATAGGTTGCCGCACCCAGAATAATCGCAACATCCGCCTCGCACCTCTCGTCCCGTGTACTGTATGTACAGATACTAATTATATTTCCTGCTATGTAAAGAATTGCAACGAGAACAACAAGCCCAATAATTTTTTTACTCTTTTTCCACAATTTGCTACTTCTCATAAAATACCAGTGTCATCTTCTCATTAATCTGCTCCTGCTTCCCGGTAGCCCGATATCCCATCTTCTCATACAGATGGCAATTCCCCTTCTCTTGCAAAATGGTATCCAGCCCCCAGCCGGTGGTTCCATGAATTTTCTCCACTGCTAAAATAGCCCGCTGCGCAAGTCCCAGATTCCAAAATTTCGGCAAAATAAACAGCGGTGAAATCCGCTTTCTCTTGCCGTCCTCCTGCTTGTCCACCACACGGATTGCACCAACAATCTCTTCGCCCCACTGAAGCAAATAAAAGTATGTAAACTTCTGATTCAGACGCATTATCACCTTATCAATGGGCTCGCTGGCCGGATTGGTCTCGAAATCCTGATACCGCTCAAGCAACTCGGCAAAGGCCTCCTTTTGCATACTCCAGATAAGCTTGGCATCCTCCGGTGTAGCCCTTCGTAATGTCAACTCCCTACTCATGCAAACTTAAATCCCTTCTCCCTAACAATCTCCTTGGCAAAATCAAACAGTTCCTTGCCTACACCCTCTTTACGAAACTCATCCAAAACACCCATAACCGCCAGACTGACCGTTTCCTTCCCGGTCTCCTGCAAACAGATAAATCCAACCGCCTGTCCGTCATTTTTGGCTGCCAGACAAATCTGCTCAGCACTACAGCTTATGTATTCCTCACGCTCCTCTACCACATCAAAACGTTCCGGCAGCGCCTCCAAAATCTCCCGCACAATAATTTGCTTGGTCTCCGCTTCCAAAATTCTCTCTAACAAAATCATGCTATACCTCTTCCTCAAATTCCAACAAAACCAGCCGATTCCCAAGCCCGGTTATCAGCTTTTTCAAATCCTTATATTTCATCCACACAGACATGGTATTATCATTGGGATGTACCACAACCTCCGTATCATCCGCCAGATGCTTGTCCATGACCACCAAAACCTCATGCTCTGTATCGTTCAACACGCCAAGAGGGGAAACACTTCCCTGCTCCACCCCCAGATATTTCTCCAAACGCTCTGCCGAGGCCATCCCCAGACGCTTAAGCCCCACCTGTTCATTGAGAGACTTAAAGTCGATATGCGCCGCCTCAGGTACACTGACAAGCACGTGATTTTTGCCCTTGTCATCTCTCAAAAACAGATTCTTAAATACGATACCGTCGCTGATAATCCCGGCGCGCTCGATTTCCTCCATGGTGTAGACCGCCTCATGGGATTTGGCATGGTAGGGAATCCCCTGTTTGTCCAGAAAATCAAGGACTCGGTCTTTGGTATACTTTGTTGTTATTTCCATAATCATTCTCACCCTATCTAATATTTATTATTTCACCAACACCGCCCTACAAGGCGCTCCGTCGCTGCCTTCCAGATTTAATGGCGCCGCACTAAGCCAATACTTTCCTTCCTCTACATCGTTAAGAACTATGCCTTCCAATAAAACGACCTCCGCTCCCAGCAAAATCTTATGGACCTCCATGGGCGCATCCTCCGGTCCTACCGTCTGACTCTCATTGCCAATCAGCTTGATTCCTGCCGCCGCAAACATGTGGGCAGCTTCAGCCGTCACCGTCGCCTTTCCTGCAATCAAAATACGCTCTGAAGCACTCACCGCCCCTGCTTTCTCCAAAATCTGTGCAGCATCCTCTGCGGTCACATCTCCCTCGTGACGAATCACATAGCAGTCACCTACAAACGCATCCAAAGGCATCCTATCAATCGTCTTACCATCCTCAATAAAGTGAAAGGGTGCATCCACATGTGTTCCGTTATGGGCGCACATAGAAAATGCTGTGAGATTATAAAGCGCCCCCTCCTGCATACTGCTCAGACGTTCCACCACAGGCGCTGGGTCCCCGGGATAAACCTTGGAGGAAAAGACCTCCTGTGAAATATCGATTATCATACATCTTCCTCGTTAATTTACTCTGCCAGTTTCTTAAGGGTCTCCCCCGTTGCACGATACACCGTCCACTCATCCATGGGCACTGCTCCCACCGAGAGATAAAAATCAATACTGGGTTGATTCCAGTCAAGACAGGACCACTCAAGTCTTCCACAACCGCGCTCCACTGCAATGCGGGCCAGCTCCTTTAAAAGCGCTTTCCCATAACCTTTGCCCCTATGTTCAGGACTCACAAACAAATCCTCCAGATAAATACCGGCACGTCCCAAAAAGGTAGAGAAATTGTGGAAAAACAACGCAAATCCAACCTCCTCATCCCCTTCCAACACAAAGATTACTTCCGCTTTCTTTTTCTCAAATATCCATTCTCTAAGAAGCTCCTCTGTGGCAATCACATCATCGGACATGTGCTCATAGTCTGCCAAACCTTTGATAAATTCTAATATCTTCGCCACGTCTTTTTCTGTGGCAAAACGAAATGAATTCTTTTGCATTTGTATCCTCCTCTGTCAGAATTTTTCCAGTGCTTTCGTTTCTATTAACTACTGGAAGAAATCATCCCCTCTTTCCTCAAATATTGCAACTGCCTTTGCACACTGCCATCTCATTTCCACAAAAAAGACAATTCATATTGCTTCCTCCATTCAACTTTATTTTACAGCAATAATTTGAGCCAAATTCGCAATTCCTACGCCACTTTTTTCTATCACAAATCCTTGTTTCTTAAGTTCCCTAACAAGTGTCCTCATAAAAAATCCATGGGACACAAAAATACAATCCCGGTCCTTTTCAAGAAGCTTTCGGATTAATTGATTGGCTCTTTTTTGTGTGTCAGTGCGCTTTTCTTTCTGCCGCTTACTTTGCCACAACCACTGAAGCCGTCCCATCACGTTCCATATCCATAACGGAAGCAACACACTACAGTCAAAAAAAGAGTTTAGAGGCACTTCGTTCAACAAATCCGTCTCTAAAAAGCTCCCATCTCCAAACAATTGCTCTGCCGTCTGACGACTTCTTTTTAGCGTACTGATGTAAATATCTGCTGATGCTACGTTCTTTGGCGAGCCGCCAATAGAAACAATATCGGCAAAGTCATAATTTGCACAATCTCTGTCATATTGCTTTGAGGTGTACCATTTCCGCCACCGCATATTCACTTTTCCATGCCGAATAATAACTACTTTCATCTGCAAACCTTCTGTTAAAACGTCTTTATAAGCTCCAGACCTTCACCTATCGCCGTCTTAATTTTCTCTTCTATCTCTTGTTCAGACACATAATCCATATTCTGCGCTGCTACAACCTGCAAAGGACCGATACCCCAAAGCCATGACAATGCCTTCAAATAAGAGGATGCCTGTTCCAGCACATCTCCTGTTTCAATATCCATTCCCCTTGTGGTGATAAATAAGATTTTCTCTGCTTTACAATTGCCATAGCAGGTCTTGTCATTGGACTTAAAAGTAACATCAAATATGGAACAAAGTTCAAGAAAAACCTTCAAAGCTGCCGGAATAGACATATCCCAAAAGGGTGCTGCAATCACGATTCTGTCAGCGTCACGAACCAGTTCCGCCCATGACATCACCATGGGATCAATTATTCCGCTATTTCTTTTTGTAATTAATTCTTCCTGTACAACCTCTAATTTCAGATCATTTAAAACAAGTGTGGTTATCTCGTATTTTTCCTTCAATGCCTCAATAATTGGTGTTGCAATTCGCTTGGTGCGGGACTCACCGTTTCTGATACATGCATCAATATATAACAGTTTTTTCATTTATCTTCCTCCTGCCGCATACTCATTCATGTAAATATCAATGACCTCTCGCACCGGCTGAATCAATGAACCCTCATACTGGCACTTCCACATAACATCCATATTCATTCGCCCATCCACGATGCTGTCAATGGGATCACCGCTTTCGATAGGGTTTTCATTGTCATATATGTAACTGAGTACATTATAGGCATGATTAATCACCCAGTTGTGGTTAAATCCGTGGAAATGATACTGCAAATCAGGCAAAAATAAAGTCTGCATACCCAGACTGTCCACCATCATATCCTCGGTTCCCTGAATGTTGAAAAATCTCACATTCACGGCAAAGTATATAAAACGGCTCTCCCTTGGTATCTCGTGATTGCGGATGGCCTCCGCCGTAAACATCTTGCCGGAATTCTGGAAATAAACCGCCTTACATTGAGGATACAACTCCACAAGGGCCTCCAGAAAATCCATATCCAATTCTGCACGCTCCTTGTAATGCAAAACTGCTGCCATCATATCCGTAGCAAAAACCTGATACTTGCAAGAGCTAAGAATCTCCTCACTTTCCTCACAATCCCACATCTGACTGCGCTCCAACACACCAATTTTAGATGCATCGAACTCGTTGCAGCCCATAATCATAACTTGGGGTGGCAGCTTAGCGTCCTGAAACTCCGCCAAATACTTCTTTACTGCGAAGCCGGCCAATTTCTCCTCATATGCAAAATTATCCACTTCGCCCAAGTGCTTCGCCATCACCGCGTTCATATGCTCCCTATCCGGCATCTCGCAGGGCTCCTCAAACAAAAGCTGCATCACAAATACCGCTCCGGGATGGGCCTGCTCACTTAAGTCCTGCTGTAATACTTCTTTCTTCTTAGAAAACTTATCAAAAATCCCCATTGTATTCTTCTCCCTTTACTCTATCACCTGCACAACATTTCCTTCATGATCCCTGATGTATGTGGGCACCAAATCCAGCATCAAGGGCATATTCTTCAGATAGGCCTCACCGGCATGGGGCTGCAAAGCCTCACACAACTCCTCCAGTGCCGCATCATTTAAGATAATGACTGCAAAATCGCTCTCTTCCATGCCCAAGCCGGGCTTTTCTTCATAACTGAAACTGATTGCAAAGTCCTTTCCCTGAAGATATAATTCGCGCCCCTTACCCACACGGGCACGAAGCATTGTGGCAAGGGTTTCCGTATGTCCTGCCCCCAACTGTAAGATACCACACTTTCCGTTAAAGGCCATTTCCACCTCGTCCATATATAGAAATCCTGTGGAGGAACCATCCCGCTCCACTCCAGACTTCCACTTCGCCTTCACTGCCTCATCTTCCATAATAGAATTTCTAAAAAGATCGGTAACACACAGGGGCAAAGTTTCCTCCATCATCTTCATAAAATGGTCGCCATCCCAGCACATGATAGCGTACATCTCATCCTCTGTAATGCCCACTGCCTGTAAAAACTTCATATGTCCGTTTTGGGTATCCATCTCTCCAAGCTCCGGATCAATCCGGAAGCCCAGCGCCGTCAGCTTGGTCTCCTCCGCCAATGCAATGGGGCCGTTACAGTTGATATGATGACCATTATCAAACACATTGCCACTATTAAATACATAGCGGGCCAGATTCTGCATCAGATTCATGGGCCAAACCGGAGGCTCTTCCTCGTCCCCACATTTTAAGCGGAAGGTCATCTCAAAGCCCCAGCCGCTTACCTTTTCGTCCTCGCTCTCTTTGTCGTACAACTCTGTAAAACCAAAGCTTATGTAATGCCAGTGCGGCACACCATTTTCATTCTTATATACACTAAATCCATCCAGCGGATCCTTTCCACCCAGCGCATATTTAATCAACGTGCCATAATGACGCTCCTGCTGATTCGGATAAAGCGCTTCAAGCCGCTCTGCAATCGCATCAAACCCTGTTGTCTCATAGATTTCTTCGTTACTCATAATGTGCTCCCTTCTGTCCTCTTCTTAGTTCTTGCTATTCCCAATCCTCTTTATCTTTGCCACTGTTTTACTCACCACAGGTCTTATCGGTCTCATCACAAGCCAAATCCCGGTAAGCAATCGATACACAGGGTTCTTTACGGAAATCTTCTTACCCTTTCGTATCATACCTATCATGATGCCCTTCATCTGGTCCGGACGCAGGGGGCCTTCTATCTCTTTTTGATTGTCTCCCACCAGATAAAACCGGTCACCCTTCCGCCGCCAGATACGATGCAGCACAAGAATACTTTGATCTCTGCGGTATAGCACCACATCTCCCCGCTTAAGCTTCGCAGGGTCTGCCGGTGCCACAATGGCCTCATCCCGGCCAGGCACCAGAACCGGGTACATACTGTACCCCCGGGGCTTAATCTGTATTCTATTTCCCTCAGCTAAAAGCTTCTCAATATCCTGTTCATATTTTTGCATAATTAATCTTCTGCCAACCTATTCTAAAATTCTTACTACACCACTTCTTATTCTAGCATTTCTATCCAAATAATGCTATAATTACTTCATGTATGAAGCGGAGGTTTTCATGAAAAGAAACGACAGCTATACCTTAACCGAAATTGCAGGTGTGCCCTACCTTTTACCCTTCGGGCAGATGATTGCAGACCACAAAAGAGGAATCCGGCTGAATGAAACCGGAATTTTCCTGTGGAAATTGTTGGAACAGGACCGTTCTATGGAGGAATTGGTACGTCTGTGTGCAGACACCTATGATGTGACAGATTCACAGGAATTGAAGGAATTAAATGCTGATATTAGTGAATTTATAACCGGACTTTGCACCCACGGCATTGTAGAAAAGGATTCAGACACAAGCTATCAATTCCCATGTGAAAAGTATTTGCAAATTGGTGGATTAACTATTAAAATGTGTGGTCCCGCAGAAGCTTTTTCCACTAATTTTGATGCTTATTGCGTCTCCCCTTTCGAGAATGCACATCAAACCATTCGGATTCTTTTAGGTACGCCTCGCATTAAACATAACGGGAGCATTCTCATTCGTAACGACGAACTGGTTGTCATAGAAAATACAGAAGAATATATTTTACTTTTCCCTATGGCAAAGCAAATTAGGGAAGCCCACCTTTTAAAGAACGGTAAGTCTGCTGATTTTTATTGTCTGCCTCCCTACACGGACACTTTCCGGGAGGATTTGTTTCACGCAATTCGTCAGGTATTCTTATATCTTGCCCAAAAGCATAATATGATGGTGATTCACTCTGTCTCCCTTTTATATCAGGACAAAGCGTGGCTGTTTTCCGGCCCTTCCGGCACAGGCAAATCCACTCACACCAATCTTTGGAACAAGCTGTTTGGCACTCCTATTCTGAACGGTGATTTAAATCTCTTGGCTATTGAGAATGAACAAGCAGTGATTCACGGTCTGCCCTGGTGTGGCACCTCCGGCATATCGGAATCAGGCACCTATCCCTTGGGCGGTATTGTTCTACTCAAACAGGCTAATGAAGACATTGTGGAGGAATTATCCGGCGACCAAAAACAGCTCTCCATCATGAATCGTTTTATCTCACCTTTCTGGAATGAGAAAATGTTGGAGCAGAATTTGAAATTTGCCAGGGACTTGTCCCAGCAAATCATAATTTGCCGATTGAAATGCACCATGGAAGATTCTGCAGCACAAACAATGAAGGCCTACATAGATAATCTTACAGAAAAAGGGGTTTAGGAATTACATCCTAAAACCCTTTTACCATTTCATCTATCTCTTCTTCATTCAACACAACACATTTCTTGTCACGAATCGCATATACGCGGCTACATGCACTGAGCACCGTAGGTCGATGGGTCGTCACAATACAGGTTCTGGGATGCTCGTCCTGCATAATATTCTTAAGCACCCTTCGCTCCGTTGCCACATCCAATGCAGAAGTTGCCTCATCCAGCAAAAGGATAGGACTCTGGCGAAGCAAGGCTCTGGCAATAGAAAGTCGCTGAGCCTGTCCCTCGGAAAATCCGCCACCACGTTCTTTGATGACGCTGTTGATACCATTCGGCAGCTTCTCCACAAATTCCCATGCACAGGCAGTTTTCAGAGCTTCTATAATCTCCCCATCCGTAGCATCAGGCTTTACATTTCGCATATTTTCTGCAATGGTACCGGAGAACATGGTATTGCCCTGAGGTACATAAGAAAAAAGCTTTCTGGTGGAGGGCGTAAGAGGTACACAATTATTCTCTGCACCTATCTGACCCGATAGGTAAGCCGAGCCATCCTGTGTCTGCATCAGTGATAAAATCAAACGAAGCATGGTGGTTTTTCCTTCACCGGAAGGACCAACCAAGGCGATAATCTCCTTGGGATTTACTTCTATGGACGCACCGGAAAAGACCTCCGTACCGGTCTTGTAAGCATAGAAAACCTCGTTCATTTTCAGACTGATTCCACGTTCCTTATTACGCTCCCAAAATTGCTGTACTTCTTCGTCATTGCTGTAATCCTCTTGCGGCATCTCAACGATATCCATAAGACGTCCGGCAGAGGTAGTAAGACCAATAATTGTAGGCACCAGCGATGTCAGATTGTGCAAAGTACCGGTCAATGTACCGGACAAACTTAAAAACATGGTCATGGTACCATAACTAATCGCACCACTCCACACACGATAAATCCCCCAGCCATAGGCCGAATAGGAAACCAGCATACCTACAATTGACAAAATCAATGAAGTTCCCATGGACATTCTATGGAAGTCCAATCGCATACTGATATATTCTTTTTGCAGATTTTTCAACTTATCCACATAGTAACCAATCAAATCAAATGCCTTGATTGTCTGAATGTTAGAAAATGCCTCTTGGTTAAATCCTGACATTTTCGCTGACATGGCTGCACTTCTTTGATTGTTATTAATCATACGACGCATAAGTGTCTTAGACAAAACTAAACTTACCGGCATACCCAAAAAAGCAAATATAGCAAATGTAATGTCATGATATGCAACCACTACAAATGCACTGACAAAGCGAAATATGTAAATGATCAGGTTTGGAATAAAGCTCAATACTCCTGTAGAAATATTGTTGGCATCACTCCCCCAGCGTGTCAGTAAATCCCCTGTGTGATAAGCGGTTAGTGACTCCCAGTCTGTCACCAGAATCTTAGCAAAAATATCCGACTTAATCTCTGCATTTACCTTCATACTAATCCAATTGGATGCATAGCCGGATATCTGACTCATAAACATATTTCCTATATTTAAACCAATCATTATGGCAAAGGTCTGCACGACTGCACCGGTTTCATATCCCGTAATAATATCTACCAACTCTTTGGAAACCAGACTTGAAAACAAACTGACTACTGTCCCAACCATTCCAAGCAAAGTGTAAAACACCGTAGCTGCCCAATAGCGTCTGGCATATTGATATATCCACTTTGTCTGTCTCCACATTTCTTGAAGCCGACCTGCTTTTATCCTATTGATATAAAAGTTGATTTTTTCTTTCATACAACCAAGTTTCCCTGTTTTGTAATTAACAAAATCCCTGTGCATATACTACACAGGGACTTCATTATCTTATAAATCATTGTGTTCACATGTTTCATTACAGCCCAGAACAACACCTGTAATTGCCAGACCCTCTTCGGATTTTACAAACAACTCTCCTAATCCGATACCGGTCTCATAGCCATTGTTGTGATAGTTATATACAATCTTGAGACAATTAGTGTTGTCTCCGCTATCCAAACTACCATTGGACCATACATATGTAACAGGCTGATTAAAGCTAATCGTCATCAGCTGACTGGTACCATGATGGGTTGTAATATGATCTGCATCACACTGAATCGTGTAATTCTCACGTCCCAACTCCGGTGTTTGTTTAATCTCAGCTGTTATAACATAACAGTCTCCACCGTTATATCCACTCGCAGCGTATACACCCTCAGCTAACTCCTCATTAACCAAAACTACAGGTCTTTCGTATTTTTTCATAATATCCCTCCTAAGCATCAAACACATTGCTTCCACATAATTATGTACTATTTCACCAAATTTTGTCAATACCAAAACGGCAAAAACCTTGAAATTATCAACTTTTCCAAAGCTTCATCTGACGAATAATCTTACTTCTTTGCGCGGCCTTGTCAAAAATCGCTTTTGTAGATACATTTCGTACTTTTTGGTTGTTTTTCACAAAATTCACCAAGGTCACAATCCACAAAACAGGCCAGCAAAGAAAACACTTTCCGGCTCTCGGAAAATTAAGTCGCATCTGATGGTGAAACTCTCTTACATAATCCCAGATACCGTTTCCGCGCATTGCCACCATGCGGTCGGAAGACGAACGTCCAAACTCCTCAGCCTCCAGAACTTCGCGCATAAATCCTTCCGTATCATAACCCGATTCTATGTCCATCCATGCTACTCTTGCGTCATCTAACCCCAGATACTCGCAACACACCAGCGTTACCATATCTGAGAACCCCTTCATACCGCTCTCATGTACCAGTTTCAGGTATAATGAGCACTCTTCTTCTGAATGCTCGCTGTTCCAGAACACCACCCAGTCACAAAGAAACTTTAATCCAAAACCGGCTCTCAAAAAATGTTGTAGCATATGCAGAAGCAATTCATATCCATGATATCCGGCCTTCAAAATGGGCAGGGTAACACCCATAATTTCTGTTTCCTGTATCTGATTACCGCATTCCGGCACCAACTGTTCAAGATACTTGTTTATTTTACGATTATCAAAGGGTTCTGCTAACAAAGTGTGTAATTCCACTTCTATTCCGCCCTCAGCTATAAAGGAAACATGATGAAGGGCATCTTGCCTTTTCTTTCTAATACAGCCACATTTTTCCAGAATTGCACAGCATTCCTCCAGCTTTGATGAATCTGTCAACAATAAATCCACATCGCCGGACTTACGGTACTCCGGTACAGGATAAAAATATGCCGTAGCCACACCTTTTAAGAGAACCACC
The DNA here is from genome assembly GCA_045542555.1 of Acetatifactor sp. Lineage (GTDB taxonomy): Bacteria > Bacillota > Clostridia > Lachnospirales > Lachnospiraceae > Acetatifactor. Next base: position 25,218 of record JAZQLH010000064.1, on the reverse strand, counting down.
GGTATCCCGGATTCCCGAAGCTTTGCAATCAAATGCTTGCTTAGGAAAAGCAACCGATAGCTTTGCTTGGTAATGCCAATTGCCTCCCTTTGTACGGCCTCTTTCACCGCCTTAGGACATACTCTATCCGGATTAGCACAAACAGGATAAAGCAAAGATAACACACTATGTCGTTTAGCCGCAACCAGCCACTTGTCCCAGTTAACTGATTTATCAGCCTCTACATCTGGTTTTGAATTTAAGTCGTCTTGATTCGTCAATACATTCTTCAAATACTTTAGAAGAAGATTATTCTCAAAGCTGAATCCAGACTCTGCATCCTTCGTTCTTTTTCTTAAAAGTTCCAGCCCTTTACGCTTCAGAAGTTGAAATTCCCTGGTACGATGATACAGAACAAGATACGCCATGTTTACCGCCACAAAACTGATAATCATACGTCCAAAGCAAAGCATCCATACATTTCCTGTAAGCAGACCACACAACCAATGCACGCCAATTCCCAAAAGCAGTGTCACACCTGCATACAAACCATATCGCACAAAATAAGGCACACTGGAAGCCTTCAAACGATACTTATACAACACATAGGGCTCCACCCACAAGGATGTGGTAACTGTGCTAATCATGGTTCCTAAGAAAACACCCATTGCTCCGTAATAATACCCCAAAATTATCGAAACAACCAGATTGATGACCGCTTCCGCCAGAGACTTATACCTATCATATCGAAACAGTCCCATGGAATCTCTGAACACAAGGGTAGCCTGACGCATACCGGTCAGATAGAAATTTACACATAATATCAGCGTCACGCTCACAGGAAATACATATTGCTCGCCAAAGCTGATTCCCACAAACAAATCCACCGCCTCATACAGACAAATGGTTGCAACGCCATACATCCACTGTCCCACAAAAAAGGAAGCATCAAAAATCTTGTGGATACGCTCTTTGCTCTCCTCCACACCCATGTTGCCCACACTGGCGGTAATTCCTTGAAACACCTGATTCAACACCTGGCGCACGGAGCCGATTACCAAAAAATAATTGGAATATCTACCCACACTGAGCGTTCCTACCAGCGCTGATAAAAGCAGATTATCCGTGTTATTTACCATCACGTTCCCTACCTTATGCATCAGCATGGCTCGGATATTTTTGAAAATATCGCTTCTTTCCTCCTTAGGAAGAGGCTTAATCTTTTTATCCTTCAGATAAGGGTACATTTTATCTGCTTTTCTTGAGATACAGATATTGCCTGCAATGGTGCAGATAATCAACATGGACAGATACAAAATATAATTCTTTGTAACCAAAAGCACCACAATCTGCAGTGCATTATGAAGCACCTGAAAGGCCATCTGATACAACACTGTAATATAGCTGAGCTGGTGTGCATCAATTAATGTTTTTTTGTAAATCAACAGATAGGACACCACGGAATTGGTCAGATACATCAGATAAATCAATATCAGATGATCCACAGCCGGCTGATCCTTTATCAAAATATCCATAAAAGGAATTACCATAAGTCCGGCTATGCACACAATGCCTGCCACAATGCGATAGAACATCTTATACATCTGCATCAGAGACTTCTGCTTCTCAATATCCTTCTCTGCAATGGGCTTGTACAATGCATAAGTAATAGCGGTACCCACACCAAGCTCCGACAGGGCCAGCACATTTAAAATATCTGTAAACAGTCCGTTGATACCTACATAATCAGTGCTCAGGGTATGGGTAAATACCACACGGGAAATAAACCCCAGAAGGATTGCCAGCATTCTGCCAATCACTGCTGCGGTGGTATTACGGGCAGAATATTCCGTTCTGCTTTTATCCTCCCTATTCAGTTTCTGCGCCTGATTCACGTTCAAAGGACGATACCTCCGGTAAAATCTCCATAAAACTTTCTTGAAGCTCCTGTTTTACTCTCTCAAATTCGGAGCCTATATTTGCATCATTGATACAAATTATTTTCTTCTTCTGCTTTTTTATAGTTTTGTATAACTTTGTGTTATCTTTCGCAATATTAAAATATGCAAAATCCCTAAGTATATTGGTCGGCACAAAGTTATTGGAAAGTTTCTGCCATTCCCTAAACAGATACTGTGTTACATCTGTACTACTACGAAAACGATTATCAAACATGGCTTCCAAAACTTCCTTCTCTTTCGACCAAACTTCTTCATAAGTAGATTTGCAAAATGGAGAAGGGCCATGTACCGTATAAAATCCGGTATATAGCGGAAATGCCAGCTCCAACATATTATAAAAGAAATACAATGGCGGATAGCCGATTTTGAAATAATTGCCCGGATGCGCTTTCACATTTTCCCTTTTATTAAAATGCTTACACAAAACCAATGAGTTATTCATGTACAAATGTGACATTACCGGATTTAATGGATTTGCCACCACCGGTTGAAATGCCAGCATATCACAAGGCTTTCCATTCTTAAAGAAATTCTTTGGTTCTGTTTTATTTATCAGGAAAAAATCATCATTAAAATATACAAAATTTTCCGAAAGGCCTTCTATTTTATGAAAATTAGCCTCCAGTATATTACAATTAAAAACTGGTAAACATCCCTTTGGAAGATAATCCTCATGACGAACTATATGCAATTTAGGATGCTCGGTATTTAACCAAGAAGGCAAATGGCCCCATGTAACAAAGTGAATTTTTCGTACCCAGGGTGCGTATTTTTCTACTCCTCTAAACCAATATTTTAGTATATCCCAATCTCTGTATCTTTCTTCACTATCATCAGTTCCTACAGTAGCCTCATACTTAGCCTTTTCCTGACGCCACGCCTTATCTCCACCATCAACCCACGCTATAACAAAGTCAATACCTTCCTTTTTCATCGATTATACCTCTTCACCTTTATATATGAACATCCGTAATATTTCCCAAAAACACCCGATATTCCTTTGACAGCTTATTCGCAAAGTAAATTTTTCTACCATCTTTCTTTCGTCTGGCAAACAAATAAAACTCACAATTTGATGTCGGCACCTTAAAACTGATTGTCTGTACAGCACCGCTGTTCCACTCTCTCATGTCACAATCCAATTTTTTCAGATAACGTTCTTCTTTACCGTATCCCCATTCCAAAAACAGCTCCGCCTCCTCGTACAAATTGGCAAAACCCACATTTTCAACGGAGATATTTACCTGAAACATCCTCTCTTTTCTGGATGTCAGTGAAACATTTACATCTTTTATCAAAAAACGATACCCCAAACGACTTCCGATATACTCATAGAGACTCTTGCCCTGCCAGGCTCCCGCCTCATTCCACTTCCATTCTTTCCACAGATTCAAAATACGCTCGTCATAATATTTGTTGAGATAGGTGACATGCATCTTTTGCAACACATCCACCGTACTGACACAATCCATCCCGGCAACATACTGCTCGCCTAAGATAGCCTCACCACCGTTAGGCACATGAGTACACAGTTCTTTTTCAAATTGAAGCTCATCTTCTCTAGCCCACAAATTTTCCCAACTTGTACTGCCTTTGGCATCGGTACCAAATGTTCCCAAGTGACTTTCAGAGCCAAAAATTGCATCATCAAACAGTCCCATAGTATCATAGGTCATCTGTTTTTTGCCACAATTGTCGGGGTGAAGAAGTCTCCATTGAGCAGGCTTTCGCACCGCATAGTACACATCAGCACCTATGTCTTCCCTCAAAATGTTCCATAAAACTTTCAATTTCTTGCCGTCCAAAAAGCGGGATGTATGCATTTCCCCCCAGTTACCAACAAGCATTCCCTGATACACAAAAATATTATCAGCAAACTCCTTGATAACGGGCGTCAGCTGGCGCAAGTGTTCCTGCACCTTTGTAAAGAAAAAAGGCTCTCTCTCCAACGCTTTTCCTTCGTGGTCATATGTAATGCGAAGTATCATGTCATATTGCTTTATAGCAAAGGCAGACAAAATCAGCCTGATATTATCTAATGCGCTTTGACTGATTCCGGTCTCGCAGTCCTTATACGCACCAATATTAATGATAACCAGCGCCAGCGTATCCTCCACCTCTTTGCTACTCACAATATTTTCAAGATCTGGACGTTCCTGGGCAAGATACGTATAAATCTGATACCATCCTCTGGCCGGATTCTGAATTATTTCCGTATTTTCGGCCAAATCTCCCTTTTGAAAATTCCACCGACTATTTTTTCCCGTAAGCTTGCGTAACAGGTTACTCATTTGCCGCTCCTATATCAACCTTATATACCCTAATGCGAATCCATACTGCGATAATAGAAAACATCATTCTGAACATATAAATTACAGGCTTCAGGCCGGAGTGCATGCTGACCCCCTCCACTCTGGCGTGCATAACAGAAGGCACCTCCACCACACGAAAACCCAACATAATCATTTGCATAATCATATTTGCATCGGGATATTTGTCATCAAAATGATTATAGCCCGCGTAAAATTTGATGGCTCTTCTGCTCAAGCCCTGTAAGCCCGATGTGGGATCCTTGATTTTCTGACCGGTTCCCAACTTAATCAGGAAACGGAACATGGCTATTGCAACCTTCTTCATTCCGGAAATAGGGAATGTAGTACTTCCCTCCAGAAAACGGGAGCCGATAACAATATCAGGACATTTCCCCTTTTCATCCGCAGTAATCAACTTTTCATAGATGGACAACACATTACACACATCATGCTGACCGTCTGCATCCATCTGAATCACATATTCATAGCCATTGTTGATTGCATATTTATATCCCACCTGCAACCCGCTACCATAGCCCAGGTTAAACACATGGGTTACCACTTCCAACTCCTTCTCCAATACAATGTTACGCGTCTTATCTTTAGAGGCGTCATCCATGACCAATACATCCGCAATGCTTGCAATGTCAGGAGTTTTTAATTTATCCAGCAGTTCACCGATATTTTTCTCTTCGTTGTAGGCCGGAATGATGATTAACAACTTCTTTTTGCTTTTCTTCATGCGCATCCTCCTCATATGTATATTTTCCACCATCTATCTCATAAGATTCAGCAATTTATTTAGCTCTTCAGGATTTGCCAGCGACTTATCCGCTGCCGCTGCTCCATAAACCTTACGCTTTTCTTCACTCTGCAAAAGTGTCAGAATCCCATCACAGACAGCCTCCGGCGTCAAGTCGCACAACAAACCGTCCACTTCATGTGTCACCTGTTCTCTATTGCCGCTGCAATCCGACACCAGTGTAGCGCAACCTAAGGTCTGAGCCTCCTGAATTGCGATACTCTTCCCCTCAAATCTGGTGGCATGAACATAGACATCTGCCTGAGTGTAATAGGGATAGGGATTATCTACTGCTCCCACAAGAATAAAATCCTCCGAAAGTCCCAGCTGTTGAATCTTCGTGGTAAGCATTGCACGCTGATCTCCCTCGCCAAGCACATACCATCTGGCCTTTACACCCTTAGCCTTTAAAAGCTTCATGGCCTCAATAGAAATTTCATATGCCTTCTGCGTCGTAAGTCTTCCCACCGTCAAAAGACGATATCCGTCATACGCATCCGTAAATCCCCCCGGCATCTTAGCCTTCCTGCGAATCTCATCCTGATCCAGAATATTGTGAAATACCGACGTCTTATCCTTACACTCAGGATAAACCTTTAAAAAGCTTTCCTTCACCTCATCCGAAACAGTAAATACACTGTCAAACTTCAAATAACACTCTTTGTCCAAGGAACGGCTATATCCGGCTTCCGAATAGTCCACATGAAGGAAAGTCGCCTTACGCTTAGCCTTCACATGGTCTGCCACATAATAAGTGGCGCCGCCCTCCAAATATGCAATCGCTAAATCGTACTCCTCATGAAACCGGGGTGCTCCATCCGACAGCACTCTCCACAAAAGCTTATCAGCACGAATTTTCCCCTCTCTTATCTGCTTAATAAAATGCCTGCACAGATAGAAAAATAAAGTAACGATTCTGCCCCTGCACACCAATGCCTTAAGAACTGTTTTCGTCAGATATTTTCTGCCTTCCTTGCTAAGCACAGAAGTGTCAGAGTATTTGTTATTCAAAAGCTTCACATGGGAAGGCACACGATGTACTAATTCTCCCTGACTTGTCAAGACAAATAGTGACACCTCATACTCCTTGTGATCCAATTGTCCCAAAAGTCCCAGCAGTGCAACCTCAGCGCCGGCCAGTCCCAATGTGTTAATTGCTATCAGTATCTTTTTCATCTGCAAACTTCCCTTCCAGCACCTCCAACTTTGCGGCAAGCTTCTCATTTTCCCTTTTCAGAAGAGATACCTGAATTGCCAGCTCCTGACTCTTTCTGGTAATCTCGGAAATCATCGTAGAAATAAAATACGCTCCGCATATAATACAGAAAGCAACCAGTGAAACCAAAACCATACCGGTTGTGCTGATATAATTTTGCAAAAGTACCGGACGCAGCAAAATACCGGCCAAAATTACCACAATGGAAACTCCACCCCAAATCAGACAGAAGGTTTCTGTCATCTTTCTTCTTGCAAGGGATGAAATTGTAAGCCAAAATAATGCAATACCCACAATAATAATGCAGACTCTTAAAATAGTTCCAACTTCCATATTATCCCCTCTGCTTTCCTTGTTTTTTCTTGTTTTCCGGCCCGTTTTTACTATATACCAGATTGGAGGGTCTTGCCCCGTGGCCCCGCTCCATCAGATTACCTGTGCAGAACACATGCATATCCAACTCTTTCTCAATGTATCTGAGTCTGAAATATGCCACGGTCCATCCAACCATGGCTCCGATAACAAGTCCGATTCCATACCACATGGGCTCCAATGTTGTAGCAAAAATACTTCCAAGCAGTGTTGCCAGCCAAAAGCTTACAGATGTCATAAGCGCACCGGTCAAATCACTGTAGTAATACTGAAAAATAATGGCCGAATACATGGTAAACAAAATAAAATATCCCACAGCCAGACAAGGATAAATCTTCATAATCATACCACCGAAGCCCAGATAGGGCAGCAACGTGATACAGATAAAGAAAATAACCACGGAAATGATGAACTGAATACGTACCAGGTTCATCAATTCCTCCGCAAGCTGTGTAAACATGCGAGTTTTTGCATTCTCAATATCCATTCTGCGGCCACCGATAACCGCCTCGGAATAAGCTCTGTATCTTTCATGAAAATGCATCTCCACCCGGGTAATAAACAACACACTTGCAGAAATATTGGTAAACATGGCAATGAAGGATGCCATATCATAAGCAGTCATACACACAAAGGTATTCACAACCTCCATCCTCATGGGCGTCCCCCAGAACACAAAATTATGGGTATAAAGACCTAAGATATAGAGGAAATTTGTAAGAATCAGTTTCCAGTATTTTTTGAAATACGCAAATACCTCCCTATATTTTCCGCTGTTTTCACGGAAATAGCTTCTTGTCAGGGCATACTCCAGACAGGCAATCACCCAGAAGCCAACTACCAAAGACAAAAGCATGGCATATGTCACTTCCACATGGAACAAATACACCAGTATCAACGACAACACAACCGTAACCACCATACCAATTAAGAAAAAGACCGATATTTTCTTGTAGTCCTTACAGATAGACAGATACAGCATAGAGTAAAATACCAATACCAGTGCCACATAGCCACAATATCCTGTAAACACATAATAGATGGGAACCGCTCCCACCACATGCTCCCAGATACAAAACGGAATGCCCCAAAGACAACTGAATACAATGTTAACCACCAGACCAAAATTGTAACAGGCCATAATATCCTCATAGGTCTCATTGTAAATGACGTCCGACATGTATTTGGACAATACCGCATTAAAAGGAGATGCGGTCAGTAATGCAAATACAAAAATATATAGCACTGTACAGGAATACAATTCACGGGCTGCATAGCCAACCTTTGAAAATCCCAGAAGGTACTGCATCAACACGATTGTAACAATTACCAAGAACATGGGTGCAATCGTAACAATCATACTATATCCAAATCCATACAGATGAGTGGTAATGGTATTCTTAGAAAATATTTTGTTAAGTCTGATACCTATTCCTGCCACGCAGCCACCTCCTTATTTTCTCTCATCCACTTTGGTGTAGTTTTCCGTCCATACACCGCCGTGTTTGGTTCCTACTTCCTTGTAAATTTCTGCATAGGTTTGCTTCATCTGCTCAATGCGGTAACGGTTCGACACTCTTTGATAACCGCATTCACCCATTCTTGCACAAACCTCCGGTGATTTGGCCAAATCTTCAATGGCTCTGGCAATCTCCGAAATATTCATAATGTGTGTCAGAATTCCGGCTGTACCATAGCCATCGTCGCCTCCATATATCAATTCCCGGCAGTTACCTACATCCGTAGCAATGACAGGCTTTCCCGCCGCAAAGCTTTCCAGTATGGTAAGAGGCATCCCCTCACTGATACTGGTCAGAATGGTAAAATCCATTCTCCCTAAGTACGCTCTGACATTTACTCTTCCTGTAAAAATAATATCCGACACCTTCAATGCTTCCACCAGTTCAAAGCATTCTTTTGCATACTGCTCATCTTCTTCCATGGGGCCCATCAGCCATAACCTAATGTTGGGAACGGTTTCCTTTGCATACGCAAAAGCACGAATCATGGTTTTAACATCTTTGATGGGGGTAATACGCAATACTGCTCCGATGTTAATATAACCCGCATCCTCCTCTATTTTGCCCGGCAAGTCCGCAAATCTGTCTAAACTGATGCCATTTGGAGTGATGGTAATACGATTCTCCGGGCACCCAAGCTCCATCTGTAGCTCCTTTGCATGGGCGTACAGGCAAGTAACCTTGTCCGCTCTCTCATAAGCCACACGAGACATCTTTCTAAACTGATCAATCCAGATGTTTTTGTAAATACCGGCAACCCAGGATGCCTTAATAATCTCTTCCTCACGTTCTCTGGTATAAATACCATGCTCTGACACCACAAGTCCCTGACCGTATTTATGCTGGGCGATACAGCCCAAAAGCCCTGCATATCCGGTAGACACGCAATGATACATATCTGCCTTAGGCAGATTGGTCTTCATAATCAAAAACAGCGGCAGATAAATGGAGCGCATCGTCCAAAGGAAATCTGAAAATACGATGTGGAAATACTTCATGTCATAGCATTCCTTCACAATTTTCAAAAAGTCCGCTCCCATCAGCAAATCATCGATGGCAATCTTCTGGGACTGAAACATATCAAACAAGGTATCCCAATCCACTTCATTGTCCAACACAACACTTCGAAGTGCCCGATACTGCTTCTCATTCAATTTGGTTCTGCGCCCATGCTTGGGCTTTTTGCCCCAGTCGAAATCATTTAGGTACGCTTCGTAAATCTCCGTTACGTTTTCCGGAAATTCATAAGCAAACTTTGCGCTTTGATCCCTGTCCGAAATAATGGCTAAAATACAAAAATCAATATTGGGGAAAGAACGTATCATACTGTCTACCCAACTGGATACACCGCCTACCACATAGGGGTAACACCCCTCAGCAACAATACAGATTTTCATATTTCTCACCATCCTTTCTCAAACATTTTAGGGAACATAATAATACGGTCCCTCTGCAGGTTCCAACTGAATTCGTACCACAGAATTCGTAATCTTGAGCAGATATGCACCATCCTCCAGCTTTGTTGCTTCTGCACCACTGATCTGCTGTATATTTTCATTGTGGGTTCGCAGAACAAACCACGCATCACCTGTCAGATTTTCAACCTGCAAATAAATAACATCCCCTTCTCGCTTGTCTGCAAAATTTACTCCCAACATGGTGCGTGTTCTTTGGTCGCTCTCAGAAATGGTCGTCTTTTCAAACCTTCCGAATGGCTTCCAGAATGTATTGATATTTCTGGAAAACACATCATATTGTTTCTCCCACACATCGCTGTCATTATCAGGCCATGCAATTTGGTACATATCAAGAAAAATATTAGAATAGCCCAAAGCTGTCTGCAGACTTCGCATTCGCAAATCCTCTGAAAATGTATAGTTCAAGCCGTCACTGGTGGCACTTTGTACCGTAACATCCGAATTATCCTCTGAGTAAGCTACTACTGCGGTGGCAGCATCATATTTTTGCACAACCGTCTTAATATGTGAAAAGGCATCGGTTCCCTGCATCATCTGAATCAAATCCGAAACTGCCTCCGGCACTCCCGCATATGCGGCGGTAAACACATAACCATCATTCGAAGCATCATAAAACGAAGCATCTCTTCCCAGTTTCTCTTCCATCGTTACGCTCTCTGCCGGATTCTCCAATGAAACACCTGCTTCTGCCGCATTTTCTTTTATCTCTTTCAGATAAAAAACATAATCTGCATCTGAAGGCTCAATTCCATCATTATAATCACCCTGCGCCATAAAAAATAAGGTCTGACGCAATTCTGTTTTGCCTGACAGAGAAGTAATCGCAGGCCACATGATATCCTGAGACAGACTTCTTTGCGTTCTACTGTATATACGCCTCATTTCTGCAGTATTTTCCTCTGCAAATCCCGGGAAATTAACAATGGTCAGATTCTGGGCATTAATCACAGGATAAATCTCGTAGGAGTGAAGCTCTGCCATCATGGCATCCAGAAGGCCGATTCCGGTGCTGTCATACATATAATCGCCGTTTACTGCAAAAATCTTTGCATCTTCATGGCTGCTTCTCCAGATAATTGCCGGCAGATATTCGTTTTCCACACTCTCATCTTCTAAAAGTCCTACCATATAGGTTTTTGTGCCACCAAAGGCAACATACCAGGGCACGGTCAAATCCAAATCCTGTCGCACTTCATCCTCTGCCCTTTGCACCTGATAAACCGTCTCCCCTCCCAACAAAAATCCGGAGAAAAGCTTGATTCCCTGTAATTCAATTTCATCGGCCTCTACGTTTCTGATGCCCAGAAGTTCCCTTACCTGCGCATACTTTTTTACGGTCTCTGCCTCAGGCAGATTGCAAAACACCATGGAAACACCTTTTTGGGCAAGTGTCAACAAATCATCTGTCTCTTTTCCAAAATCCACAAAAGCGGAATCAACCAGAAGCACTTCCGGCTTTTTCTTCTTGATTTCAGCAAGTTCATCCACGTTATCATATACCACCAAATCCCGCTTGGTATAGGTACACCACTGTTGTATTACACAACCAAGTTGATTATCCCGGCTTCCCAAATATGCCACATAGGCTTCTTCCTTTACATCCTCTAATGTAGCATTTTCCGGAGCACCATCATTGATCTGCCATGCGGTAGTGCTGTCCAACATGGAATCAATCGCATAGTCATTGACATTGTAATCATTCTCCATGTCCTTTACAGCCTGTGTGAACTGGAACATAAACAACAGAACCACCATCATTATGGTCATACTTATGAACTTTCTGCGGGATACCATTCCATTCATTCACTAATACCTCGTAGTGTTGTAACCGTAATCAATTGCAAAATTGTACAAATCATAAGGATTCTGCTCTACTACGTAGCAGACAAACTTATCCGATTCCATATAAACCTTCATCTCATTGGGATACATTCGTCTAAACTCCTGTGCCCAATAATACATTCTTGACATAACAATCCAACGATTTTCGCCCTGATAAGGACTTAAACCCGTACCATGGGGCAGTGCATTATCCGCACCCTTCTCGGAAATACGCTGACCACTGTTTGCATAACTCACTGCATAATCCAGTGGAATCTTCTCTACATAGATATAAACCTTGGGTGTAGGAATTGTAATAATTGCTTCATCACCCTTTCTCTCCATCATTTTGAGGAAGGTGATGGTCTCATAGTGATAACCATGATCTTCACCCATTCGAAGCTCATCGTTAGCCGACACAATGGTCCACATGAAATCCTCCTCCTGCCTGATAATATTGGTCAGACAGGTTACCGCCTCATTGGTCTCAAAATGTCCGGCTTTAAAAGGCGCCTTAGTATAACCGCCCATTACCAACAGGAAGAAAGCAATCAACATGCACCACAAAGAAATCATTCTTCCTACTTCTTTAAAATATCCGCAACCGGATAACAGATAAAGAACGCCATCCATACACATTACCAAAAGAATCGGCACTGAATACGCAAAATAAATACAGGATCTCGCCGGGTCCATCAGTCTGGGAAGTCCCAGCTTTCCTGAAGCCAAAATCACTGCCATAAACACCATGTATATCGCCACTGATATCAGCATGGCACCGTAACAGGGTCTGCGCAAAATGATGTATATCACACCCAACACAATGAGCAGTGCTATACCACCCCAAAGCATTTTACCGTTTTTCTCACTGTCTCTCTGCATAACATATTGATCCACGGCTCCATTCACAGTCCTTATTTTACCTGTTAAAGTATCTCCCAGGTCGCTTATTTTCTCACCAAAGGACTTCTGAGGTTTGGACGGCTGTGGTCTCGGTGCAGGTATCACCGCATCATTATTGGTAGTTGTACCTGTTGTCGGTGTCTGTGTTACGTCACCTGCTGCCCCGGCAGCACTCTCCTGCGTGGCAGAAGCATCTGTATTCCCCGTATTTTCTATTACATCATTCTTCTCTGTGCTCTCCACAGCGTTACCCTCGTCATCATCAGAGGTGCCCATGATAACCTCCGTCGCCCAGTATAACGAACCTTGCAACGGTGTTCCTGTAGCAAATGCAATTCCCATGGGAAGAATAGCAACCATCACACTGATAAAGCAGGTTGCAACAACATTGAAAAAATACTGCTTACGCACAAACAAAAACAGATAACCGATAGCCATGGCCACACAAAACAGACCGGCAATAATCGTGTTATAAAAATGTACAGACAATGTCATTCCAAAGCTCATGGCAAATCCAATCAGCGGATAGAGGGACTTCCTTTTCTTTTTTTCACCATTTTTGACCTCATCGCGGCGAAGCTCGAAAAACTCAAATCCATAATAGATTCCCGGCAGAATGAAAATCATACCGAATTCCTGTGGTAAGGTACTGGCAAATCGGGAATAGGTCGCCGTAACAAAGAAATTACCTGCCGCATACACAAACACACCTATATAAGGCAAATATTTGGTCTTGCAACAAAGCTTCAAAAAATACAACAATGTCAGATTTACAAAAACCACCTGAACAAAGGCAAAAAGCGATAACAAAATATAGGTGTCAAAACCGAATACTTCATGCAAGAAGTAAATCATACAATGATATCCGTGAGGATACACTCCCGCCACAAAGATATTATTGTCACTCATGGCATTAATCCAATAGTTATGTACCGGAATGTCCGAAGCAGAATAACCATAATTAAGAACAATGCCCCTGCCAAACAACACCGCCAACACAAGGATTAAAATCACATGCAATACAATCTCAGAAAGGTTGGCTAAAACAAATTTGTCAACCACTTTAAATGCACGCACAAACAACTTGCGAATAAATCTGACCAGTCTATAAACCACCGTCTTGGAACCTACATGCTTCTCCGTCAGCCACTTGAAATTCTGGATGGCAATTTCAAGAGAGGACTTAACAGGGATTCCGTTATATTTTACGCCCAATACAAGCGCCGGTCCCAACACCGCAAGAATCAAGGTAATCTGATAGCTGATATTGCATATCTGCAAAAGCTGCACAATCGTTACAATATAAAAATTGCCAAACAAATAGCAGAATAAAATTTTATTGGCAAAGCTCTTTTCCCGCAGCTTACTTTGAAAAACAATCATGGGTAAAACGGTTGTCACCCCGAAGTAGGCACAAAACATGCCAACCAACTGCCATATCATATATAATGTCATTGACATATTTGTGCTCCTCCTTTACAAAAATACTCGAATCATTTCCAAGGTCTCACTATCAATAACAATGGATGATTTCCTCAATTCCTCCAGCACATGAAAGAACTTTTCTCTTTGACCGCTACTAAAATACAACTTCAACTGACTGGTATATGTAGCCAGCGTGTTCGGATACTGATATTCGGCCCTGTCACACCACTTCTGACTCTTTTCATACTCAGCAATTTCCAATAACCGCACACTCACAGCCGCATAATACTCACTGAGCATCCGTTCACTGTCTTTTTTGTAAATCAATTCACAAACATCATGCATGGTGTTAACATAGGTTTTCTGCTCCATCTCTGTAAACACATGCTGTTTCAGCACCACATCCATATATTCAACCAGAACACATGCATAATCCAACTGTCTATCGTCTGCTTGTTCAATGATTTTCAGGCTCTGCTGCACCTTGTTACGAAAATCGTTGAGTGCATCCTGCAATACAGACGCAGCATAATGTGCCGTTTCCGAATCCTCGCTGTTTAACGCCATAGCTACCTTGGAAAGAGATTGCTGAATATCTCCCTTTACCAGATTCATCATCAGCACACGAAGATTGTCCTTGTCCGTAATCTCTATAGCCTCTTCCAAAGGAACAATATTCCTGTCACGCTCCTCATCCGCATGAATATAGGTTTTTACACGCTCTTTACTAAAAATAACGTCTTCCAAATCAACAGGCTCAGAAAACACCGTCCGAAAGAGTACATTACCAATCAGGAAAAAGAACGGCCCCACTACCGGACAAAACAGCATGACAATTGTTTTAACAACAAATCCTTTCCGCTTTTCATTTTTGCGCAGAAGATTCCATGCAAGATAGATGATGACCACCAGCAGATTCAATACCAGCAGCACCAAAAACATAATCAGCTCACCTGTCATGTTATAACATTCCCTCCACAATTTCAGTCTTGATACCATACTCTGCCAGACGTTGCATTACAAAGCCGGTATCCTGCCTGTTCGTATTGGACAATAGTGCATATAAAACGCCGTCCTCCAAGGTTCCGAAATAGTCCGAATCACGAAGTCTGACATCCAGTACTACACTAATTTGTGCATATTCTTCCTTGGATGCGATGAATCTGATAAGCGTACTGTCTGTCAGCCCCTTACTCTCCGCAGTCATAAACGCATGCGCCAGAGCAGAAAATGCTTTGGATTCCAGCTGTCTTGTTCCAACAACATATCGTTCCTTCTCCAATGCATCCAGATAACGGTTGGCACGCAGCACCGCATTTTGAATCAAAGAACTGATAACGGTCAACTGATTCGCCTGTCCCAATGTCATTCGTTCCCAAGGGATTCCCCAGATACAGATAAGCATCTGCATTTTATCTGCCTCAAAAATGGCATTTGCCATAAGCGGATATCTCTCATCCAGACTCTTGTTAATGTAGACCTTTCGCTCCATCAACGTCTCGTACAGCTCTCCCATTTCCGTGTATTTAATGGAATTGCCCAAGCTTCTGGCCTTTTCAGATGTGGATGCAAACAGTCTCGCATAAGCCACTTCGGAAATCGTATAAATTGCCACATCATTACTGCCAAACAACCGCTGCAACATCTCGCAGGCGTAGAACAAAACTTCCTCAGCACTATATTGATCAAGGGAAGATGTAATACTATATATTTTACCAATACTATCATTCTGATTGACAATCTGCGTCTCCAGAGCATCCTTTACACGAATGTTACTACTGTTAATATCCTGTATATCTGTCAACTGAACCGACAAAAATTCCTGTTCTTCTTCACTCTCCCGCTTCAACACATTCAATCGGTCCTTCATATAACCGATACTGAGTCCCAAAATAAACAACTGCGCAATCCAGATATATGTGTTCGTATCCAAAAGCAACTCAAAACCCGAACGGTCATACATCTGACGGAAGCAATACCCGGCAGTTGCCAGCACCGCCGAAAATAACGCCTGCTGCTGACCGTATACAATTGCAAACAAAAGTACATACAAAAGATACAAATCCAGATTGGCAAAGTATGCACTCTCGGCCGTTCTGTTGTTAATCATAAAAAACGGTATAAAACAAATCAGATTCTCCGCAAAGGGAATCATGGCCCGTACAAACCAGTTGGTTTTCTGCAAGAGTCTTTTCCACCATGGAAGCTTTGCCTGTTCTCCGTTTAAGAATACATAACTGTTCTTCTTCATGTATTCTGCCATCTTCTGAATGATAGCCTTTTCATCGCAGCACAAGGGGTTACCGAATTCACTGTCAAAAAGCTTCCCTGACAAAATTCGCCTTGCTCCCTTCTTCTCCGTTTCCACAATTTCAATCGGCATGTCCATAGCGGTACATACCGCTTGGGCTATCTCCACCTCTGACAGGTTAATCCCGGACGACAGATTATAAACCGGATATTTGTGTTCCCGGGCACGAATCAGCAGATAAATATACTCCACAGCATCTGTCTCATACATCAAAGACACTCTGTTGTCGGGAACAACCGTAATTACACCTGATTCCAAAGCCTCCAGACACATTTTGGAGCAAATATTATTCACATCCTTACGCTCCTTGGGAATTCCATAAAGATTATCCACTCGAAGCGTAACCACATCCAATCCTCTATTGTTACGGAAGCTCTCACAAAGCTCCTCTCCCTGTGCGACTACCATACCTCTTAAGCTGAGAGGCGAAGTGCGCTGTTCTTCCGTAATATCCTCCGCTGAGTGAAGACCATACACCTCATCAGAAGAAATATAAATGAATCGTCCCTTATTCCTCATGAAATACGCCATGAGAATATTCATCAAGCCTGCGGAGAACTTTACGGCATCGCGTTCATTCTGCCAATGAAAATTCGTATCATATGCTCCCATAAAAACCGTAACGTCCGGATTGATACTCTCAAAAATTTCATCCAGACAGGTTGCATCATAGGTAAAATCGTATCTTTCAAAAACACGCTGATAAGGAGCCTGTTTGTAGCGGCTACCCGTAAGAAGATATACCCGATGTCCTTCTTTATTCAATTTGATAATCAGATTGTTTATCAGACTTCCCGATCCGCCTATCAACAAAACATTCATTCGTCAATCTCCCCTGTCACACTCAACAGTTGTTTCTTAAACTGTTCCACATCTTGTTTTACAGTCTCTCTATCTTCTCCGTATTCCTCACTGATATGGTCTATTATCTCATTCTCCGTCTTCCCCTGCTCCATGAGTCTCCAAATGTCAGCCCCCACCTCATTCATAGGTATAGGCTCCCTGTAGGGCACTCCCTCCTGCTTACAATCAAGCAGCCAGTACACCCCTCCTGCATATCGCAAACAATATTTGTTTTTCAGTGTTTTTACGGCATTTGTCATGATTTACACTCCCTATGCAAAGTCATTTTTGCGCATAGATATCCTTATCTATTATATCGACAAAAACCGACTTTTTTTAACCCCCTTTTTTCTTTTTGGTAAATTTACCTTTTTTTTGATATAAAAGCTACTTTTTACTGTGCAAAACATCGTTTTAAAATCAAAATAAATAAAGGGACAAATCCAAAGATTTGTCCCTTTATCAGATATATTATATACGATTATGCAATTACATGAATCCAGCCCTCGGGAGCTTCGATTCTACCCATCTGGATACCGGTCAGCGTATCATAAAGCTTCTTGGTCACAGGACCCATCTCAGTCATACCGCTGGGCAAACAAATCTCTGTACCGTGATCAACAATCTTACCAACAGGGGAGATAACTGCTGCAGTACCGCAAAGACCACACTCGGCGAAATCCTTAAGCTCATCCAGATATACTTCTCTCTCCTCAACCTCAAGTCCCAGATACTCCTTGGCAACATACATCAGGGAACGACGGGTGATGGAAGGTAAAATGGTATTGGACTTGGGTGTTACTACCTTGTTGTCCTTGGTAATGAACAGGAAGTTCGCACCGCCGGTCTCCTCCACCTTGGTACGGGTCTTGGAATCTAAGTACATATTCTCATCATAACCGTTGTGATGTGCAGTTACGATTGCATGCAAACTCATCGCATAGTTAAGACCTGCCTTGATATGTCCGGTACCATTGGGGGCAGCACGGTCAAAATCACTTACACACAAAGTCAGAGGCTTAACACCGCCCTTGAAATAAGGACCTACGGGAGTACACAGAATACGGAACTGATACTCATCTGCAGGCTTTACACCAATAACAGGGTTAGAACCAAAGATATAAGGGCGCACATACAAGGTTGCACCACTGCCAAAAGGAGGTACATATGCAGCATTGGCTGCTACCACCTTGGTAACTGCCTCAATAAAACGGCCCTCGGGAAGAGTTGCCATCTCAAGTCTTGCTGCGGAATCATTCAGTCTTGCAGCGTTTAAATCAGGACGGAAGGTTACAATACGGCCGTCCTCTGTGGTATATGCCTTCAAGCCCTCAAATACAGTCTGTGCATACTGAAGCACACCTGCACACTCATTTAACACAATATTGGGATCCTGAGTAAGCATACCCTCATCCCATGCACCGTTCTTATAATTGGATACGTATCTGTAATCAGTCTGAACGTATCCGAAACCTAAATTGCCCCAATCAATATTTTTCTTTTCCATTGGTATTCCTTCTTTCCTAAGATTAAAGTTTCACTAGATTTTATTATCATGCTTTTGCGTACAAAAGTCAATAAGTTTTCATTTTTTAGATTTCAAGCATTTACCACCCCTTGACTCAATGATATAATTATAACTGTAACAACTGCTAAATTCGCACAATTATGAGGAGAAACCTATGCCACTTCCTTTAAAACCGGGATACAATTTTAACTTTGAACGCATTGTCCGTCCACCTCATTATGAGATGACCTCGGCGGAAGCATATACCGATTTTTACGGCATTTCCTATATGGTAAGCGGCGACAGACTGATTTACTCCCCCACCTTTACCACCATAGCCCAGGCCGGCGACATGGTATTCATTCCCAAGAATGTTTACCGTCGTACGTCCTATATCTCCAATGAGCCCTACGAACGCATTCTGATAAAATTTTCAGATTCTATGATTGAAGAATTATTAAGGACAATTGGCGTAACCAAGTTTGAAGAATTATGTCAGGAGCATGTGATTCGTTTTGACAAGAGTACCCAAACCGAAATCTATGGCATCCTAAGAGAAATGGAAAAGGAATGGAACTCTTACAACGAATATTCGGAACTGCTTTTAAAGGGGCTTTTGAACAAACTGATTATCACAGGCTTGCGCAAGCGCATCATCAGCGGCACAAACATGATAAATTGGGAGAAAAAACACGACTGCCTCGCCAATGCCATTAAATACATCAAAATACATCTCCGTAATAATCCGTCATTGGAAGAGACAGCCGCACATATTAATATTTCTTCGTCGTACTTGTCCAAACTATTTGTAAATCGGCTTCATACACCCTATTCAGCCTTTGTACTGAATGAGAAAATCGCTCTGGCCAGAAAGCTTTTGGTGGAATCCAAGCTCAGTATGACCGAAATCGCTTTCGAATCCGGCTTTTCCAGCAGTGCCTATTTCAGCGACTGCTTTAAGCGGGTCATGGGAACTGCCCCCCTGCAATACCGCAAACAAAACCGTTAGGACTTCTTTTTGCGCTCATATTTCAGGAAATAATAGGCAATGTCAAAATAGGTCTGCTCGTCACTCTCTGCGGTAATCTCCCACTCTTCATCCTCATCAAGATTGGGAAAATACGCATCCGCCTCATAGGCATGGTCAATCTTGGTAACATGTGCCACGTCGCAGTAAGGAAGCATCTGCTTATATACACTGTCACCGCCGATGATGTAAATATCTTCATCGGCGTATTTTTTTAACTCCTCCAAAAGTTCCTCCACGGAATGCACCACAATGGCATCCTTCACCTTATAGGAAGGATTCTTGGAAAGAATAATATTTGTTCTGTTTTTCAGAGGAAGTCCCTGGGGAAAGGTCTCTAACGTCTTACGCCCCAGCACCACCACCTTACCGGTTGTCTCCTCCCTGAAATGCTTATGGTCATTGGGAATACGGATTAATAACTCATTCTTGTTACCGATGGCCCAATTCTCATCTACTGCTACAATCAAGTTCATCTGTATCTGTTCTCCTTTTTTGTGATATGCCCAATTCACTTATTTGTGTTTGAATATGTGAATCTATCGATTAGACGCATTATCCCCTACCACGAGACCTTGAAAAACGCCGGTGCTTGGCGAGGTCAAGCCTTGTAAAGATTTCATAGCGCATTCATGCAACTATGAAATCTGCAAGGCTTCGAGCCTAGCATCCGTTGCGCTTTTTCACGGAGCGAAAGCGTTCCGTGGTAGGGAATAATGCGTCTCAATCGATACAATCGCAGATACCCGCAAACACAAATAAGTGAATTGGCACCTAAATTATATTGCAATAGGAATATTCAAAATCTGCTCACCATGCTCGTAGTTATCCACACGCACATCATTTCTGGTAAACTGATAAAAGTCTTTGATGTCGGGGTTAAGCCAAAATGTAGGTGCAGGCTTGGGTTCGCGGCTGATAAGCTCCTTGATAATAGGAACATGTCTGTCATAGATATGTGCATCTGCAATCACATGCATAAACTCTCCCACATACATATCGCACACCTGTGCAAGCATATGAACCAGCACCGCATACTGCACCACATTCCAGTTATTGGCTGTCAAAACATCCTGAGAACGTTGGTTGAGAATGGCATTCAAGGTCAACTTATCCTCTCCCGGACGCTGAGTCACATTAAAGGTCATACTGTACGCACAAGGATACAGATTCATCTCATGCAAATCCTGATGCACATAAATGTTGGTCATAATACGGCGGCTGAAGGGATTGTTTTTCAAATCGTAAATCACTCTGTCCACCTGGTCCATCATGCCTTCCTTGTACTGGTGCTTCACACCAAGCTGATAGCCATAGGCCTTACCGATGGAGCCGTTTTCATCCGCCCACTCATCCCAGATATGGCTGTGCAGGTCGTTGATATTATTGGACTTCTGCTGCCAAATCCAGAGAATCTCATCTGTTGCGGATTTAAGCGCCGTACGACGCAAAGTCATAATGGGGAACTCCTTGCGCAAATCATAACGGTTTACCACACCAAAACGCTTAATCGTGTAAGCCGGAGTCCCGTCCGGCCAATGAGGACGAACCTTCTCCCCTTCCGTACTGGTGCCGTTTTCCAAAATATCACGACACATATTAATAAATAAAGTATCTGCGTAACTCATTGTATCTTTACTCCCATTTATCACAAATTGAATTAATCTGGTCGGCAAACTTGGCCATATCCTTATTGGCCAATCCGTCGCTTCTGGTAATCAAAGCCATCAGGCGCTGACCGGCAGCAACCAGTCTGGCATAAACACCACTGGCAGGTTTGGCTTTTTTCTTAACCATAACAGGCTCAGCCTCATAGAGGAACTTATTGCTGAGAAGGTCGAATTCCGTGCCGCTGTATGGCGCATAGGCTCTCTGACCATGCTCAATCTTAAGGCATTCTGCAAAGGACATACATACGCTGTCCTCACCATGCACCACAAATACCTTCTTGGGCTTCTCCTCAAAAGCCTCAAGCCACTCAATCAGACCTTCCTTGTCTGCGTGACCGCTAAGTCCGGCCATCTGGGTAATCTTTGCCCGAACCTGAATCGGCTCACCAAAAAGCTTTACCTCTTCTGCGCCCTCGATAATATGTCTTCCCAACGTACCAATCGACTGATAACCTACAAACAGAATCGTACACTCCGGTCTCCAGAGATTATGCTTCAAGTGATGTCTGATACGTCCTGCCTCACACATACCGGAAGCAGAAATAATTACCTTGGGCTTATCACAGAAGTTAATCGCCTTGGACTCCTCACTGGTGATGGAAAGCTTAAGTCCTGCAAAAGAAATGGGATTAATCCCCTCACGCACCAAGGCCATGGCATCCTCATCAAAGCACTCCAGACGGTTCTCCTGAAATACACCCGTGGCCTCAACTGCCATGGGACTGTCCACATACACTAAGAAATCCTCATGCCCTTTTACCAATCGATCCACCTTAATCTGACGCAGGAAATAAAGCATCTCCTGAGTTCTTCCCACCGCAAAGGAAGGAATCACCACATTACCGCCCTTATCAAAGGTCTCCTGCAAAATGGCAGCAAGCTCTTTTACATAATCCAGACGCTCCTTGGGATGCAGTCTGTCACCATATGTAGACTCCATCACTACATAATCTGCCTGTGCCGTGGGAATAGGGTCTCGAAGCAGAGGCTGGTTCTTGTTGCCGATATCGCCGGAAAATACAATTTTCTTGGTGTAGCCGTTTTCCGTAAGCCACACTTCAATGCTGGCACTTCCAAGCAAATGTCCGATATCTGTGAAACGAATCTTTACACCTTCACAGATTTCAATCTCTCTATCATAATGACAGGGCACAATACGCTTGATAATGCCGTCCGCATCCTCCATGGTATAAAGAGGCTCCTGTCCGGTCATATTGCTGCTTCTTTTGGCCTTACGATTGCGCCACTCTGCCTCCATCATCTGAATATGAGCGCAGTCACGAAGCATAATGCTACACAAATCCGCAGAGGCATCCGTCATAAACACCTGACCTCTAAATCCGCAGGCATACAGATAGGGCAGCATTCCCGAATGGTCCACATGGGCATGAGTGAGAAATACATAGTCAATCATCGCTTCATCTACCGGCAGGGACACATTTTCAAAGGTGTTTACACCCTGCTCCATACCGTAATCCACAAGAATGTGCTTATCATTTACCTCCAGATAATGACAGCTTCCTGTTACTTCATGGGCAGCTCCGACAAACATTAATTTCATACAAGATACCTCCTCGCTATTTTAATGCATTGGCAGTCTCATAAAAATGATAATACATACCCTTATGGGCTAACAACTCCTCATGCTTACCTTCCTCCACAATACCTTCCTCCGTAAGTACCAAAATACGGTCGGAATTGCGGATACTGGAAAGTCTGTGGGCAATGGTTAATGTGGTACGTCCCTCTGACAGCTTTGCCAGAGACTGCGCCACTGCAAACTCACTCTCATTGTCCAGCGCAGAAGTCGCTTCATCCAAGATAATAATGGGCGGATTCTTCAAAAACACACGGGCAATACTGATACGCTGTTTCTGCCCGCCGGAGAGCTTCACGCCTCGCTCTCCCACATAGGTATCATATCCATCCTTCAGCGCCATAATGAATTCATGGGCTCCTGCCCGCTTGGCAGCCTCCATAACCTCATCCTTGGAAGCTCCGGGCTTTCCATATACAATATTCTCCCAAATCGTTCCCGAGAACAAATACACATCCTGCTGTACCACACCGATGCTGCTTCTTAGACTCTTTAGGGTAAAATGCCTTACATCCTCCCCATCCAAGGTAATTTTACCCGCCGTTACATCATAAAACCTGGGAATCAGATTGCAAAGAGTGGTCTTACCACCGCCGGAAGGCCCCACAATCGCCACCTTCTCACCAGCCTTAATCGATAGGTTCAAATCCCTGAACACCCGGTTATGGTCATCGGGATATTCAAAGCTTACCTGTTCAAATACAATATCGCCTCGAGGATTCACCAAATCCACTGCATCGGGCTCATCAAAAATCTCAATATCTGCATCAATAATCTGTAGGAAACGTTCAATTCCCGTCATGCCACGCTGAAACTGCTCCGCAAACTCAATAATTCTGCGAATCGTAGCAATCATGGTGGACACATACAAAAGATAGGCCACCAAATCACCGGGTGCAATCAGCCCCTTTACCATAAAGATACCGCCGGCCACCAGCACCGTCAAATACATCAAACCGTCAAACACACGTACCGTCGTGTGAAACAGCCCCATATAACGATAGGTTCTCTTTTTTATATCAAAAAAGGTCTGATTATCCTGACCAAACTTCTCATTTTCAACAGCTTCATTGGTAAAAGCCTTCACCACCTTATGCCCAAGAAGACTATCCTCTATTCTTGCATTCAGCTCACCAATCTGGCTCCGCTGCTTGCGAAAGGTCGCTCTGAGCCTCAAATTCAGCGGCAGACAAACTGCCACCATAACAGGCACCCAGCAAAAGATAATCAACGTAAGGGGCAGATTAATCCTGCCCAGAATCACAAAAGAAATCGTCAGCTTGATAAACGCAATGAAAAACTCTTCAGGACAATGATGTGCAAACTCTGTCACGTCAAACAAATCATTGGTGATGCGTCCCATAATCTGACCAACCTTGGTATTGTTGTAGTAAGTGTCGGACAGCTTCTGCAAATGATTGTAGGCATCACGACGCATATCCGTCTCAATGCGGGCGCCCATCACATGCCCCACATCCGCCATATAATAAGCGGCTAACGTATCAATCATACGAAGCACCAGATACAAAATGCCCAGCTTGCCGATGGTCCCGACAGATAAAGCCGCCAAGTCCCTAAGCCCTTCATTGGTAATATATCTCATAATCAGTGGCAGTACCAACTCACATACTGTAGTCAGCGCCGCACAAAACAAATCCATCACAAGGGTTGCCCGATACTTCTTGTAATACGGAGCAAACCGTTTTAACAATTCTTTACTCGTATAATGCCTTGCTTCCAAAATACGTCTTCCGCCTTCCAAATCTGCTTATCTATCTACTTTCTATTTTAGTATAAGATACCTCTCCATGCAAGCAAGAAATCTTTTTCAAATTTAGTGTTGACAATTCCTGCAACCTGTAGTATAGTATTATTTGTTCGCAAGAACATATACGATTTGCGCGAGTGGCTCAGCGGTGGAGCACCTCCTTGCCAAGGAGGGGGTCGCGGGTTCGATCCCCGTCTCGCGCTTTTTTTATTTTAAACGGAAATGCTTTAGTTTAATGCATTTCCGTTTTTTTATGCACTGGAAAAAGTGGGAGGGACATTTAAAGACCTTTGCGTCGCACATACATACAGATTTGGGTCTATAGAAAAAAATAGCTGCTGATCCCCGACAAATTGGAAGTTTGCGCGAGCAATGAGCCATGCGCAGATGAGCCGAATTGGCTGCGTGAGCTTGCTCACAGGCAGACAGATTCGTGCGAAGATGCATACGGCGAACGCCGCGACAGTGAGCAGGCCTGCCTGCGAACCTGTCGGCATGGCAACTTCTTGCAGCCCCTTTTGGGGCAGATTTATCACTATTGTCCTATCAAACTACTATTTTTTCATCTTAGTAGGACATCTGACGCCTTTTTTGTCCTACTAAATCAACACTTTTTCATTTTAGTAGGACATCTGGCTTCTTTTTTGTCCTACCAAATCAACACTTTTTCATTTTAGTAGGACATCTGGCTCCTTTTTTGTCCTAC
>JAZQLH010000063.1:0-4999 GCA_045542555.1 Acetatifactor sp. | reverse complement strand
TTCGAACCCTGTGCATGGGGCGAAGAGTGTTTCAGGGAAACAACCTTTACAGCAAAGGGGCCTGTATGGCTATGCAGGAAAGAATTCGTCCCAGTGAAATAGGAAAGGCTTATGTATTTCTGGGGCAGGACAAGCTTAAGGTTAATATCGGAATGAATATGCTGCAACAGGGCGAAGAGACTTACGCTGCGCTTTTGGATGCCGGTGTCAACTGGTATGAGGCGGAGCACACCTTTGAGTTTTATGCTAGGTCGGGCAATGAATTTGATATTTTGCTGACGTCTCTGATTGGTGGAGAGTGTCGTCCGGTGCGCATTGTATTGGAGGATATGTTGCCCGGTATGAGCAGGATGCGTGCTCATTTGTTCCTTATAGGAGAAAAGGAACTGGTGCTGGAGATTGAGGATTTGGGATTTGGGAATTTCAGGCCGGCAACACATCAGGTTTGGCGTAAAGAAATTGCATTATAGTACAACGATTACGATAAAGGTTACAGGAGAATTGTAAAATGCGTATCAGTATATGCGTGGGAAATTATGCTACAACTCCATATTATATTGCAGGTCTTGAGCTTCCGGTAAGTTCCATGGAGGAGTTATCTTTTTGTCTCAAGGAAAATGCCTTTTTGCTTGATATGTCTTTGATGCGGGATGAACTGGTGGAATGGATTGACAGAGAGTGTGGTCTAAAGGCGCTTGCAGGTGAATTGCATAAGCTGGTTCATAAACAGGGGGCATTAAGTACCTTTGTGCTTATGATTTTAGAATATGTTGGATTCTATGACAATGCTGATATTCGTGAAGTAGAGCAGATTCTTAAGCAGGGAGCCGGGCTGTCCAATATTGAGCGTAGAAAAGGTCAGATTGATTATCTGGTGAAGCAGAAGCGTTATGCGGCGGCAATTCGCGGATATGATAGTCTGCTGGATAAATGGAATGAGATGGAGGCAGAAGGAAGGGAAATGCCTGCAGCTAAGGTTAGAGGGTCGATTTTACATAATAAGGCTGTTGCGTTGGTGGGTATGATGTTTTATGGTGCCGGTGCAGATTGCTTTAAGGCTGCATTTGATACGGATGGAGAATTAGCCCATTATCAACAGTATCTTGCAGCAAAACGCATGGAACTTGATGAGAATGCTTACATTGCATTTGCTGCGGAGCAGACACAAGGGTATAAATATACCTTAGAGCTTGAGAAAAAAATGGAGCGTTTGTCTGAGGACTGGAAAATACAGCCGGAGTTTCAACGCCTGCTTGAAATCAGAGAACGCCGTAAAAGCGGTGACAGACAGTTTTATTATGATGAGAATGAAGAACTTATCAAGAGTCTGAAGAACGATTATTGTGACAGTGTTGGAGAATAAAGGAGCACTGATATGGGTTTTTGGAAGAAAATTCTTAAGTTTGTTTCGGGGCATAAAAACGAGCTGCCGGAGTATGACTGGGAAGAGATTGTATATGATCATACGGAAGTGGATTTTGCAGATGCGAAACAAAGGAGCCGTTACATAACTGACTGTCTGGAACAGATGGAGGAGGCCGCCAAGGAAATCAATCTGTTGAATGGTGAGTATAGTCTGGTTACGGCATATCTTACGGATATGGAGGAGATAGAAGCCCTTCCCGGAGAGACGAGAGAAGAACTGAATCAAGTGGCTAACAGACTGTTGTCCCTTGAGAAAGAAAGACAACGGTATCTTGACAAGAAGAACCGCATGAGAGACAGTGATTTTTATCGCATGCGTAAGCAGGAGGATGAGATACAGGAGGGGATTGCGAAGCTGAAGGAGGCTGAACAGTACAATAGTCTTGTAAAAAAAGATATGAAGCGACTGGATGGGGAGCGACATGCTTATGACTATCGCAGACATGAACTTATTACCATGCAGGCGAATTTGCGAGGGATGGCGGTGATTTTTATCTGTGCATTGGTGGCGTGCCTTGTGATGCTTGCGGTGTTGCAGTTTGGTTTTGGGATGGACGCTTTTGTAGGATATTTTATCACCATTTTGACAGGCGCGGTGGCATTGACAATAGTTTGTGTTAAGTATATTGATGCGGATAAAGAAGTCAGGACGGTGGAAAATGCAATCAGTAAGCTTATACAGCTGCAGAACAAGGTAAAGATTCGTTATGTAAATAATACGAATCTTCTGGAATATCTTTGCATGAAGTATAATACGGATAATGCTGCCAAGCTTGAAAAACGCTGGGAGTATTATCAGGAGGAAAAAGAGGCACGCAAGCAGTTTGCGGAGGCTGAGGCCAAGGCAGAGTATTATCAGAAGGAGCTTGTAAAGCAACTTTCCAGATTCCGTATAAGTGACCCGGGACGCTGGATTAATCAGGTTGCGGCACTCTTAGACCCCAGAGAAATGGTGGAAATCAGGCATGATTTGATTTTGCGTAGACAGTCTCTTCGTCAGCAGTTGGAATACAATAATAATGTGGCACAGACTGCCCGCAGCGAAATCATGGCAGTGGTGCAGGAGCATCCCGAATGGGGAACGGAAATTATGGATATGGTGGATAAATATGATGCAAACATGTAAATTTTCTATTGTTTTTTTGTTGTAAATGTGTTTATCTATTATATGTGAAAATTTTTTAGAGTGAATCCAAACAAAAAAATCTAGGATTAAGGGAGAGAAAGTATGGGCGGATTTTTTGGAGTAGCAGCGAAGGAAGATTGCGTATTTGATTTATTTTTTGGAACGGACTATCATTCCCATCTTGGCACACGTCGTGCGGGTATGGCAGTGTACGATAGAGAAAAGGGTTATGACAGAGCTATTCATAATATTGAAAATTCTCCGTTTAGAACAAAGTTTGACAAGGATGTAAACACTATGAAGGGGCAGCTTGGCATCGGTTGTATTTCTGATTATGAGCCTCAGCCTCTGATTGTGAGATCCCATCATGGTACTTATGCAATTTCAACCGTTGGTAAGATTAATAATATGGACAAAATTTTGGACGAGCTTTTCGCCAAGAGTCATTCACATTTTTTGGAGATGAGCGGCGGCGATATTAATGCAACAGAGCTTGTGGCAGCTATTATTAATCAGAAAGATAATTTGTTGGAAGGTATTCGATATGCGCAGGAACTTATTGAAGGTTCCATGACTATGTTGATTTTGACGCCCAAGGGCATTTATGTTGCCAGAGACCGTTTGGGCAGAACGCCTGTCGCAATCGGCAAAAAAGATGGCGCATATTGTGTTGCGTTTGAGAGCTTTGC
The DNA here is from genome assembly GCA_045542555.1 of Acetatifactor sp. Taxonomy (GTDB): domain Bacteria; phylum Bacillota; class Clostridia; order Lachnospirales; family Lachnospiraceae; genus Acetatifactor. The sequence continues at coordinate 1,759 of JAZQLH010000063.1, read as the reverse complement.
GTATCTTAATCTGGGATATATAGAAGAAAGAGAATTAGGTCCTGGAGAAGTGGTTGTAGTGACTCCTGAAGGGGTTCGTACATTGATAGCGCCCGGTAAGGATATGAAAATTTGTACCTTCCTTTGGGTTTATTATGGATATCCTTCTTCTTCCTATGAGGGTATCAGTGTAGAGCAGATGCGCTATAACTGTGGTTCCCTGATGGCCAAGAGAGATACTGTGCAACCGGATATTGTGGCAGGTGTACCGGATTCCGGTATTGCGCATGCGATTGGATATGCCAATACGTCCGGAATTCCTTTTTCCAGACCTTTTATCAAGTATACTCCTACGTGGCCCCGTTCTTTCATGCCTACAATTCAGACCCAGCGTAATCTGATTGCGAAGATGAAGCTGATTCCCGTTCATGATTTGATTCAGGGCAACAGTCTTCTTTTGATTGATGATTCTATTGTGCGTGGTACACAGCTTGGTGAGACCACAGAGTTCCTTTATCAGAGTGGTGCAAAAGAGGTGCATATCAGACCGGCATGTCCTCCTTTGATGTTTGGATGTAAGTATTTGAATTTCTCCCGTTCTTCTTCGGAGATGGATTTGATTACCAGACGTGTGCTCAAGGAGATTGAGGATGAAGGCAAGACCATAGATTTAAAGGCGTATGTAGATCCCGACTCGGCTGAGCATGATGAAATGGTGGAGCGTATTCGTCAGAAATTGAACTTTACCAGTTTGCGATATAATCGTTTGGATGACATGATTGAGTCTGTGGGTATCGGTAGAGAAAATCTGTGTACCTATTGTTGGGACGGAAGAGAGTAATGATTAGTAATTTGGAATATTACAAAGTGTTTTATTATGTGGCCAAAACCGGCAGTGTGACAGGGGCAGCAGAAGTGCTGTCCATTTCACAGCCGGCGGTAAGCCAGGCAATTAAGCAGTTGGAAAATAGTCTCGGTATTAAACTGACATATCGGGCTTCCCGTGGTGTCAGACTGACCAGAGAGGGACAACTGCTTTTTTCGTATGTAGAAAAGGGCTATGAGCAAATTGAGACAGGTGTGGAAAAACTGATGCAGCTTAGGAACATGGAGGGCGGCGAGATTCGTATCGGTGCCAGTGACATGACACTGCAGTACTTTTTGCTTCCGTATCTGGAACAATTTCACGAGAAATATCCGGATATTAAGATTGTGGTAACCAATGCTCCTACGCCGGAGACTCTTAGTTCCATGGAAGCGGGGAGAATTGATTTTGGTGTGGTCAGCACACCCTTTACGCCCGGGCAGGGTATGGAAGTGATTCCGGTGCGGGAAATAGAGGATGTTTTTGTGGCGGGCAGACGTTTTATTGCTTACAAAAACAAAACCTTGGACTTGCAACAGCTGGAGCATCTTCCTATGATTTTTCTTGAGAAAAATACCAGTACCAGAAGCTATATGGATGCCTTTTTAGAGGGGAATAGTGTGCAGGTACAGCCGGAGTTTGAATTGGCTACCAGCGATATGATTGTGCAGTTTGCGCTACGAAGTCTGGGTGTGGGCTGCGTGGTAAAGGATTTTGCGGCTGAATATTTGAATTCAGGAATGTTGTTTGCATTGCGTTTCAATAAGATTATACCTAAACGAAGCTTTTGTGTGGTGCGCTCCACCAAGATGCCTTTGTCGGCGGCAGCAGAAAAGCTTTGGGCAGATGTAGCAGGAGGGAAAGTGTGAAAAATAAATTTTTCACACAGAAATTTGGGCTTGTGACCAAAATATC
>JAZQLH010000062.1:0-58391 GCA_045542555.1 Acetatifactor sp. | reverse complement strand
CAAAATGAAGAGGTTAAGTATATCAATAAATTATTAGGGTATTCCTTTGATAAGCCTAGTGTCGAGAAGCATATTGCCAGAAATCATCTGGATTCAGATGAGTTTCTGAAGACGGTACCGGCATCCTTGCCGTATTTTGTGCGTCAGAGCAATGGTGTGGAACTGGTAATGGGGTTGCATACCTTTGATTTGCGACAGTTATACACCTCTACATTTTATAATGTAGGTCGTGAATTGATTGCAACCAATCATTTTGTCAGTCAGAGTGAAGTGGATGCCTTAACTAAGTATGGTATTTTGCTGGATGTTTACATTAAGCAGATTGTGACGGCAGATGAGAATACAAGAGTGGTGTTGCCGTTTAGAAAAGGTGAAACTCCAAAAGAAGCGGAGAACGGAGAGGTAGAATTTACCGGAACAATTACCCAACCGGAGCCGGATGTAAGTATGGATAGTCTGTACGAAGAACTGATGGGGCTGACAGGTATGGAGTCGGTGAAGCGGGAAGTAGGTAATATTATCAACCTGCTTAAGATTAGTAAGCTACGTCAGGATCAGGGGCTTTCGGTGCCTGAGGTATCGAGACATCTGGTGTTCTTAGGTAATCCGGGAACCGGTAAAACAACCGTAGCACGTGTCATTGCACAAGTATTTCATGAAATCGGCGTTATTCCAACAGATAAGTTGGTGGAATGTGACAGAGCTAAGCTTGTTGGACAATATATAGGCGAGACTGCACCTAAGACGCAAAAGGTGATTGAGGGAGCCTTGGGTGGTGTGTTGTTCATTGATGAAGCTTATACTTTAAGCCCCAAGGACAGTACACGTGATTTTGGTCAAGAAGCAATTAACACGATTTTGAAGGCTATGGAAGATTACAGAGATAATCTGATTGTGATTGTGGCCGGATATAAAGAAGAAATGCAGACTTTCCTTGCAAGCAATTCCGGTCTGGAAAGTAGGTTTAAGTATTTTATTGATTTCCCCGATTATACTCCCGATGAAATGTTTGAGATATTTAAGTCCTACTGTGCGAAGGAACAATATGGAATATCCGAAGAAGCAGTACCTTATCTGGAAGAACATTTTGCAAGAATGGATGCCGAAAAGGGAGAAAAGTTTGGTAATGGCCGAGATGTGCGAAACTATTATGAAAGAGTAGTACAGCGGGTTCTGGTCAGATTTACGGAGATCGGCGAGGATGCAACAGAAGATGATTTGATCATTATACCGGAGGATGTAATCGAGAATTAAACCAAGTTTTATTTACATTTTGTATGTATACTTAGATTATAAAGGTTCAGCGAGAGGAAGTACGAGCATGAGAAGAAAATTATTAGTTACATTATTGACAGTGGCACTTTGCGTCGGGGGTGTAGGATGTGGTAATGCATCCACAGACGGAAGTGTAGAAAAAAATAGTTCTGCAACAGAGGTCGTTATTACTTCTTCTGAAGCGATTGAAGAGTCTACAGAGACGCAAGCGGAGGAATCAACGGTTGAAACCAAGGAGTCCACAGAAACATCCGCCGAAGAATCTTTTGCAGGGACAATTGCTGCGGAGTCTACTGTGGAAGCGTCAACGGAAGCATCTTCCGAGGCACCCGGCACAGCGGCACCTGCACCCGAGCCATCAAGCGAGGTACCTGCGCCTGCACCTGAGACAACTCCTGCTCCTTCAAGTGAGCCCGCTCCTGAATCCTCATCAGAAGCTCCCGCACCGGAGCCCATTCCGGAGCCATCAAGCGAGGCCCCTGCACCGGAGCCTGAGCCACAGCCACAGCCGGAACCTGAGTGGTACATTATAAAGGAGTCTTGGACAATGAATGCAGATACCCACATTCACGCGATTTTGTGGGAGGAGATATATTCCTTGGAGCAAAAGGAAGAAGTTACTGAAGGTGCGCACGAGTGGATTGAAGGTCCTATTGTAAAGGCATTAGACCACTCCACTGGAGAATATTTTTGGTCATCAAGCTACATTTGTTCCGTATGTGAGTATGATTCAGCTAGAATGGTACCGGGAACATACTCAACTACTCCTCCACAGTAAGAAATAGCAAAACTACAAAGAAAGCGTGAGAAGAGAGACGAGCAATCGCCTCTCTTTTTCCACGTTCGATTCTCCTTGACATTCATTGATGCTCGTACTAGAATAAAATCATCTAAATTCAAGTCATAGTTTCTAAGGCGATTCCGCCGTCTTTCACTTGAAGAAAACTAAATAATAATGGTGGAGAAGTTGTTTGAGCGTGAGGAGTATAAACATCTGGATAAAGAGACAGCAGAGCCGAGGGTATATCTCAGGGGATAGAACGTGTAAATAATCTGATCAAACAGTTGATTAATGACGGACGCAGCGATGATGTGAAGAGAGCTGTTTTTGATGGGGAATATCAGAGGGAGTTATTTGCAGAGTACAATTTGTGATGCGTATGTTTATAGTACAAATTCCACGCTCCGTTGAATTTACCTAGCGAAATGAATGGTGTACGATACCCGTGAAATCTGTTACCATATAGTCACGGTACCGAATATAAAGATGAGGTGACAAGTTATGACGATAGGTGAAACAATCAAGTTGTACAGGAAGGAAAAGGGCTTTACACAGGGGCAACTGGCTGAATTGATAGGGGTGTCCACCCAGGCCATTTCCAAGTGGGAGACAGATGCGGGTATGCCGGATATTTCGCAGATAGTGCCCTTGGCTAAGGTATTGGAGATTTCAACAGATAAGTTGTTAGGGCATACAGATGAAGATTATGAGAGAGAATTGAAGGAAATCAGAAGCTTTCATGGCGGAATCAATCTAATCAGCGATGTAGAAAAGGCAACCAATTTGTATGAGATGTCATCCAAGTTTTTCAATAAGTATCCGGATGTGCCTGATATTGCGCTAAACTGTCTGGAATGTTTTGTGGAGTTATTTGCCAAGAAGGAACTGGAGATGTCGGATAAAGCATTTCTGGAAGAATGTGAGCGATATGGTAACAGTATTTTCCGTTATGAAAACAATCCGGACAATATCTGTAAGACTTATTACCTGATGGCGAGAGCCCATGATTTATGCGGTGAAACAAGCAAATCAGAAAATCTTATGCAGAATTTGCCCTACATTTATGGAGACAGAGAGTATTGGGAAGCGGAAATGGCATATGCAGACAAAAAATATGACGTGGCCCTTGAGAAAATTAAAAGAAGCTTTGCTTTGAAAGCAAGATTCGCGGCCAGAAGTATACGATTGGCTGCAAGAATTACGAAAGATCAGGGCGGAAGCGATGCCATAGAGAAATGTGTGGCTCTAAATGAGTATATGTTGCGACTGATTGACGCATTTTTGTCGGGAGGGGAATATTTGCCCTATAGACAGGTGTTTCAGAAGACATCTTTGTTGCTTGGGTTAGTTGCAGATTACGCAAAGTTGGGTAATAAAGAAAAAGCGATGCTTTATTTGCAGGAGTTATATGACACCAGGGAAGCGTATTTTGAATTTCTTGACCACCCGGAAAATAAGCATTGTCTGATGTTTGTCGAAGGTGACATGGACGGATATAAAAATGCAACGAGGGAGGAAGTCAACAAGCGTGTTGCAATGGCTGAAAAGGTCATAAAGTAATGAATTGTATATTTTGTCTTAAAATAAAGGAGAAACGCTGATACCAACGTCTCTCCTTTGTTTTACGCCTTTTTCTTCTTGCCAAGTATAATTCCCACTACCAAAATCAGAAGTCCGATTCCACCAAACAGGATACCCATAATAAGCCCCATTCCTGAGAAAACAGTGTTCATAATACCATAAGTGCTTTCCATAATCTCAGGAACCATGCAGTCTGCAGGGTTATCTTCGTTATAATATACCGTTACTTCTTTGCCAACAGGATACTGGCTGGTGGTTACGGAAAGGTTTGCTTCATAATAGGCATCTGCTTTCTCGGCATAATACTTGATGGTGGTACCATTACCTGTACTGATGATTTCGCCGGTGGTTGCTACAGCATTGTCTTTAAAGGCTTCCCATTCTTCAGCAGACTGTTCGCCTGCTTTACCCATGGCGCCGCCTGTAATTCCAAAGATTACGCCGAACAGTATGCCCATAAAGAGCATAAATGCGCCAAAAACAATCAAAAATATACTAATTACTTTTTTAACATTCATAATTCAAGTTCTCCTTTGTACAGCTGTGTTATGCTTTTTGGTCAAACCGATGCGTAGTCTCTTCTTCCCATACATCAAAGAAGGTGTCCTTGTCATTGTGGGGGAACAAAAGCTCCATATAGAGATTGCCCAGCAGATTCTTCACTTTATCAGCATCTACGTTGGAAAATAGATAATCGTTCACTTCCAGTTGTCGAAGGTTATTCAAAATTGCCAGAGCGTTAAATGTTTCAGTAGGTTTCGCCTGTGGCAGAGGCTCAACATAGTGTGTTTCGGGAGCGGAAGGCTCCATAATAGGTTTGGTCTCAGGAAGGTTGTACACCACGTTTTGGCATGTTTTCTCAAAGCATTCAGGATCATACTGCGCCAGATAACGCAAATCATCCATGGTTATGGGTCGTTTGTTATGGAGTTTAAGATAAATATTCACAAGTAGTGTATCTTTTTTTCCCATAGCCGTTACCTCATGTGCGGTGTACGGGTTCCCACTTATATTATAGCATTAATCTATAAAATTCTCTACATCAAAATCATAATCCAGAATATTTCCGGAAGCCGTGTCAATTTCATAGTCGTATTCCTTGCCATCCGCCGTGTAAAATTCCACATCATACACCTTTTTGCCGTTATCTAAGTCAATATGGCTTTTGATAAAGGTTGCCTGGTCGGCATTCACACCTGCGTGAGACAGGGCGATTTCTCTGGCTTTTTCCTCGGAAATCTCAGCTGCGTCGGTATTTTGTCCGGAGCAGGCACTAAAAAACAGTGTCATTGTAACAAGCATGCATATAATCAGTTTTCGTTTCATAATATCAATCCTCCCTTCAACAAATAGTATTCTGTTTTTGGGAAAGAAAATGTATATGAAAAAATTTATTTTACCATGCTCGAACGCCTTCTATATGAAGAAATCGTGCTTCTCCATAAATATAGGTATTTAGTGGTCTGTCTAAGGCATCGTCTGTATGTGCTGCTACTAGAATGGTGGGACTTACGGCAGTAATAAAGGGTGAGTGGTAGAAATGGCCGTTTCCTGTTCCGAGTTGTACGATATCGCCGGGTTCTGCCTCACTTTGGGATACTACACGGGCAAAGGGTCCCACGGATTTATTGTTTACGAGGAAATTGTAGAGATATTGGACGCCGGTCCAGGAAGCAGAGCGGTCATAGGAAGAGCGGTAAAACCATCCCGTTATGGGAGTATAGTTCATTGTTTTTGTCCCTGCAAAAAGGCATTGGGAGGTAAAATTCGTGCAGTCACCTCCGATTTTGTCAAAATTATAATAGGTAGGGTTACGCTCAAAGGCCCATTTTCGTGCATAGGCTATGGCTGCTGCTCTGTCATAAATTCGTTCTCGCATGTTTTGCCTCTTGCAGGACTTTGTATATTTTATGCTGAAGGGAGAATTTGGTTCAAATTTTATTTAAAGTATAAATAGAATGTGATATAATAAGGTATATTTTTACAAAAAAGGAGAAATGATAGGATGATTGCCCTGGAACGTAAGTTGTTAGAGTGGATTGAGTCTAAGATATACTTAATTACCATAATTGCCATTACAGCAATAGGTTTCCTTATTCGATATGCTTTGAGAGATTTTATGAGTCCTGATTATAAGAGTTTTTTGTCTCTCTGGTATGAGCTCATCAAGGAAAATGGGTTAAATTCCCAGATAGGTAATTATAATATGCTTTATCAATTTATGATTGCATTGATGACTTACCTACCAATTCAGTCACTATATGCCTATAAATTATTGTCATGTGCGTTTGACTTTGGTCTTGCTGTTGTTGTGGGGTTGATTACACGTCAGTTGTCGTCAGAGAATCAGAAGTGGAATGCTTGTCTGGCTTATGCAATTACCTTATTGTCTCCTTGTGTCTTTCTAAATTCTGCTGCATGGGCGCAGTGTGATGCAATTTATACTTTTTTTGTACTTGCTTCAGTATTTGCTTTATTAAATGATAAATATAATCTGACATTTATTCTCTATGGTATGGCACTGGCTTTTAAGTTACAGGCAATCTTTTTTATGCCGGTTTTGATATTTATTTACTTTGTCAAAAAGAAGTTTAGTATGCTGCATTTCTTTTGGATTCCTTTTACCATGATAGTAACAAGTATACCTTGTTTTATTGCGGGAAGAGGCATTAAAGAAATATACTATGTTTATCGTAAACAGGTTGACCATTATGTGGTAGTACATATGAACTATCCCAGCTTTTGGACCATTTTTAACAGTGCTGAATACACAGGCGTTTATGAAATTTTTAAGTGGATGGCAATTTTTTTCGCAGTTGCTGTTTTGGGGATTTTGATGGTCATGCTGATAGCACAGAAGGTTAGAATAAGCAATAAGGTATTGATGTATGTTTCTTTCCTGTTTACTTATACCTGTGTTTTGTTTTTGCCTGCAATGCATGAGCGTTATGGCTTCTGTTATGAGATTTTAGCAATTCCTCTATTATTTATAAACAAGAAAACAGCCCCGCTTTTCTTGTCGTTGATGTATTTGACTTCTTCTACATATGGTCGTTATTTATACCAAACGACAATTGATATTCGTGAACTGGGCATATTAAATACAATCACTTATATTTTGTATTGTTATGTTTTGTGGAAAGATATGAAACAGGAGACAGTGAATAAAGAGGCTATATAATGAGCGATACATATGAATTTTACAAAGAACGGTATAATGATATTCAAAGGCATGCATATCAATTTTTAAACGAAGTGCCTTTGACGGATGAAGAGCAGCTGCAGATTGTACGTAGGTACTCGCTGGGGGCGGATTTTGTCACAATCAACAGTGTGCAGGATTATAATAAAGACTGGCTTATCAAGGGCTATGTTAAAGTGGATATCCGGGATGTGAAGGAGCCGGCCGTCGGCATTAAGGGCAAGTTTCTGGATAAGGATACCTTTTTAAAGGAGACCATGGTGCAGCTTCCCAAGGAGTTGTTTGAGCTTGAGGAAGAGGCTTTAAAGCAGGAAGTCTATAGTAGTTGTGTAAAGATTGCAGAGGAAAGAATCAATAATCATATCGCCACATTACGGATGCAGAAGCTACAGATAGATGATGAGATAAAGCGTTATTCAGAGTTGCTTAAACAGTATCAATAAGGGTTTTCATGTCAAAAATTGTAGCGCAATCCCCTAATATATGGTACAATACTCAAAATGCGCTTGATGTAAATAAAAACAGGAGGTGCCGCCAATGGACGGACAAATTCAAATTTTAATTGCCATGGTACTTTATATGGCAGTTGTTATCGGTATAGGCATTATTTATGCCAAAAGAGCAAATCAAAGCTCGGAAGATTATTTTCTGGGTGGAAGATCTTTAGGCCCCTGGGTGACCGCAATGAGTGCGGAAGCATCTGATATGAGCGGATGGCTTCTGATGGGACTTCCCGGAGTTGCTTACTGGTGCGGTCTGGCAGATGCAGCATGGACTGCAATCGGACTTGCAATCGGTACATATTTTAACTGGCTGATTGTTTCTAAGAGACTTCGCCGTTATAGTGTGAGAGCTAACAATGCGATTACCTTGCCGGATTTCTTTTCCAACAGATTCCGTGAGCAAAAGAAGACAATCATGACTTTGTCTGCATTGTTTATCCTTATTTTCTTCACTGTTTATGCAGCAAGCTGTTTTGTAACCTGTGGTAAGCTGTTTTCCACACTTTTTGGAACGCCCTATGTGGCAATGATGATTGTTGGTGCAGTGTTTGTATTGCTTTACACCATTTTAGGCGGTTTCCTTGCAGAGAGTGCTTCTGACACGATGCAGGCGGTTGTAATGATTATTGCTTTGGGCGTAATTGTGGTTATCAGCACTGTTAATGCAGGCGGATTGGGTGCGGTAATGGAGAATGCACAGTCTATTCCCGGATTTTTCGAGTTCTTCGGTCTGGCTACCCCTCAGATTAATGAGGCAAAGGAGCAGATTGTGGAAGCAGGAAAGCCTGTATTTGGCGAGGCTGCTAATTATGGTCTTTTGAGTGTATTTTCTATGCTTGCATGGGGTCTGGGATATTTTGGTATGCCTCAGGTACTTCTCAGATTTATGGCAATCCGTAAGGAAGAGGAGCTTAAGATGTCCAGAAGAATTGCAATGGTATGGGTTGTGGTTTCCCTGGCTGTTGCAGTATTTATCGGTATTGTAGGTAGAGCATTGTATCCTACTGTTCATTTGACCAAATCTGCTGCGGAGAATATTTTCATCACCCTTGCAACAAGTTCTTTGCCTCCTATTCTGGCAGGTTTTGTAATGGCAGGTATTCTGGCAGCAACAATCAGCTCTTCTGATTCTTATCTGCTGATTGCTGCATCTGCATTTGCCAAGAATATTTATCAGGGTGTATGCAAGAAGAATGCAACAGATAAGCAGGTTATGACTGTAACCAGAATTACATTGCTTGTAATTGCCCTGATTGCTATGGTAATTGCAATGGATGAAAATAGTGTTATTTTCAATATCGTGTCCTTTGCATGGGCAGGCTTTGGTGCGACGTTCGGTCCTATCATGTTGTTCTCTCTGTTCTGGAAGAGAACCAATAAGCCCGGAGCCATTGCAGGTATGGTAGGCGGCGCAGGTATGGTATTCCTTTGGAAGCTTGTAATCAGCAAGCTCGGTGGAGCTTTCGCAATCTATGAGCTGTTGCCCGCATTCATCTTCTCTGCAATCTGTATTGTAGTGGTTTCTCTATTGACAAAAGCTCCTTCCGATGAGATTCAGGCAGACTTCGACTCGGTTGCTGGTAAGTAAGGGATATTGTTTCTACAAACATAAATAAAAAGCATCGTATATGAACTACTAATAATGAGTGAAGTTCATATGCGGTGCTTTTTTTATGAAATGATTAAACTTGAGTTTTGGTACTTTTGCGATAAATCCAAATGAAATAAATAATTTCAGCCACGGCAGTTATAGCCCAGGACGCTACATAAAGAAGATACAACGACTGAATAGTGCCAAAGTATGCAAACACGGTATATATCCAGGTTACTCTGAACACACAGGAACCCATGATGACAATAATTGTAGGTACAATGGTTTTACCCAGGCCTCTGGAAGCAGCAATTGTGCAGTCCATAAAGGCTGAAACTGCGTAAGACAGGGCCATGACGGACAAGCGCATAATACCGGCATCTACAACAGCACTGTCATTGGTAAAGAGGGACAAAAACGGGTATCGGAGCACGTATAACCCCACACCCAAAATCAATCCTAATAAAAAAGAATAAAGCGTGGCAATCAGATAGCTTTTCAAGATACGTTCTTTTTTGCCGGCGCCGTAGTTTTGGGCGATAAAGCTGGCGCAAGCTGTGTAGAAGGCCGCCATCATATCATACACCAGCGGGTCTGCGTTGGCGGCAGCAGAGTTTCCCTCCACCACTACATGGTCAAAGGAGTTTACACTGGTTTGCACAAAGAGGTTTGCAATGGCAAAAATTGCGTATTGGAACGCAGAGGGAATACCGATTTGCAAAAGTCTTATCAAAATATCCGGGGCTATGGCCAGATTGCTTAGCTGAAGTCCAAAGGCTTCTTTGCTACGAAGCAGTAGCCGGAGTATCAAAATTGCCGAAATATATTGGGCGATGATACTGGCAACTGCCACACCAACAACGCCCATGTGACAAACAATTACAAAAAACAAATTCAGAACAATATTGATAACGCCTGCGAGGCTTAAATAGTAAAGTGGACGCTTAGTGTCTCCGGCGGCACTCAAAACCGCATTACCGAAATTGTAAAGTGCCAGTGCAGGCATACCTAGCAGATAGATTCGTAGATAGATTATCGCATCTGCAATGAGTTCCGGTTTAGTATTCATGAGGGACAAAATTGTCTCGGAAAACAGAATACCCAATACTGCGATGAGCAGACCTGCACCCAGACATAAAATAGCAGAAGTGTGAACGGTTTTTGTGAGGCTGTTTTTATCTTTAGACCCGATATAAAGGGCGGTTAGTGCATTGACACCACTGGCCAGGCCGATAAGCAGTCCGGTAAACAGGGTAATCAATATGCTGGTGGAACCTACTGCACCCAAGGCAATGGGCCCGGCAAATTTACCTACCACTGCCACGTCGGACATGTTGAACACGACCTGAAGGATGTTTGAAAACATTAAAGGTACACTGAAAACCAGCATTTTTTTCCACAATGAACCACTGCTTAAGTCCATTTCATATGATTTCATTTGTATTCTCCGTTTTTAGAAATATCAATACATTATTAATTGGATATTTTTTAGTATATGCAAAAAATAAAGGTATGAGTGTTCTTATTCGCTTACTTTTTGCGCTGTTTTTCAATGTAACCACTTATGATGTCCTGCAGTTGCCACATTCCTACTGCTGCCAGAGGAATCATATAAACCACATAAGGCAGCACATATCTGCTCATTGCTTCCCAGAGAATACTAAACAAAAATCCGCCCACGATGGCAATGACTAAAATGTAATTTTCCAGAGCAACTTCTCTTTTTTTGTTAAAAAAAGTGGTAGTTACCATGATTGCCGTATACGAATAAAGCAAGAACTGGTACAGATTCATGAATGTGCGCACATCGGTTTCATTGTCATAATAAATATGTTGTACAAGAGTGGGTAGCTCATCCTTTTCACAATCGAAAACCCTGGTTTCAAATAGGCTGTGATACGCAGGTGAATTCCATTGAGAAAGTATTTTCCGTCGGAAAAAGTCGATGCCATAGGATTTATTGTCCCAGAAATAATTAAGTCGTTCTTTCACATCCTGCGTGTTTTCGATAGCAGTCAGTTTGGTGTCATAGTCATGGAGTACTAATTGTGTATAATTGTCACCATTATACCATCCGGGGCCTTTTTCGCCGTCTTCCAATCCCATTAACACGTAAGAAATGTATGGTATACCGTCCAAAATTTCGCGTTCTGATATTTTTTCATAATAAGCACGAATGGCAGCATCCGTAGTAAATATGCTTAAAACCATAGCAAGCAGCCATATAAGAACTTGAAATTTGGCATGACGAATAGCGTATACTACAAGCACAATGCCACATGCGACCAGAATAATCAGCGAGTTCATTCGCATGATGCATGCAAATACAATAGCCAGAGTTCCCCAAATAAAGCAACTTTTTTTGCCTGTTTTACAGTAACGGACTATCTGCCACATTAATACCATTGTGAAGGTCAAGGAGGTGATTTCACCATATACATAAGGTATGTACAAAAATAGTGGTAAGCAGGTCAAAAAAAGGAATGTATAATATATAACAGGTTCCCATTTCTTATAAATCAGAATTAATAATTGATAGCCACTGTAAAATAGAAGCGGCATACACAGTGCATTCATGTATTGAAAGGATTGATAGTTGTTGATTCCAAATAAATGAAACAACAGATGAATTACAGCCAGTAAGCTGAATTGATGGGGATTATAGGACATATAGCCCGGAGGGGTCATAGTACCAAAACTATTTTTTTCCATAATTAATTGGGCTACATAACATAATGCCTCACCATCTGCACGAGCTTTAACATGACAGACGGATACCCATGCAAGGCTGATAAGACCAATATATAATGTGATTAGTATTATGAATACTTTTCTAAGTTTGCTCAAATCCCATTTGCAAAATTTCAAAATGTATTTGCGTAATACAAAAATCAGAAGAGATATACCCAAAAATATGAATAAATTTGTTCCTACATTATCTTTTACTGTCATAGGAACTTCTGTATCAGGTCGTAATAGCTCTGTGTAGCGTAAACTATAATATGATAGAGCCCAGGAAATCAGAAAAAAGAGAGGTAAAAGTATTTTTTCTGCTATTTTCTCCAGAATAGCTCCCCATTTTTTAATTTGTTCCGTCAATTGTTTATCCTCCGCGAAACTTTAATAATGTAATGTCAATGCGTATCAAGTTTAGCATTTTAAATAGAAAGTAGCAAGTAAAATCAAGGGACATAATTTTCGATTTGTAAAATTAATATTGAAATATCTTCCATAAGGTTATATAATTACTTTGACATTCAATCACTTTGACAATCAAAGTAATTATTTATAGGCTGCACCAGGTCTCACATAATAAGGAGGATATTTTCGTGGATTTCTTAAACAAAATGAAGCAAAAGATAGGACAAAGTGGTGTACAACCGGTTACACAGGTGGGAGCACAGGTAACTTGTTCCAAGTGTAAGCAGGGATACAAAAGTGCAGAGGCATATAAGATGCTTTATATCTGTCCCAATTGTGGTAAGCACATGCCTATCGGTGCAAATGACCGTATCCAGATGGTTGTGGATGCGGGTACTTTCGAGCCTTGGTTTGAGGAGGTTGAGGGAAATAATCCTTTAAATGACGCAACTTATGATGAGAAGCTGGCAGCAGCAAGAGAGAAGACCGGTACCTCCGAGGCAGTTGTAATCGGAAGAGGTAAAATAGGTGGCGAGGATACGGTAATCGGTGTTTGTGACGCAAGATTTATCATGGGTAGTATGGGCTATGTTATGGGTGAGCGCATCACCCGTGCTTTTGAGAAGGCTATTGAGTTAAAGCTTCCCGTGATTTTGTTCTGTTGTTCCGGTGGTGCCAGAATGCAGGAGGGTATCATTTCCCTGATGCAGATGGAAAAGACCTCTGCAGCAGTAAAGCGTCACTCCAATGCAGGTTTGTTTTATTGTTCCGTGCTTACAGACCCTACCATGGGTGGTGTAACTGCAAGTTATGCGATGCTCGGTGATGTGATTTTGGCAGAGCCTAAAGCAAGAGTCGGTTTTGCAGGTCCCCGTGTTATTCAACAGACCATTGGTCAGGTTCTGCCCAAGGGCTTCCAGAAAGCAGAATTTCTTTTAAAACATGGTATGATTGACGGAATTGTCCCCAGAAAGGATTTGAAAAAGACCTTACAGTTTTTCCTGGCAGCACATGCTAAGACCGTGAAACCTACCAGAAAGACTTTGAGAGATGTTCTGCCTGCAAGAAAGCTTGACGCACAGGCGCCTGCACTGAATAACAAGACCCCTTGGGAAAAGGTTAAGACCTGTAGAAGCTGGGAGCGTCTGACTACCATGGACTATGTGGAGCGTATTTTTGACGATTTTTACGAGCTTCACGGAGACCGTTACTATGGCGACGATCAGGCTTTGGTGGGTGGAATTGCTTACCTGGATGGTCAGCCTGTGACTGTTCTGGCAGAGCTTCGTGGAACCACCATGCAGGAATGTATGGAAAGAAACTACGGCATGCCAATGCCGGATGGTTATAGAAAAGCAGTTCGCCTTATGAAGCAGGCGGAGAAGTTTAAGCGTCCTGTTATTAGTTTTATCTGTACTCCCGGTGCATTCCCCGGAATTGATGCGGAGGAGCGTGGACAGGGTGAGGCAATTGCCCGCAGTATCATGGAGATGTCTGATTTAAAGGTGCCTGTACTGTGTATTCTTACCGGCGAGGGCGGTAGTGGCGGTGCGTTGGCAACTGCTGTAGGTAATCAGGTGTGGATGCTTGAGAATTCAACCTATGCAATTTTGTCTCCCGAAGGTTATTCCTCCATTGTGTGGAAGTCTGAGAGTAGGGCTGAAGAAGCGGCAGCAACCATGAAGATTACTGCTCAGGATTTGTTGAAATTCAAGGTAATCGACAAGATTATTCCTGAGTATGGTGAGGCTACAAAAGAGACTGCAGATAAGATTTCCAATTTCTTGAAGGTTAATATCAAAGAGTTCCTTAAGACCTTCGGCGCCATGAGCGGGGAAGAGGTTGTAGAGCACAGATACAAGAGATTCCGTAAGTTCTAAAATAACACAGCTGTGAGACATCTGAAAGGATTTTCACAGCTGTTTTTTACCGGACAATGTTGTCTACCTGATAAATACGGCGTTTTTCTCGCTTTGTGTCGTGTTAAATATGGGTGTTTAGGGTTAGTCTGGTGATGAAAGGAGGAAGCAAAAGTGGACCAGAAAAAGATTGGTGGTTTTTTAAAAGAGCTTCGAAAAGAGAAGGAAATTACGCAGGAACAATTTGCAGAGGTTCTGGGTGTTTCCGGAAGAACAGTTTCAAGATGGGAGACAGGCAATAATATGCCGGATATCAGTTTACTGATTAGTATTGCAGAGTATTTTGAGGTCAGTATCCCTGAGATTATTAATGGAGAGAGGAAAAGCGAGAATATGAGAGAAGAAGTCAGAGAAGTAGCAGAGACAATGTCTGATTATGCAAGTGTAGAAAAGGAAACTATTATAAAGAACATAAGAACACACAGTATCTTTGGTACAGTAGCTATGGCAGTGTATATGATACTTGAATTAACAAATGCAGTGTCAATGGGTAAAGTATTTGAATTAATTAGTATATATGCCCAAACATTGATTTATGTTGCAATGGTAATGATTTTGATGCACACAACAGGTCTTCTGACCAAGATAAGAAGGAGAAATGAAAAGTTTAAGGGTATTCCAAAGGGTGTTTTAATGATTGTTGGTGCGGTTGTGGCTTTTGCCGTTGCTACAATTCTGAAAATGCTTTTAAATAGTGTTGGTTTCTAAAAGCTCTCCTCTTTCGGAGTTTTCCGAAAGGGGAGTTTTTTATTTTTAAATTTTATATTGACAGTGCGTATATATTGTATATATTATATATATACAATATTTGAAAGGAGAAAACCATGGATATTATCATTTCAAATAATTCAGACAGTCCTATCTATGAACAGATAAAGGACCAGATTAAGGCTATGATTGTAAATGGTGAGCTGAAGGAAGGGGACGCCCTTCCGTCTATGCGCCTTCTGGCCAAGGAGCTGCGCATCAGTATCATTACAACGAAGCGTGCTTATGAGGATTTGGAGCGGGAGGGCTATATTGAATCCTACACCGGCAAAGGAAGCTTTGTAAAGGCCATCAATCATGAGCGTGTTCGCGAGGCCGCTATCTGTGAGATTGAAGAGCTTTTGGAGGAAGTCATGGGTAAGGCCAAACTGGCAGGGATTACCATGGAAGAGCTTGAGGAGCGCATGAGACTTTTGTATGAGGAAAAGGAGTAATAGGGATGAGTAACGTACTGGAGCTTAAGGACGTATGTAAGAAGTATAGTGATTTCAAGCTGGATAACATCAGTTTTGTTGTTCCGGAAGGTTGCATCTGTGGTTTTATCGGACAAAATGGCGCCGGCAAGACTACTACCATCCAGTTGATTCTGGACAGTATCAAGCGTGATGGGGGAGAAATCTCCGTATTTGGCAAGGATGTGTTAAAAGAGGGTCCTATGCTGAAGGAAGATATCGGAGTGGTGTTTGATGAGATGGGATTTCATGATTTTATGACGCCTGTGGATATCAATCGCATGATGAAAAATGTGTACAGCAATTGGGACGAGGATACTTTTTGGGGATATCTGGAGCGTTTTTCCCTGCCCCGCAAGAAAAAGTGTGGCGCTTATTCCAGAGGTATGCGCATGAAGCTTCAGATTGCGGCGGCCATGTCTCATAACGCTAAGCTTCTTCTTATGGATGAGCCTACCAGTGGTTTGGACCCGGTGGTGCGTAATGAGATTTTGCAGATTTTCCAGGAGTTCGTGATGGAGGAAAATCACACGATTCTATTGTCCTCCCATATCACCGGGGATATTGAGCGCATTGCAGACATGGTTGTATTTATTGACCATGGCAAAATTGTGTTAACAGGCGAAAAAGATGAGATTTTAGAGCGTCACGGGCTTTTAAAGTGCAAGAAAGAGGAGCTTTCGCAGATTGATGCAGTGGATATGGTGACTTCCAGACAGTCGGCCTTTGGTGTGGAGGTGCTGGTAAAAGATAGAGACCTCTGTCAAAAGAAGTACCCCAAGATGGTTGTGGAGCAGACCACTTTGGAGGAAATCATGATTTTTTATGTTGGTAGTCAGTTTGCAGAAAATGGTGCAAAACAGGGGGAGTAGGAGGCATAATATGAGAGGATTGATATATAAGGACTTTCTGTGCCTTAGGAAAAATTTGCGGACCTTTGGTTTGGTTACCTTTGGTGTGATGGTAGTTGGTGTAATGGTTCTGTTAAGCAGTCAGTATGGCAACCTGGCAGTGAGCATGAATGAAATGATACAGGAAGAAGGTCTGGGTCAGGAATTTATGGTAAAGACCATAAGTACCTGTGTGTGGTTTCTTTTGGCATTGCCCATATGTTTTATTACGGATGTGGCGCAGTGCTTCAGAGAGGATACCAGAGTTGATTTTAACAAGGTTCTGTCAGGCGTGGCGTTAAGTCACCGACAGATTGTAGGCAGCAGATATTTGACGACTCTTATTTATGGTGGGTTAAGTATGGTTGTGTCATTTGTTTGTGCAGCATTCATCAGCGTTGTTCCGGTAAATTTAGAGCTCGGCAATTTGTTTGCCGGTGTTATGACCATTGTATCTGCATTTCTTTTGTATATGAGCTTTAATCTTTTTATGATTTATCTATGCGGGGCTAAAAGGGCAGATATGATTCAGATACTTCCTCTTATTGTGGGCTGGATAGGGATGGCTTTTCTTGTGGTAAAATTTAACGGAATACCGGATGAGGAATTGGAAGGTCTGATGCTTGGTCTTGGAGATAAGTTGATGTGGTTTCTTCAAAATGGATATAAAGTGCTGATTCCTGTATCTTTGGTGGCTATGTTATTATCCTATGCAGGCAGCGTGGCTGTACTCGGAAGTCGAAGGAGGGTGTTGTAATGGCAGGTCTTTTATATAAAGATTTTATAGCTGTTCACGGCAAAATATATGTGGCAGTATTGCTGGTAATAACGGTACTATTAGCTCTTTTTCCCGTAGTACCCATTTCGCCAACAGTGAGGGAGGAAATAGCAATTGTTGTAGGAGCATTGGTGGCGATAGCTGCAACAGTTTTGCCCCTGATTGTGGTTTTTTATCTTGAAAACAGTGTTATTTCCGCAGATGACGGTGCCAAGAAAAAAGCATATCTTATGAGTCTTCCGGTGAGTAAAAGGCAGTATGTTGCTTCCAAGTATCTTTTTATTTTGATTTGTTATTATGTGTTTTTGTCTGTAACAGTTATCTGGGCACAGTTTGCTAATATTTGTATGGGCGAAGTGCTGGAAGAAGGATTTTTGCTAAATGCAATTGCACTTATGCCTTTTTGGATACAGGCACTTTTGCTGGTATCGGCTTTAGAATTGCCGGTTTTTATCAATGTGGGTGTAAAGGCAGGGAATGCCATCAAAACAACGGTTTTGTTTGCGTTTTATTTTGCAATATTT
The DNA here is from genome assembly GCA_045542555.1 of Acetatifactor sp. GTDB lineage: Bacteria > Bacillota > Clostridia > Lachnospirales > Lachnospiraceae > Acetatifactor. The sequence goes on along the minus strand of JAZQLH010000062.1, from coordinate 40,986 downwards.
GCATATATGCTCTTTGGTGATATGACAATTGTGGAAAATTTTAGTCTTGTAGCACTGCTTGAGTGGATGGAAGCTCATTTGGAAATCACCATGACCTTACAGGTGCTTGCGCCGGTAATCGTAGGTGGTCTGTATTATTTGTCTTATCGAATTGCGGCGGCACTTTTTGAAAGAAGGGAGCAGGCAGATGAAGAGTAAAAATAAGCTTACTGTTAAAAGATTATTGATATTTTTGGCTTTCAGTTACTTGTTGGTGTGGATTCCTGCTATTATCTACATGGCAAAGGGTGGCGTGTATGAATCTCCGGCCATGCAGGCGATTATGTCCTATGCCATGCTCTGTCCATCCATTGGTATGCTGCTTACCAGATGGCTTACCAAAGAAGGTTTTCCTATGAAAGGGGATAATTCCCTGGGTTTGGGAATCGTTTTGAAGGATAGAAAATGGATTTGGTATGTGGTGGCAATGTTGCTTCCCTGGATTTATTGGGATCTTGGTATGGCACTGATGTATCTGGTGCAGCCTCAGTGCTTTGATGTTGCAATGTTGACGGAATATGGCATTCCTGAGAACATTGTGTGGCTCTATCCGATATCAGTGATTGTCTCAACCTGTATGATTTCGGTGGGTGCGCTGGGAGAGGAAGCCGGCTGGCGAGGCTACATGATGCCCAAGTTGGAGGAGCTTTTCGGCACAGGCAGGGCGATTCTGATTGGCGGTATCATATGGGGGGTATGGCATTTTCCCATCAATATGGCGGGGCATAATTTCGGTACCAGTTACTGGGGCGAGCCTTGGACGGGATTTATTGCTTTCACCCTGTTTACTATTTTCATGAATGCAATTTTGACTTATCTTACCAAGAAAACCGGTTCTGTGTGGCCGGCAGCTTTTGCGCATGCGGTCAACAATGGTATGGGTAGCATCCTGTTTTTGTATTTTAATGAGGAGAAACTTACCGGAATCTGGACGCAGACACCTGTGTCCGGTAGCTTGCGACAGGTGCCTGCGATGTTGTTTGGTGTGGTGGCCATCGTGCTGTTGTGCCGTGGTAACGCACGTATTCGTAAAAAGTCTTAATATTTGTTGATTTTTCTCTCAATTAGTGTATGGTGTTTTACTTCCTAACCTTGCGCTGCAAGAGTTTCACAATCTCCACAATAGGAACTACCAGAACACCCAATCCGATTGCGATGAAGTACTCAGCTACGCTTACGGCACTGAAACCGAATGCATTAGCTAAAAGAGGCACTTCACATACCAAAGTAGTGGCAATCAAGGTTACAATTGCTGCGCCCACCAGAATCTTATTTTGACCCTTTAAGCGGAAGATACTGCCGCGCTGGGAACGCATGTTGAAGCTGTGGAAAATCTCAGCCATGGACATGGTTAAGAACGCCATGGTCATACCCTCTGCACTGTCAGCAATCTCCCAGGTACCGGTCTCCATGTAGTGGCCGATAAAGTAGGACAAAAGCACCAGACCGGATACCATAAATCCCTGATAAGCAATATCGTCACCCATGCCACCGGCGAAGATACCGGCCTTGGCATCACGAGGCTTACGCTCCATAATGTCGGGCTCAGCCTTTTCCATACCAAGCGCAAGGGCAGGGAAACAGTCGGTAACCAGATTAATCCACAAAAGGTGTACGGGCTTCAAAATCGTAAAGCCCATAAGGGTTGCAGCGAAGATGCTGATAACCTCACTCATGTTAGAGCCAAGAAGGAACTGGATTGCCTTGCGGATATTGTCGTAAATACGACGACCTTCCTCAACAGCACCAACGATGGTGGCAAAGTTGTCGTCGGTAAGAACCATATCAGCTACATTCTTGGTAACATCAGTACCGGTGATACCCATACCCACACCGATATCTGCGGACTTGATGGAAGGTGCATCGTTTACACCGTCTCCGGTCATGGCAGTTACATAGCCTGCATCACGCCAAGCGTTGACGATACGGGTTTTATGCTCAGGCTGTACGCGGGCATATACTGCAAAATTCTGCAATTCCTTAGCAAATTCCTCATCACTCATATCATTTAATTGAGAGCCGGTGATGGCACGCTTGCCTTCCGTGAGAATACCAAGCTCCTTTGCAATTGCGATGGCAGTATCGATGTGGTCACCGGTAATCATGATGGCACGGATACCTGCGCCGTTACATTCGGCAATGGCAGCTTTTACCTCGGGACGAACAGGGTCAATCATACCGCTTAAGCCCACAAAGCAAAGGTCCTGTTCCAATACATCGGCCTCGTAGGCAGCAGGCTCAGCATCCCAGATGCGTTGCGCACAAGCCAGCACACGAAGTGCCTTGTCAGCCATGGTCTTATTGCCGGTCAAAATCTGCTGACGGTATTCTGCAGTCATGGGAACGGGCTTTCCGTCCTTTAAATAGGTGGTGCAACGGTCCAGAATTACATCGGGCGCACCCTTGGTAAACTGGATATATTTGCCCTCAGAAGGGTGTACGGTGGACATGAGCTTACGACCGGAGTCGAAGGGTGCCTCGCCGCTTCTGGGGAATTTCTGCTTTAATTCATTTTTGGGAAGGTCAAGCTTAGCTGCCCAAGCTACCAGTGCGGCCTCAGTAGGCTCACCGGTTACCGTGCCGTCCTCAGCTAATTCCGCATCACAGCAAAGTGCCATAGCCTGTGCCAGATATTTTTCATCTTCACCAAAGAAATCTACAACGGTCATTTTATTCTGGGTCAAAGTTCCTGTTTTATCAGAACAGATAATCTGAGCACACCCCAAGGTTTCTACAGCAGTAAGACGACGGATAATAGCGTTTCGCTTGGACATATTGGTTACACCGATAGACAATACCACGGTTACAACTGCCGCAAGACCCTCCGGAATTGCTGCTACTGCCAGGGAAACCGCTACCATAAAGGAATTTAACATACCCTCTAGGCTGATACCGCCTGCACGGACATTCTGTACAATGAAAATAATCACGCAGATACCAAGAACCAGCCAGGTTAAAATCTTAGAAAGTTGGCTTAACTTCATCTGTAGAGGGGTCTGGCCCTCTTCGGCTTTAGCAAGAGCATCTGCAATCTTACCCATTTCCGTGTCCATACCAGTGGCGGTGATAACGGCTTTACCACGGCCATATACAATGGTGGAACCCATGTAAACCATATTCTTTCTATCACCCAGAGGAACATCACCTGCAGGGTCAGCCAGATTAATGATATCAATAAATTTGGTTACAGGAACGGATTCACCTGTAAGGGCAGCTTCCTCTACCTTGAGACTGGCGTTTTCTATTAAACGACCGTCTGCGGGAACGGCATCACCTGCCTCTAACAACACAATGTCGCCTACAACCAGATCTTCACTGGGTACGGACATAATTTTACCGTCACGCAGAACTTTGGAGGTGGCAGCAGACATTTCCTGCAATGCTTCAATGGCTTTTTCAGCCTTGTTTTCCTGATAAACACCAAGAACGGCATTGATGATAACTACCGCAAGGATGATGATGACATCAGCAAAGCTTTCGCCCTCTACTACGGCCAGCACACCACTGATGGCAGCAGCCGCCAGCAGAATCAAAATCATGGGGTCCATCAATTGCTTCACAAAGCGCTTTAAAAGAGAATCTTTCTTGGCCTCGGCCAGTTTGTTTTTACCGTTTGCCTGCAAGCGGGCAGCGGACTCAGTGGAGGTAAGGCCCTCCGGGGAGCTTTTGGTTTCTGCCAGTACGGCAGAGAGTTCTTCACAATAATGTTTCAAGTACATGTCTCCTTTCTGACGAATAGTATTATTATGGACTAAAAAACCCCAGGTATAGCATCAAACTATATCTGGGGTAAAAATACATATGTAAAATAAAACATGTGCGTACTCCATGTATAGTCTGAAAATATACATGAGTCTCGCAAATTAAAACAAGCCAGACCTTGCAGTCGAACTGTTGACTTGTTGCGCCAATGTACGCTTGCTACTCCCTCACGGGGATTCTGTTTAGAAGGTATTCTAACACCGGATTTTTATTTTGTCAAAGAATTTTACTTAAATTTTACATAGAAAACATTTTTTAATATGGAATATTTTTCTTTTGCATGGTATGATAAACGGGCATGATGACGTAAAGCATATATTAAGGAGGAAAGGTCATGGATTATTTATTGGAGGGAGTACGAGCTCTCTGTGATTTCAGCGGCGGCGGCTGGAAGTGCCTGGTTATGTATGTAATCGGTATTGCACTTATTTGGCTCGCTATCAAAAAGGAGTACGAGCCTTCTTTGTTGCTTCCTATGGGATTTGGAGCGATTCTTGTGAATCTGCCTCTGTCCGGTGTTTTGAATCAGAATGTGGGTGGAATTGAAGCTAACGGTATTATTCAGTGGTTGTTTGAGGTTGGTATTGAGGCTTCTGAGGCGATGCCCATTCTGTTGTTTATTGGTATCGGTGCAATGATTGACTTTGGACCCCTTTTGTCCAACCCCAGTATGTTCCTGTATGGTGCTGCAGCACAGTTTGGTATCTTTGCCGCTATCCTGTTGGCTGCATTGTTAGGATTTGATATCAGAGATGCAGCTTCCATTGGTATCATCGGTGCAGCTGATGGTCCCACTGCGATTCTGGTATCACAGGTACTTAAGTCTAAATATGTAGGTGCAATTGCGGTTGCTGCCTATTCATACATGGCATTGGTACCCATTGTACAGCCTTTTGCAATCAAGCTTGTAACAACCAAGAAAGAAAGACAGATACATATGGAATACAAGCCTGAATCAGTTTCTAAGACAATGAGAATTATTTTCCCTGTTGCAGTTACTATGATTGTTGGTCTTGTAGCACCTCAGTCCGTAGCTTTGGTTGGATTCCTGATGTTTGGTAACTTAATCCGTGAATGTGGTGTTCTCGGAACCATGTCTGACACCGCACAGAATCAGCTTGCTAATCTGATTACATTGTTACTTGGTATTACCATTTCTTTCAGCATGAAAGCTGAAGATTTCGTTGCTGTTGAAACCTTACTGATCATGGCAATTGGTTTATTTGCATTCGTAATGGATACCATCGGTGGATGTTTGTTTGTAAAGGTTCTGAACTTGTTCCGTAAAAAGAAGGTTAACCCTATGATTGGTGGTTGTGGTATTTCCGCATTCCCCATGTCATCACGTGTTGTACAGAAGCTGGCATTGCAGGATGACCCTACCAATATCTTGATTATGCATGCGGCAGGTTCTAACGTTGCAGGACAGATTGCATCCGTAGTAGCAGGTGGTCTGGTAATCAGTCTTGTATCTCAGTTCTTATAAGGTGAGAAGAAAGGAGAGTTTCGTATGAATGAAACAGTAATGCAGGCCCTTGAGATTATGGGCAAAGGTATGCTGGGCATTTTTGTTGCACTGGTTGTTATTATGATTTTTGTATGGATTATGGCTAAGGTTGGTAGCAGCAAGCAGAATTAAGTTGTGTCCTTAAGTGTTTTGCAGTGTCGATTGAGGTGCCGCAAATACATTATAGACACAAATAAGTAGAAATAAAAAAATGGGATGTCCGATAAAATGGGCATCCCATTTTCAATGACGGAAAAATTTTAAAAATTGATTTAAAAGAAAAAAGAAATGAGAAAGGAAAAGAAATAGATTTTATAGAATGAATAAATTTACTCACCCCAATAATCGAGGGAATCCTGCGATGTAGTTGTGATACCAAAAAGTTTATACATAAAATCTTCCCGTTCATCAAATATTTCAGTAACGATAACGGTATTTTCTTCAATACGATAGAATAGATAGTTATGTGCTATGTATAAATAGCGGTAGTCACAATCGATTCCATACATAGAGGCGATAGAAATTCCTTTTTTTCAAAGGATTCAAGTCCTCTGGCAGCAGTGGTAATCTGTTTTATGATTTTGCCGGAAACGGCAGGGCCGTATTCATTTGTTAGATGTATACGAAGTTCTTTTAATTTGCGTCTTGCAATTTGGGAGTATTCAAGTTTTTTCAAGCTTACACCCCCAATTCTTTTTCAAGTTCATCAGCAGAGATAGTACCTTCTTCACGAATTGACATTTCTGCTTCGTTTAATTTTGTCATAAGCTGGTAAAGAGCTTTTTGCTTATCGAGTTCGTCTAATTCTTTCATATCGATAATAGCACATTGACCGTGACCATTACGTGTAAGATAAACTCTGTTTCCATATGCGACTTCATTAATAACAGCGGTATAGTTTCGCAGATCAGAGATCGGTTTTATATTTGGCATATCGATTCCTCCATTCGTATAAATCTCATGTAAATATATTATATCGTTTAGTGTAAAATTATTCAATATATTTACATGTAAATTTGCAGCAGATTCGTTGTTATTTCCAGATACCGATAAAATAATATAAATCGGGCATCCTATTTTTATGGAAAAACGTAAGCTTGATTTTTATATTATTCTATTTTTTATTATAGCCTTCGCCGGTTGGTTGTGGGAGATGGGGATTTATCTTGTGACGGAGCATGCTTTGATTAATCGCGGGGCTTTTTACGGACCTTATCTGCCTATTTACGGGGTGGGAGGAATTCTATTGTGGCTTTTGCTTCAGAGGTTTCATGAGAGGAAGCTTTTGACATTCCTTCTGTCTGCGGTAATTTGTTCTGTGCTTGAATATGGGACAGGTGCATTTCTGGAGTGGAAATGGGGCATGCGGTGGTGGGACTACAGTGAGCATTTTATGAACCTGGACGGTCATATTTGTCTGCTTAGTGTGGTCTGCTTCGGTCTGGGCGGCATGCTTTTGAACTGCTATGTAATGCCCTATTATATGAGGTTGTATCATAAGCTTTCATCGAAGTGGAGAAGGATACTGTGTGTAGTATTTTCTCTGATATTTACTGCGGACTTAATCTACTGCCTTGTGAAGCCTCACAGTGGAGAAAATGTCACAGTTATGACGTTTTTTAATATTTTGTAAAAAGCATTGCGGTAGTTAGGTGGATTTCTTATAATTTAATATAGATGCAGTTCGGGTAAAGAAAAAGTTTGAATGAAGCCATACTTTTTGGGAAATATTACCCTTATAAAACAGATGTAATATTCCCGGAGGGTAAGGTAAGATGAAAAAGAACAATCCCAAGCATATTGGAATTATTCCGGACGGCAACCGCCGTTGGGCCAAGGAACACGGCATGAACAAGCAGGAGGGCTACAACTTTGGTTTGATGCCGGGGCTTACGCTTCTTAAGCAGGCCAAAGACCTGGGTATCGAGGAAATCACCTATTACGGTTTTACAGTGGATAATTGTAAGCGTCCTGCAGAGCAGTTTCAGGCCTTTCAGAAGGCTTGTGTGGATGCAGTGGAGCTTTTGGCCAAAGAAGGCGCAGACCTTCTGGTAATCGGCAACAGCGATTCTAAGTGCTTTCCAAAGGAGCTTCTGCCCTATACCAAGCGAACACCTGTAAACGGTGGTGGAATACGGGTGAATTTTCTGGTAAACTATGGTTGGCAGTGGGATTTGTCCCATATGAAAGAGGATGGAAAACCCTACTCTTCCGATATTTCCCGAATTGATTTGTTAATCAGATGGGGGGGAATGCGGAGATTATCGGGATTTTTGCCCATTCAGTCGGTGTATTCCGATTTTTATGTGGTGGACAGACTCTGGCCGGATTATCAGGAAAATGATTTGCTGGATGCTTTGGAGTGGTATGCCCTGCAGGACGTAACATTGGGCGGATAAGCTATGAAATACAAAGGAGAAAAATATGATTGGTCGATTATGGAGGCAAAGTATAGCCAAGTCAATAAAGGGATTTTTGATGTTTGTTGCCATGGGGGCTGTTCTATTTGCGTTGGGGTACAATGATTTACAGGACATTAGAAAAGGTACTGTAAAGTTTGAGGATTTAAAACCGGGAGAGTTGTCGGAGGGTACCTTCGTTGAAGTGACCGTTAAGGAAAACTATGGCTCTTATATGGCTGAATATGAGCAGAAGAGGGGTTCTGCCGTGCGGACGACCACAAGGGTATGCTACTTTATCGGAATGGGTGAACCGGATGGTGCAGACTTTTGTCTGGTGAGCTTAGTTGTTCCGGGAACTGACGAAAAAATAATGGAAAACATGGCGGAGAATACCTTTAACGGGAAGTCTTCCAGTCCCATAAGTTATGTATGCGAAGTGAAGAAAATGGGTGATCAGGCTTTGTCCCATGCAAATACCTATTTAAATCAGTTAGAATTAAATTCTGCAGAGATTAATGACATTTTGCTTACCTATCATTTGAGTGAATGTGATTGGGACACAAAAAAGACCTTTGTCTGCATCATGTGTGGTAGCGGTGCTATTCTGGGAGGAATAGGCATTTTGATGCTGTTGTATTCTATCAGTGGTCTTAGTATAAGGAAAGTAAAGAAAGAGATGAGGAAAACCGGATATTCTCGGGAGCTGGTGGAGGCTGATTACAGGAATGCCAAGGTTCTCATGGGCAATTCTGCTTTTCGAATCGGAAGGGTGTTTACTTTTTTTTATACGGGTGCTACTCCGCATGCTATTTTAAACAAAAATATTGTCTGGGCTTACTATCACGTGGCAGTAGAGAAAGGAAGATATGGATTGTTAAAGAAGACGAACCATATGGTGATTGTAAATACGTTGGATAAAAAGCATTATTCCATAGATGTTCCGACGGAAAGTAAGGCTCAATACATATTGAGAACGCTGAATATGGAAATGCCTTGGATGGTAATCGGTTCGGATGATGCCCTTGTCAGAATGTACAACAAAGACTTACCCGGATTCCTTGATCTTCATTACAATAAAGCAGTAAATTCTGGAAAAATGTAAAATTAAGATTATTTTATTGGACAAATCTCTCAACACAAGATAAAATAAGGATTGAAGTTCTAAATTCTATTTATTTGTATACGAAAGGAATATCTAATGAAAAAGAAATTAATGGCAGCAATTTTGGCGGCTACCTTTCTGATGACAGGCTGTGGCAAGACGACAGAAAGCCCTATCATTCAGGAGATTCAGCCGGAATCTTCCGTACAGACCACTGTGTCTGAAGAGAGTTCACAAGAAGAGGTAAAGGCGTTTGCACCCATTACAGAGAGAAATGTTGTAGATGGCAAGAAGCAGAGCTACATCGATGGTGAGTGGAAGGATCAGGCTGTGGTTGACAGAAGACCTCTCGCAATCATGATTCCTAATAACCCTCCTGCAATGCCTCAGTATGGTCTGTCTCGTGCAAGCATTATTTATGAGGCGCCCGTTGAGGGACGTATTACCCGTCTTATGGCAGTTGTTGAAGATTATGATGATTTGACCTACATCGGTCCTATCCGAAGCAGCCGTGACTATTTTGTATATGAAGCAATGGCTCTGGACGCAATTTATTGTCACTGGGGTCTGGCTGTACCTTATGTAGCAGATTTGCTTAACTCTGACCGTGTAGATAATATTTCTCAGGCAAACGAAGGTGTTGCAAGCCCTTATACTGCAGCATTTGCAAGAAGAAAGGACAGAAAGAGCAGCGGTTTTGCCACGGAGTTTACCGGATATATGTGGCTTAAGGCGGCAGGTACCGGTGACGGTGCAGATGCTCCTGATGCTGCTGTAAAGGGTTATCCTTCAGGTGTAGAGGCAAAGGGTTATGCTACTACATACGAGGAGTCCAAGCGTTATGAGGAGGCAAAACGTAAGGATCCTGCGGCATTCATTTTTGCGAATGATAGTGTTGCAGAGTATGCAGAGTATCCCGATGCACTCCAGATTCGTCCCGGTGGAAGCCAGAGCAATTCGGGTGGTTATGGACAGAACGGCGCAACCTTTACCTATAATGCAGATGACAAGCTGTACTATCGTTCCCAGTACGGTGCTGAACAGATTGACGAGTTGACCGGTGAGCAGGTTGCAGTAACCAACGTTGTGTTCAAGGTTTGTCATGGTGAGGTAAGAGACGCCAAGGACTATCTGGCATTTGGTGTACATGGTACAGGTGATGCATATGTATTTACCAACGGTAAGATGATTAAGGCAACTTGGAAGCATGAAAGCGACTATGATGCAAATCATTACTATGATGAAAAAGGTAATGAAATCGTTTTGAATCAGGGAGCTACCTGGGTATGCAATATCTGGAAAGAGTATCAGGAGTTCGCTGAGGTAGACGGCAAGGCTATCTTCGAGAAGGCAAACTAATAAATTGATATAAGTAAATAAAAAAGCAGTGGTTTCCGCAGGATTAATCAAATTCTAAGCGGATACCACTGCATTTTTGTTGTAATATAGCAATGTAAAGTGGATGTAGAAAGGCTGGTGTTAATATGTCACAGGGTAAAGTTGGCAAAAAAGTGAATACCGAACTGATATTGAAGGGTAATATGTTACAGGCAATTTTATCCTTGGCGATTCCTGTGGTAATCAACAGCTTTCTGCAGACTATGTACAATCTGACAGATACTTATTGGCTGGGCCAAATCGGGACAGACCAGTTGGCAGCAATCAATCTGGTGACACCGGTTCAGAATATTATTATCAACTTTGGTATGGGTATTACGGTAGCTGGTTCTGTATTAATAGCCCAGTATATCGGTGCGGGTGAAAAAGAAGATGCCAAGAGCATGGCGAATCAGATTTTTGCCTGTGCCATGTGTTTTGCCCTGGTGTGTGCAGCGGTGGTATACGTAACCACACCTGCCATTGTAAACTGGCTTGGAGCAGATGGTGACACATACAATCATGCATGTACCTTCCTTCAGATTGTGGTGTGGGATATGCCTTTCCTCTACATGGTTAATATATTCTCAGCGGTGCATCAGGCCCAGGGGGATACCGTGCGTCCCATGCTTTTAAATCTGGTGGGTATTAGTGTCAATATGATTTTGGATCCTCTTTTTATGGTGGGAATGAATATGGGTACTGCCGGTGCAGCTTCTGCAACCTTGATTGCCAAGATGATTCCCGCAATTATCGCATTCTGTCTCTTGACCCGACGCAACAAGGATGTTCATCTGGATGTTAAACATATGCGTTTTGAGTGGGAAAAGATTAAATTAATCCTGAGTATTGGTCTGCCTACCGCTATTGGAGGCAGTACCATGCAGTTGGGATTTCTTCTCATGAGCAGAAATGTATATGCCTACGGTGATCAGGCTATGGCTGCTTACGGTATTGGCAATAAGGTAAATGGATTGATTACTTTGCCCTCTAACGGTATCGGCTCAGCGGTGGCTACTATTGTAGGTCAGAACATGGGTGCCAAGCAGGTGGAGCGTGCCAAGGAAGGATACCTTCTCTCCATGAAAATCTGCGTAGGATTTTTGTTTATCGGTGGTATGATTCTGTCCAGAGATTTCATCTCTACAGGCATTGTAAGCATTTTTTCCGAGGACCCCGAGGTAATTGCCATGGCAGCGGACTTCTTGAGTATTATGGCCTTCTGGTGCTTTACAAACGGTGTCTACAACGCCAGTACGGGTTTGTTCCAAGGTACAGGACATACAGAAGTGACCATGACCGTGGACGCCACCAGATTGTGGATATTCCGCTTCCTTACTCTGTGGTTTTGTGAAACTATCTTACACATGGGTGTTCGCAGCGTATGGTACTCTGTGGTTATCAGTAATGGAATTTCCTCCGTTATTCTCTTTATCCTCTACAAGACAAACTTGTGGAGAAAGACCAAGATTAAAGTGGGTAAGTCAGAAAAACGTGAAGTTGTGACGGAGAATTAATTAAAAAAAATTTATAAAACTACTTGACATTTGGTTTGGCACAATGTAAAATAACCAATGTTGTGACGCGAAATATTAATGCGTTCAGCAGACAAACGCAAAAAGCGTTGGGATTTCGTCCACAAGCCCAGATAGCTCAGTTGGTAGAGCAGAGGACTGAAAATCCTCGTGTCGCTGGTTCGATTCCGGCTCTGGGCATTTTGCAGGAGGTCGATATTTGACCGACTGCTTCACATATATGCGCGAGTGGCTCAGCGGTGGAGCACCTCCTTGCCAAGGAGGGGGTCGCGGGTTCGATCCCCGTCTCGCGCTCTCGACATCATAGATTGCGGTGATGTCGGCAACAATTAATTTCATACCTTCGTGTGCAGGCACAGTGCCTGTAACACAACATGCGGGTGTAGTTCAATGGTAGAACACTAGCCTTCCAAGCTAGATACGTGGGTTCGATTCCCATCACCCGCTTTTTTTGTACCACTTATTCCTGTCAGCCGATGAATCCGTCACAAAATTAAGATTAAAAAAGAACGGGATACACACTTTTGAAGTGCGTATCCCATTTTATTATTTCTGTATCTTATTTTTAATCTTATTAATCGGCAAGAGATATAAAATGCTAAGCATTAAGGATATACCAAAGGATATTATTCCGGTATAAAATCCCGGTGAAACATAGGACAGGGAAATAGTATGCTCACCGCTTTCCACAGGAATAGCGAGGAATGTATCTGCAAACTTAGCCGCTTTAGTCTTGCGACCATCTATTTTTACTGTCCATCCCGCATCATAGGGAATGGAGGTCATAATAGTTTCGCCCGCATCTACGGTAATTGTACCTTCTATGGAAGCACCCTTTTGGTGTGTGATTTTGATTCCCTTTTCCTGCAGAGACGAAAGTAAAGGAGTAACCTTTTCCATATGAAGCTGTGCTACATATACAGCGTTGGGTTCTAGTGCTTGGTCGGGAATTTGGATGATGACTTCCTGTCCTGCGCTAAAGGAACCGATATAGAGGCAACAGAGTGTTTCGCTGGTAAAGTAGTTTCCTACAGCCGTCCCGTTTACCAGAACACTGGCGGGGGCATATGAGAGCCTATATTCCTCCGTATCCATGAAGAAGTAAACCGGATTGTCTGAATCAGCAGTAAAGGTATAGCTCCATCCGTTTTCGCCCTGAGAGATAACAACCTCATGCTCCGTGAAATAGGACTGATTTGTGCCTGCAATGGCATTTGTCAAATGATTCTGATTGACAAATGGATTGTCGGAGGATACTTCCGGCGTCAGAGTAGAAACAGGTGTACTATATATAAAGGCCAAAGCATTTTCATTCTTGTATGAGGTGGTGGGTAAGGCATTTTCCTCCCAAAGCATACCCGTAGTCTGTAATTCGGTGTATTCCGGGGGCACAAGCTGTTGAGACAGAAGATATTTTACAGCAAACAAACTGTCAAGTAAAGGATTAGAACCGAAGCCTGAATTCCAAAAATGTGTCTGTGCCAGTCCTAAATTGGAGGTAAGAGTATTGATGGATTCATTATAGGTTGAGGAATAATGGGACATTCCGTTATATCCAAGCAACATGCCGTCATTCAAAGAAAATCCATAGTTCTGGTTAATACGGTAGAAGCCGTCGTCATTTTCCTTGATGGAGTCCACCAAAGGTTTTGTAGTATCCAGAAAAAGATTGTACTCATCCATGGGACAGTATGCAAACTGATTACCAATGCTAAATAAAATGTCCTTTCCGTTAATGCCTAAGTCCGCAGCAGTAATCAGCATAATCGTTACAAACAAGCATTCATAAACAGGCTTACGCTGCCAGATGGTAGGAATTCCTCCCTTAAATATACAGCAGAGGGTACGGATTACCATATAAAGGAGCGTAAAGCTGAACAAGAAGGCGTAGCGGTAAGGGAAGCAGGCCGGAAGCTTAAAGCCGTGCCAGACTGTATCCAGATCAAGCATATAAAAGCAGGCAAGAAACATAAGCAGAATGAGTAGCGCCCCCACCTTTTCACGGATAGATATCCTGCGCATAAAAAGAAAGAGAACAGCAAGGAACAATGCCAGATATCCACAGTAAATGCAGGGAAGACCGGAATTGTCCAGACTCACATATGCACCATTTGTAAACTGATTAAGCATAACCTCTAAAGGCCTGTTTGATATGAAACCGGTAAAGATTTCTCCTCCGGCATAGATTCTTCCGGTAAATAAATCCTTGATTACCGGGAGCAGTAAAGGGGCTGAGAGACCAAGGGACAGCAGGGTACATACTGTAAAGCGCATAAGCTTAAAAAAGGTCTCTTTCAGTGATTCTTTTAAATTTTTCAAATCCAATCTTACTACAGAACGGTAGATGATATAGATGGCTGTATAAATGCCAATCATGTAACCGGTATAGTAATTACAGAAGAATAATGCCGTGAGAGCCAGAATATACTGTCCGCCCTTTTTGCCGTCCAGAATTTTTTCAACGCCCAGCAAAACCAGTGGCAACAGAATAACGCCATCCAGCCACATCAGACAACAAAGATAGGTAATGTTGTAGGACATGAGCGCATAGGCGGTGGCAAAGGGTATGATCATCAGCTGTGTCCATTTATGTGACAGGCTTAAAGGACTGTCTGTTAAAGACATGTGGCGGGTCCAAAGGTAGCTGGCATATATAGAAAATGTAAGTCCGCACAGACCTATTTTGAGCACTGACAATATAGCGATAGCCAAAGGCATTTTTTCGATAGGAAAAAGAAGTGTAATAAACGAAAGCGGACTGGCAATGTAATATGCAAACAGCCCCAGATAATTACCACCCATAGAGCGGGACCAGGAGAAGAAAATGGAGTTCTCGCCACTAAAAATATATCTTAAGGAGGCATAGAATTCAACATACTGGCTCTTCATATCCATCACAAACATGGAGGTGTCCTTAAAGGGATAGAATCCTCTGGCTTTGATGATTAGCAGCATACCAACAGCAGATACGAGAAAGGAGCCAAGATAAATCAGAATATTAATATTGCGTGTATAGGTTGACTTTTTATTGTTCATTTTCATTTCCTTATTGGCTGATAGAGTAAAAAACTAATTGTATTATATAGTATGGGTAAAAAAAAGTAAAATTTTTCTTGTAACTTTTCGTCAAACCGTTTAGTGTTATATATGGGAAGATTTTTATTATAGTAAGCAAATTATTTAAGGAGAAGCAAATGAAAAAGAAAGTACTGTCACTGATATTAGCTATAACAAGTAGTATGATGCTCAGCGGATGTAATGTGGTAGCTGAGGAAATTGGCTCCATGTTAGGAAAAGCGGCAGCTGCATCAATGGAATCTGAGGACAAAGAATCCAAGGAATCTAAGACCAAAGAATCCGAAACCAGCGAATCTGAGGAGAAGGAATCCGAGACCAAAGAAACAGAGGGCAAGGAGTCCGAATCCAAAGAGGATGCTGATCATGAAACTTTGGAAGGTCTGTCTGATGATTTGTGGAGTTATCAGGTTGCCATTAACGAAGATGTGTATCAGTTTCCCATGTGGTATTCAGATTTTGAGGAAAAGGGTTGGAGTTTCAAGGAGGATTCTTCGGAGATGCTTTCCAGTGATGATTTTTTATATTGCTGGTGGGAAAGAGACGGAATCTCAGTTATGACCATCATTGTCAATATGTCCTCCAACGCCAAGCCAATTGCAGAAAGTGCTGTTGTTGGGATAGAAATTGATTACAATGACGCCATGAAGGAAAAAGGGTACAAGATTGTAATGCCCGGCGGTATTGTATTAGGAGAGGCTCTCAAAGGGGATATTATCGAAGCTTACGGAGAACCGAACAATAAACAGGAAAATGATTTGTATCATTGTTATGGTTATACTGAGGATTGGTATGAAAAAATTACTTTCTTCTGGAATACAAAAACCGATGTAATTTGTTCTGTTAAAATGGAGAATAGAATTGAATTGGAGGGTACAGACCATTCTGTCAGTGCAGAGGTTCCGGATGTTGTTACTGCATATACGGCTCCCACTGCAGTAGGTGAGGATTTATATAGCTTTGATATAAAAATAAATGGTAATTACTATACTCTTCCTGCTCCTGTATCAGCATTTGTTGATAACGGATATGAGTTGTATGATCATACAGCGGGTGACAAGGAGCTTGCGGCAGGTGACTTCGGATACGTCACGATGAAATATAATGGTGTAGGGTATAAATATGGTGCAAAAAACTATGCGGATTATGCTACCACTATTGAAAACTGTTTCATATACAGCTTTGATGTAAGTGATCACGAGGATATCGAATTGGAAATTCCTCTGGGAATCAAATGCGGTGATACAGAAGAGGAACTGCTATCCAAGTTGGAAGGGTACCAGTATAAAAAATATGATGTTGGTAAAGTTGGTGCTGATTATGTAGTAAAAACCAGAAATGACTATATCAGTGGTTATGAGTTTGAAGTGGATAGTGGAATTATAACCAAAATAATTATTGAGAGCTGGTAGGAGTGCCAAAATCCGATTGTTTTGTGAGTGAACCGTTAATGATAAAAAAGAAGGAGAAAGAAAATGAAATTTAAGGTTTCAAAGAAACTGCAGGTAATACTGTGTATTGTATTATCCTGTACCACACTGAGCGGCTGTATTTTTACGGATTCAGTGCGTGCCATGGGTAAGGCCATGGGGCAGCAGTACAGTGATGATAAGCGTGAATCATCTGAGGATGATGAGGAACTTGCGTCTTCCAAAGAGGAGACAAAGTCTTCCGAGGAGGAGTCTTCGAATGCGTCAGAAAGCACATCCCAGTCTCAGGATAAGCCGACGAGTAATCCTAACATGGATGCTGAGACCATCATGGTTTACATGGTAGGTTCCGATCTGGAATCTGAATATGGTAACGCAACCCTCGATTTGGAAGAGATGATGGCTGCCGATGCAGATACAGAGCACAATAACATTGTAGTTTATACCGGCGGTGCTTCCAAGTGGCATATTAACGGATTGTCTGCGGACACCAATACAACCCTGCTTTTGACGAAGGATAATGATTTTGATATTCTGGATTCCCACAGTGCTAAAAATATGGGTGATCCGGATACTTTGAGTGATTTTATCAATTATTGTTATGACAATTTTGAATCCGAGCATTATAGTCTGGTTTTATGGAATCATGGTGCAGGACCTGTTTTTGGATTTGGCGTGGATGAGAATTATCAGGACCTTCTTACCGCAGAAGAGATGAAAACGGCTTTTGAGGATTCAGTGGGCAGCCGTGGAGAGCGTCTTGAGTGGATTGGCTTTGATGCCTGTCTTATGAACTCTTTGGAGATTGCAGACCTTTTCGCAAAGTATTCTAACTACATGATTGCATCTCAGGAGACAGAACCCGGATGGGGTTGGGACTATACATTTTTGTCAGAGACCACTGATGTTCCGGTATCCGGTGAGGATATGGGTAAGGCAATCATTGACAGCTATATGGAATATAGTGAAGAAATGTTTAAGACTTATCCCAGAGCATACTGTGATTTGACCTTGTCCTGTATTGATTTGAATCTGTACCAGAAGGCAGAGGATGCACTTGATACCTGTTTTACTGAGTTGGATGCGGATTTGACTATTGAAAACTACCCTTCGCTTGTGCGTAACAGAGAGAAGACCAGAGATTTCGGTACATATGCTTCAACCTTTGATTATGGTATGGTAGATGCGATTCATCTGCTTGGTAAAATTGCATCAGATGAGCCTACCTCCGTGCAGGCTATTCGTGCCCTTGAGGATATGGTAGTGTATGAGAGAACCAATATGTATGATGCAAATGGTATCTCTATCTGCTATCCCGATTTCTACGAAGGAAATGAGTATACGGCCTTGTGTATGGAAACACAGGAGGAAATTGATTTTTCTTCCGGATACAGAGGATTTTTGAATAAGTACTACAATCTTCAGACTTCTGAGGAGCTTACCACCAACTGGGATATTACAGAGGCGGAGACTTCCGTAACCACTCAAGAAGCTGAAGAGGAAGATGTTGCCGACACCAGTGATATTACACTGCAGCTTACCAAGGAGCAGCAAAAGACCTATGCAAGAGGTTATTTCTACATTTTAGCTAATGTATATGACAAGAATTTCAATACCCATGGATATGAGAATCCGGAAGATTTGTATATGTTTGTTCATTTCGGTAGAAGCGTTGAAATGGATAATAATGGTGTGTTGCATGCAAGTTACAGCAATCAGGCATTGTATATGCATGATATAACAAATGATACTTATTCGGAGATTCCCATGATTTTGTCAGAACAGGACAGCACAGAACAGGAAACCAGATATACCAGTAGTGTAATGCTTCATTCCTATGGTGAAGGGGACTCTTTTGACTCTTGGGCTGATTGGGAAATGGAATCAGCAAGTCTGCAGATTGTTGTAGATGATGAGAATCCCAATGGTGTTATCAGAAGTGCGGTTCCTCTTGATGACAGTACCAATCCTAACAAACAGCTTTTGGATTTGGATGATTTTGACAGTATGGAGGTCATGGCCCGTGCAAGTTATCCTACATGGGATGCAGAGGGCAATATGATGGAGTTTTTTGAATGGGAGCATTCCGGTTGTTTGTATGGATTCAGTCAGGATCTGAATAACGAGTATGCGTTAGAAATGCGTCCTATTGACGACCCCGAGAATTATGTGTGTATGTTTGCAATAAAAGATGTACAGGGTAATATAACTTATTCTGAATTGATTCCTTTAGGATAATAAAAAGAGCGTCGGAAGTTCAATTTTCGGCGCTCTTTCTTTTGTTACTGATTCTCATTTTTTTTATCTTCGATTGTAAGCAGTACTTTTTTGTCCTTTGAATATAAAAGTAATCCGGTGATTATCCAGTTATATATAGCTACGTTTGTAACGCTGCTGTTGACAAGCGCCTGGCTCAAATATCCGGCATACATGACTAGCAGTAAAAATGTTATTTCGGCCTCTTGTGTGCCGGCAGTTGACAACAGGTATCTTTTTGCTGATGTAAACAGGTTATAACAAATCATAGTCAGAAGGGTTATTGTTGCAAAAACGCCCTGAGTCACCAGAATGTGAATATATTCATTGTGTCCTTTGTCCTGATACCATCCGTCATATTCGGGGTCATCCCAGTAGAATGCGTATTTGTAATTGTCCAGTCCGGTGCCTACATACCACCACTTAGGGACGGTTTCCAACCCTTGCGTCCAGATAATCATGCGTCCGTTTCCGGGATTCTTTTTGCCATCAGCTTCGTCGACGCTCTCCTGAATATTATCCTGCAGATTTGGAAATGCAATCGCAGAACCCGCAAATATAGCGATATAAAGGACTATCAATGCAATAATGCCCTTTTTATTCAGTTCCTGCTTAGAGACTTTCATCTTTTTGGCAATGATACCCAGCAATATGAGGAAGCATAGGAAACCGATTGTTCCCAGCCATCCTATACGGGTGTATGTAGTCATGACACCAAAAAAGCAAAATGCACTTGCAAGAAAATACTTCAGTTTCAGTCTCTTTTCACAGATTAGAAATTTGCCGGCCGAAAGAGCAGTAAATATAATTACCAATGCGGTAAAGAAATTAAAATGCTCTGTAAATCCAAATGCCCACTGTGCAGTGTCTGATATATTGTTTTCAAACTCCGGCAGATGGAGGGGCGGATACATCCAAAGTCCAAAATATTGTAGGATACCCACACCGATTTCAATAATTCCCAGTACATAAAATGTTTGAACTATTTTCTTTCGATGTGCGGTTCCGGCTATGCGTGAGGCCAGTAAAGCGACACAGTAATAGCTGAAAAATACAGTGATACCCTCACGATAGTCATATTTCTCGCCATATAAGGACTGCTCCAGGTCTTTTGAAAAGATTAAAGACAATATTGCAAATAGGAATAAGGCAATTAACAAGATATCGCTGAGGTGTATTTCTATTTCCTTGCGTTTGCTTAAGTTTAAAATTAACAATATAAAAGACGCATATCCAAATAATTCAACAATGCCTTCTTGATAGCAAAACGGTTGCCCAAGCAGTGACATGATAAATTCGACAATGGGAAGTAGAACCATAGTGCCTATTATCAATCCGGTTGCAAGTGTTTCCAAATCATAGTTGTGGTTTTTAAGTCCCATCTTTTATTTCCCTTTATCTTTTGTTTATCGGCTCTGATAAGTATTGTTATTGCCCGTATAAGTATTGTTGTCGGCATAAGTGGTATAGCTTAAGTAAGGATTGTGAGTCTGGCACTTATTGCGCTTTAAAACCAGGTAAAGCTCTGCATCGGTGGCATATACATAAGGGTTTACATAGAAGATGCCCAGAATGCCAAAGGTGCATGCATTAAGTAAATGCCATCCAAAGAAAGACAGATCCAGTACAAAGGCATCCCACTTTTCGCCATCCATCATTTTCCGGCTTAGAGCAAATACTTCCTCATGTTGCATTTCCGGATGATCCGCCAGAATATAAGGAACCATGCGGTATTCGTAGGTTTTAATGAGTCCGGGAATAATGAGTAAACAGGTCCAAAGGAAGGTGTATAAATCACGAAGAAACATGGTCAATACGCTACTTTTATAGTTCAGCTTAAAAGCCTTAATCAATGCACCGATACCTGCTGCATTGGACATAGAGTTTTCCATAAAAAAATGACAGCCGCCCACATGAAGGGGATTATATACAAATACACTTAGTGCGACACCTAAGAGAATCGCTATCATTATAATTACAACAACAATACCTGCTATACCAGCAAAAATTGCGCTTTCTCCGCTTGACATGGATGCAATCGTAGGATTTACCAAAGTGGCAATGCTGCCACTCTGAATGATTTCTGTACCTGCATCAGAGAAATTATACTTATAGTTGTAATCAGAGTCGTAATCGTTATCATATTCATTTCCATAGCTTGAACCGCTATAACTACTATTGCTACTACCTCCGCTGCTGGGGGTAATAAAAGCCAATATCAGTGCTACCAATACACATTTCCAATAGTTTCTCGTAAAGGCGTTTATAGCCCTCTTTTTTAGTTCTGCTCGTGTCCAACCCATAATATCCTCCTTTAAAAAACGTATTATTTTACATATTGCTTTAACAAAGTAAAGCCATTATATCATAACAATTGTGGAAATGATAGTATGAATTATGCACGATATTAGGGGTTTCGTGCAGATTTAAGGATTATTTATGAAGTTGTCCTCTGTCCCAGGTGGTGCTGGGCTGAGCGGCGGCAGTAGGTCTGCGAAAAAGGAGTGTTTTCAAGGCTTTTCCATTCCATGGAAACAGGGGCCAGAAGTAACTCATACCGCCAAGTGTAGGTGTAGTAGCAGCAGATGCAATGACCAGTAATAGGCTGATTACAAAGCCTGGCAGTCCCAAAACAGCCGTAACAACTAACAAAAATATACGATAAACCCGCAGGGCATCTGCAAACTCCGGGCTGGAGAGAGAAAGGCTTGCCAACAGGGATACGGCGCCATAAAACAATGCTTCCGTGGAGGTCCAATTTAGACTGACTGCTATATCTCCAATCAACAGGCCGCTGACGATGGACAATGCTCCGGCAAATTTTCCGGGACTCATGGAGGCGGAGTATTTGAACAAATCTAATATAAATTCCACTGCCAGCACAAAGAAAATCAGATAAATGGGACTTTGCATTCCGGTGGATAAAAGGTGTAAATTCCGGGCAGTCTGTGGAAATTGTGTCGTAATCAAAAGAAACAGGGGCATAAGCAGAAGACTGACCGGAATGCACATCAGACGCACCAGACGGAAGTAGCTGCCCACCAGAGGTGACTTATAATAGTCCTCTGCGCTTTGCGTAAACTGAAAGATTGTACCCGGAAAAATCATAACCAGAGGGGAATTATCCACCAAAACCAAAATATGCCCCTCCATAAGATAACTACAGGCCACATCCGGCCGCTCCGTAAATTGCACGGAAGGAAGGGGATTCCACCATCTGTGGGGCACCAGAAGTTCTTCCAGACTTTTGGCACCCATGGTCAGGGAGGAGATTTTAAGGGTGCTGATTTTATGAGTAAGATACTGTAAGAGCTCCTGGTTGACATTATCGTCCAAATAGGCAATGGCTACATCCGTACGGCTCAATTCTCCCACGGAATGAATGGCAAAGGAAAGGCGGGGCGAGCGGACCCTGCGGCGAATGAGATTGGCATTAAAGAGCATGGTTTCCACAAATCCGTCCCGGGCACCTTTGGTGATGGGTTCTGCATCCGGTTCACCAATACCTCTGGTGGGATAGGTACGGGCATCGATAATCAGGGCATAATCAAAGCCATCCACAAACAGAAGGGAAGGGCCACTTAACAGATTCCGAAGCAGCTTATGCCAATCGCTACAGGCCTCCACTTGGGCAAAACCGATTTTGGCAGCAGTAAAACGTTTTAGGTCTTCAATCCGAGCGTCTTTGGTGAAAAGGGGATTCTGCAAGTCAGAAAAAATCTGTTGTAGTACTTCCGTGCGGCAAAAGCCGTTGACACCAATCCAATAGGCAGGAGTGTCTCCCAGATATAACTCTCTTGTAACCAAATCAAAGCTGGTACCTATGGGCAGCAACTTGTGTAAAATGGCAATGTTTTCGGACAGCTTAGTGGATAAAGTCAAAGTGCATACGCCTCCCTTATTTTGATTCCTATATTGTGCCCCAAAAAAAACGTGCTATTCTTTATTATTCGTGCTATGATAGGGCAGAGATAAAATGGGAGGAAGTTATGCTACAGAAAATACTGGAATTTGTTAAAAAAGAGGTTGTGCTGTGCGTAGCTATGGTTTTGGCTGTAGTGTCAGCTTTTTGGGTACACCCGGATGGGCAATATATTGAATATATTGATTTTCACACGCTGGCTATTTTATTTTGTCTGATGTGTGTTATGGCCGGTTTTCGATATATCGGTGTGTTTCAGTGGATTGCAGGAAAGCTTCTTGATAAGGTTCATAAGGCCTCGGACGTCGTATTGATTTTAGTGATGCTGTGCTTTTTTTTCAGTATGCTGATTACCAATGATGTGGCGTTGATTACCTTCGTACCATTTACCTTTGTGGTGGGGAAGATGCTGGGAGATGAGATTTATAAAAAGATGGTGTTGCCAACGGTGGTGCTTCAGACCATTGCAGCCAACTTAGGCAGTATGCTCACGCCGCTGGGGAATCCTCAGAACCTGTATCTTTATGGTATTTCAGGTCTTAGTCTGGGAGCATTTGTGCAGGTAATGTTGCCCTACAGCTTGTTGTCTTTGGTTCTTCTGGTGTTATGCTGTGTTGTGTTTGGTCGGAAATTAAATCAAAGCGAAGCTGTAGCCGTGACGGACGATGGCTTAAAGCAGGGTATCAACCCCGGCGACAGAAAGGGTTCTCTTATCATTTATCTTGTTTTGTTTGGTATGTGTCTTCTCACGGTGGCGCATATTATGCCTATATGGATTACTTTTATCGCTGTAATTATCGGTATGCTGATTACGGAATACAAGGAGCTTCTTCATATCGATTATGGTTTGCTTCTGACCTTTGTGGCGTTTTTCATTTTTATCGGTAATATGGGGCGCATTCCGGCCTTTGCTAATCTTTTGCAGGATTTGATAACAGGAAATGAGGTAGTTGTATCCATTTTGGCAAGCCAATGCATTAGTAACGTGCCGGCGGCGCTTTTGCTTTCCGGATTTACCACAAATGTGTCGGCCCTTTTGGTAGGGACCAATCTGGGTGGTCTGGGCACGCTGATTGCTTCCATGGCAAGCCTGATTTCCTACAAATATGTGGCGGCAGAGGCTGTAGCAAGCGATATTCCCGGCGGCAAAGGAAGATATTTTTTGCAATTTACCATATCTAACATTTGTTTTTTAGCGGCATTGGTGGTACTATATCTGTGTATGTGATGTAAATTTAGAAAGGACTAAGCTATTATGACGGAAGACATGACAATAATCGGCGAGGAAGCTTATAGAGCGGCAAAGGAGCTTTTAGAGCTTGCAAACCTGGAAGAAAAGGATTTATTTGTAGTGGGATGTTCCACCAGTGAAGTGGGTGGTGCCGGAATCGGAACCTTTTCAAGCCCTGAGCTTGCCGAGGCTGTATTCGGCGGAATTTATCAGGCCACTCAGGAAGCAGGAGTTTATCTGGCGGCTCAGTGTTGTGAGCACTTAAACCGTGCATTGATTATAGAAAAAGAAGCTGCCAAATACTATGGTCTTGATCTTGTGAATGTGGTACCTCAACCCAAGGCGGGCGGTTCCTTTGCTACAGCGGCTTACAAGGCTTTTGAGCATCCTGCCGCAGTGGAGCACATCAAGGCTCATGCAGGCATGGATATTGGCGATACCTTAATCGGTATGCATTTAAGAGACGTGGCAGTGCCCGTGCGCATCCGCACCGCACAAATCGGTGATGCCCATGTGGTTTGTGCCCGTACCCGCGCTAAATACATCGGCGGCGAGAGAGCTATATACGATGAAAATATGAATTAGTAAGAAAGGCAGTGGCGTTAATTCGCCGCTGCCTCTTCGATTAGTTTTATAATTTTGGGTATGGAATCCATCTGTCCGCTACCGCTCATGGTGTTCATGTATTCTGTTCGGTTAGCATAAAGTTCACGAACTTTGTTTACCAGCAAATTGGTAGTCATACTATCCTCATTAATCACGATGGAGAAGCCCTGCGCCTCAAAGGATGCTGCATTTAACAGCTGGTCGCCTCGGCTGCTTGCAGAAGGCAGAGGAATGAGGATATTGGGTTTCTTCAGTGCCAACAGCTCACAGATTGCGTTGGCTCCTGCACGGGAGATGACGATATCTGCCATGGCAAACAAATCCTTTAATTCTGTCTTGATGTACTCAAATTGCTTGTAGCCGGGAGTGTTCAGGTAGAGATTGTCGAGCTTACCTTTACCGCAAAGATGTACCACCTGAAAGTCCTCCAAAAGCTGAGGAAGGGCAAGACGAACTGCTTTGTTCACATTCAGTGCGCCCTGACTTCCGCCAATGACCATGATGACGGGCTTGTTGGCAGTAAAACCACACATATCAAGACCAGCCAGCTTATTACCCTGACTTAACTCGCTTCGGATGGGAGAGCCGGTAAGGACTGCTTTGCCCTCAGGCACTTTTTCCATGGTCTCAGGGAAATTACAGCACACCTTGTCAGCCACGGGAATGCAGATTTTGTTGGCAAGTCCCGGGGTCATATCGGATTCATGAATGATGCAGGGGATTCCCAGGGAAGCTGCCGCACGTACAACGGGAACAGCTACAAATCCACCCTTGGAAAATACCACATCCGGTTTTAACTGCTTTAAATGTTTTCTTGCCTCGCCGTAGCCCTTTATAACACGGAAGGGGTCGGTAAGGTTTTTGGGGTCTAAGTAGCGGCGAAACTTTCCGGTGGCAATTCCGGTGTAGGGAATGTCGAAATCAGCAATTAATTTTTTCTCGATTCCATCGTAGGAGCCCATGTAGGACACCTCGAAGCCGGCTTCCTTCAGTGCGGGAAGCAACGCAATATTAGGGGTTACATGGCCTGCGGTACCGCCGCCGGTCATAACAATTTTCTTCATGGCATTACCTTTCGATTATAGATTCAATATATGTTACAGCATGCTTTCCAATGCCTGAGCAAGCTGGTCGGGACAGGAAGTGTTTTTCATACCGCATCGGATGCCTTTTAAGCAACCGATAACCTCTTCGGGAGTTTTGCCCTTAACAAGAGCAGAGATTCCCTGCAGATTGCCGTTACAACCGCCGGTAAATTTAACGGATTCAATAATACCGTCTTTAATCTCAATGTCGATAGCAGAGGAACATGTTCCTCGTGTCTGATATCTCATAGTATATCCTCCAACGCAAATAAATCATTAAAAGCCATTATAGCAGATTTTTCCATGGTTCGCAACTTTCCGCATTATGAAAAATAACATGTATTTTCGTAGAAACTGCTGTCGAAATAATACGATGCCTTTTCGTTCATAAAACAGCGTGATTACGATATAATTGCTTTGGTGCTTAAAAATCGTATTTTGAACCGGAAAGAAGGAGATGTATATGTTTCAGATTTTTCAGGACGAACCGTTAATTAGCGCAGGAATTTTTGGATTTATGGGAATTAGTTTGTTTGTCAGGCTGCTTTTGGGTTTTTTGTATCAGAATATGATAAAGGAAACGGACAACATGGCTTCCACAGGGAACAAATTGCTTAAGCAGTGTAAGTTGAAATTTGCAAACTGCTATCAGCTTAACAATGGTGTTTCCAATATCCCTATTTTTGTGGACAAGTTCTTAAACAGGCTGGCGCTTGGGCCTTTTTCCTTTGATACGCTATATCATATGTCAGGGCAGTGCATGCTTTTATCCATTATCTGCGCAGGCATCGGTGTGTGCCGTTTTATTGTGACAGGCCGGACGCTGGGTGAGATTTTGCCCTTCTATATTATCAGTTTTTTGGCTTTGTACTTGTATTTTTCCGTGTCAAGCGTGGTGGATATCAAGGGCAGAAAGCGTGTATTAAAGGTAAATCTGGTAGACTATCTGGAAAATCATCTCTCTGCCCGCATTGGAGTGACAGAAAGTGACTTGGAGATGCTTTATGGGGACGAAATGGTGCTTCCCGGCCGGAAAATGCGCCTTTCTGCGGGAGAGCGCAGCTTAAGAAGCGGCAGACGGACCGTGGAGCTGATGCCCATCGGGAACCGCATGAGTGCGGAAGTCCCGGAACAGACCGCATTTCCCATGGCATCGGGACAGGGTGCAACGGAACCCATAGATTATAGTGCGCTTAGAATTACGGAGGAAGAACTGGAGGCGCTAATAAAAGAATTTTGTTGATAGCAAAATTCTTTCAGAATTCTGCTAATGGCTTGAATTTACCATACAATTTTGGTACACTTAAAGGTACTAAGATTAACGTAAAGGAGTAAGGCTATGAGCAAACAGGTTACATTTGATTATTCCAAAACAGGTTCTTTTATCTCTGCAAAAGAGATTGGTTACATGAAAAAGCTGACATTGGATGCAAAGGATGTACTGGTATCCAAAAACGGCGCAGGAAACGATTTCCTGGGATGGATTGACCTCCCTGTAGACTATGATAAGGAGGAGTTTGCACGTATCAAAGAGGCAGCTAAGAAGATTCAGAGTGATTCTGAGGTGCTTCTGGTAATCGGTATCGGCGGTTCCTACTTGGGCGCAAGAGCAGCAATTGAGTTTTTGAGCCATAGCTTTTACAATCAGGTTGATAAGAGCATTCGCAAGGCACCCGAAATTTATTTCTGCGGTAATTCCATCAGCTCTACCTATCTTAAGCATCTGATGGATGTGGTTGGTGACAGAGATTTCTCCATCAACATGATTTCCAAGTCCGGTACGACCACAGAGCCCGCTATCGCGTTCCGTGTGTTCAAGGCTAAATTGGAAGAAAAATACGGCAAGGAAGGCGCAGCCAAGAGAATTTACGCTACTACCGACAAGGCGAGAGGAAGCCTTAAGAATCTGGCTACTGAGGAAGGTTATGAGACCTTTGTAGTGCCTGATGATGTAGGCGGACGTTTCTCAGTTCTGACTGCTGTAGGTCTTCTGCCCATCGCTGTAAGCGGCGCAGATATTGATAAGCTGATGGAAGGTGCAGCAAGCGGGCGTAAGCGCGCTATTGAGAATGATTTCGAGAATAATGATGCTCTGCAGTATGCAGCACTTCGTAATATCCTGCTTCGTAAGGGCAAGAGTGTGGAGATTCTGGCTAACTATGAGCCCGCTTTACACTATGTAAGTGAGTGGTGGAAGCAGCTCTACGGCGAGAGCGAGGGCAAGGACCAGAAGGGTATCTTCCCTGCAAGCGTGGATCTTACCACCGATTTGCACTCCATGGGTCAGTTTATTCAGGACGGCGCAAGAATCATGTTTGAGACTGTACTGAATGTGGAGACCTCCCGCGAGGAGATTATCATTGGTGAGGAGCCTGTGGATTTGGATGGTCTGAACTATCTGGCAGGCAAATCTGTTGATTTTGTTAATAAGAGTGCCATGAACGGTACCATTCTGGCTCATACAGACGGTCAGGTACCTAACTTTGTTATTAATATTCCCGAGGTAAATGAATTCTACTTAGGTGAGCTGTTCTACTTCTTTGAGTTTGCATGTGGTGTCAGCGGATACCTTCTTGGTGTAAATCCTTTTGATCAACCCGGTGTAGAGAGCTACAAGAAGAATATGTTTGCCCTTCTTGGAAAGCCCGGCTATGAGGCACAGCGGGAAGCGCTCATGAAGAGACTGTAAAACGGGGAATTGATATGAAAATTGTATTATTAGAACGAAACAGCGCCGGCACTGATGTGCCGGTGGACTGTTTTAATGAGCTGGGAGAGGTGACAATCTATCCCAATACTGTTACAGTGGAAGAGGTAAGAGAGCGTGTGAAGGATGCAGATGTGATTGTCTGCAACAAGGCTCCCATGAGGGAAGAGTCCCTAAAGGACGCTCCCAATGTAAAGCTTATCTGTGAGCTGGCCACCGGGTTTGATAACTGCGACCTGGCATATTGTAAATCCAGAGGCATTCAGGTGAGAAATGTTGTGGATTATTCCACAAGCATGGTTGCACAGCATACTTTCACGCTGGCACTGGCATTGTCCCAGAAGCTTCCTCATTATGATAATTATGTCAAATCAGGCGCATACGGTGCTCAGGACAGATTTTCTAATTTTGACAAGCAGTTCTTTGAGCTGGAGGGCAAAACTTGGGGAATTATCGGCATGGGCAATATCGGTCGCCGTGTGGCGAAGATTGCCACAGCTTTTGGCTGTAAGGTAATTTTTCATTCTGTGACAGGCAAGAGCACCTGTAAAGATTATCCTCAAGTAGACATGGATACTTTGCTTGCAGAGAGTGATTTTCTTTCCCTGCACTGTCCCTTGAGTGATCTGACACGCAATTTAATTGACAGAAAAGCGTTACAGAAGATGAAAAAATCTGCCATTCTTATCAATGTGGCCCGTGGTCCTGTGGTAAATAACACGGATTTGTACGAGGCATTAATGGCTGATGAGATTCAGGCAGCAGGTCTGGATGTTATCGAGAAGGAGCCTATTACCCCGGATAATCCGCTTAGTAAGATTACAGACAGCAATAAGTTAATCATCACTCCCCATCTGGCCTGGGCCAGCGTGGAGTCCCGTACCCGCTGTGTGCAGGGTGTGTATGAGAATATCCGTACCTTTATGCAGGGTATCGACAGAAACGTTGTGAATCCTTGACAAAATGAGTAATTCATTGTAAGGTAGTAATGTTTCAGTCAGTTTTAATCGAACTTGACTGAAAGGAAAGAGGATTCATGATGATAGATAAAATCAAAGAGCTTTGGAAAAAATATGAAGAGATTATAGCATATCTCATAGTAGGCGGCCTCACCACATTGGTGTCCTGGGGCGCTAAGTTCCTGGCTAACTATTTGCTGTTTGACAACACCATGTACCCCACCGTTTTCCAGAATGGTGTGTTGAGCATTATCAACTGGACTGCAGGTGTTATTTTTGCTTATTTTACCAATCGTAGGTTTGTGTTTAAGAGTAAAGAGCCCATGCTAAAGGAGATTCCTAAGTTTGTACTTTCCAGAGTGTTTACCTTGATTCTGGATATCGTAGTAATGCAGGTACTCAATGTATGGCTGAAGGTAGACTTAATTATTGCAACCGTAATCTCTGCGGTATTGGTAATTGTAGGAAACTACGTATTTAGTAAATTGTTTGTATTCAACGACAAGAACAAAGCAAAAGAGTAACAAAAGGGGACAGGCGTGAAAGCCTGTCCCTTATATATCTGATTTATTTACCATTTCAAATCTATTTTCAAAAAGGATACATCATCCTCTGTTCTATGATATTTCCAAAAACTATTTTCTTTAAAATCATATTTCGGATAAGATTCTAATTCGATCTCAAATTTCTGAAACGGGAAATCCCGGAACATTTCCATCAAATTATTTCTAACAGAATAGGCAATAAGTATTGCTGTCAATGTACGGATAAATGGTTTGGTCTCACTACATTTTACACTTCCGTAAAAAGGCGCAAAATCTCCACTGCCACCATGAGCAGAGTAACGCTTGCGCTCATCCTTGGCAATGACACCGTTTCTGTCATCCATAACCAGATACCCTTTTAGGGATCCACTGGTATTTTCTTCGTATTTTCTGCATATAATCTGCGCGAGACGAATGGTAGTCTCATTAATATCCGACTTTACAATAGAATTTGTCATGTTAACCTCTCAAAGCAACAACTATTTACTATCTTAATAATACCACAAATAAATTTGAATTTGCGTCCATTTTAGAAACTCTGGAATGAATATCTTATATAAACTATAAACATGGGAAAATTAGAGCGAATAAATCAGGGGAAAACCCCGATTATAGGTAAAAACATAAAGAGAATTCGTGAAGAACGTCACCTTCGGAATGTAGATGTTGTAACAAGGTTACAGCTGATGGGTATAGAAGTCAGTACAAGTACGCTCAGTAAGATAGAGCGTGGGTACAGTAATCCTACAGTCAGTGTCCTGGTTGCATTGACAGATATTTTCCAGTGTGATTATAATGCTTTTTTTCAAGAAATCAAAGAATAAGCCATGCAAGGTATTGGAGTAACCTGCATGGCTTTTTGCTTGTCCATTTTAAATATAAGCTACCATATCTTCCACAAGTTTGGCAGAGTGTTCTGCTGCAGCCTTTTCAAACATGGGGTAATCCATTTCGGCACTTCCGTCTGCCTTGTCGGAAATGGCACGGATGATAACAAAAGGGATATTGTTTAAATAAGCACCGTGTGCAATGGATGCACCCTCCATCTCGGCACAGTCACCATGGAATACGCTTATCAATTTGTCTTTAATATCACTGTCAGAAATAAACTGATCTCCGCTGACAACACGGCCATAAATGGCGTGGATATCACCGCATACGCGCTCACAGGATGCCTTTGCCAGCTCCATCATGCGCTTGTCGGCAGGAAATTCCAGGCGGCCCATCTGGGGAACCTCTCCCAACTGATAGCCAAATATTCTTACATCCATGTCATGATGCAGTGCATCCTCAGAAATCAGGATGTCACCAATATCAAGCTTGGCATTCAGAGAGCCGGCTACGCCGGTGTTAATAATATGTGTTGCCTGAAATACATCAGCCATAATCTGTACACACAAAGCTGCATTTACCTTGCCGATGCCACATCGAACAACTACTACAGAAGCTCCGTTTAAGGTGCCTTCATGAAATTCCATGCCGGCTTTTTTTATGATGTTTACATCTGTCAATTTGGATTTCAGGGTATCCACCTCTAAATCCATTGCTCCGATAATTCCGATTTTACTCATTTGATTGCTCCGTTTCGTATATTATTTACCAGTCGCCTCGTTGGGATAATTGAGTCTGTCCGGTCCGATGCCATAGAGTACATTGTCCAAATAGCGTTTGGCTACAAATTTGGCCATAGGCAGGTTCATGTCCAGATAATTGCCGCAGTCTACGGGGGATGCGCCGGGCACCTCGCCCTCAAAATCTCTTATGAATTCATACATAGCCACCATGAGGGGCACGATCTCTTCAGATTTGTAATCGCCAGCTAACAAAAGGTAAAAGCCGGTACGACAACCCATGGGACCGAAGTAGATTGTTTTCTCTCCCCACACAGGGTGGTTGCGCAGGAATGTGGCGGCTAAATGTTCAATCGTGTGCATTTCTGCAGTGTTCATCACCGGCTCTTCATTGGGGCTTGTCATGCGCAGATCAAAGGTAGTAATAACCTCTGCACCTACTGTGTCCTTTCGTGAGACATAGATACCGGGCTGTAATTTGATATGATCAATGGTAAAGCTTGCAATTTTTTCCATAAAATGACCCTCCATATATAATAGTTTACCAGATATGAGCGTCATAGTCAAAATTCATTTCCATATCAAATTCTTCATGGAATTGCAGTTCCTCCTGACGCTCCAGATAGGACTCTGACTGATTCTCCATCAACTCTTCTTTAATGCTTTGTTCCTGTTCGGAGTCTTGTTGTTGTGGCTCCATCCCATCGTCTTGTGTATCGGCATCGGTACCCGTCTGCTGAGAACGATTTTCTAAATCCTCTATAATTGCATCAATTTCATCCTTTAATTTTTCGGCGGTTTCGCTATGTCCGTCACCGTCTTCTGTGGCACAGTCATCCTCCAGTAATACGTCTCTTGCATGCTTTAAGGTTTCGATGGTATCTTCAATTTTATCGGGTTTTGCGTAGTCGCTGTCAATATTATAAATGATGGCCAATGCCATATTTATTCGAATGGAGCATTCCTTTTGCTTGGGAGGGTTGGCCTTCAGTGCCTTTTCATATGCCTCTATTGCAGCGGTGTAATCTCTTTTCCGATAATGGCTGTTCCCGTTATTGTAATAAAAAATATAGCCTAAAAACGTATAGCAGCAAAAGGCAAGTAACAATATGTAAATGATGGCAAGAATTTTTCTTTTCATCGTAGCAGTTCCTTTTCTAAATGTTTACCTTTCTCTTATAGTAGATAAAATCCACAACAAGCAGAAGGATGAGAGGAATCAGAAGATAGAAATAAGTGTCGGAGTAGGCACTCAAAAAATCTTCTTCATCTTTTCCGGCATTTTCTTTAATTTGTTCCTTGATGTCGGCAAGGGTGTCATCGATTCGGGATTGTTCTGTCATATGAACATAACTGACATCCATGTCAGATGCAATGCTTTTTAAATTATCTTCATCTATAACAGAGAGAGCTTTACAAAGGTTGAAATCATCATCGTAATATTCAATGTATTCTGCGTTATCATCACCGGTATAGGCCACTGCCGACATGGGGCCGCCTTCCTTTGTTCCATATCCTAAAACAGCACCGGTATCTATGTGTTCGGCTAATTCGGGATATGATTTCATTTTCTCATCCTTGGTTAGCTCTCCGTCACTGATAAAAAACACAACCTGATAGTGGTCGTTATCTCTGTCAAGAAACTCCACAAGATACGTCAGAACGTGATCAAAAGCAGTTCCGGAGGCATATAATGTGGGTTGACCATTTAATGATTTCAAGGCCTGTTCCACATTTACCTGATCAATTGTGTAGGGCAGAAGAGTTTTCACATTTTCACCAAAGGATACCACGGAAAAGGAGGCACCGGGCATCTGCTGCATGATATAGCTGCAGTCATCTCGTATAGCATCAATTCGTCTGCCCTTTTCTTCACCGTAATCCTCCGCCAGTATACTGATGGTATTGTCCACAACAAATAAGACATCCACATCACTTTTTACGGAGGGTGCGTCAGGATTGGGGACCATTAAGCGCAAATTGATGGCAAACAAAAGCACCACAATCAGAATCTGCCTTATGTAATTAAAAAATCCTTTTCGCTTTAAAATGAGTAGAACCAAACATAGGATTCCCATGAGCGAAATCGGAATAATTGGATTTGCAATCATAGCTTGACCTTTCTGCTGAAAAAGAAATACATACCTAAACAAATAAGCAGAGCCTTGAACAAAATTTCCGGTTTATCTGTCATGATAATTTTCACATCTGTCATCACGGAGGTTTCTGTCAGACGAATATCCTCTACCAGACGATCGAATACTTCGTTGGAGGTGGTTTCATAAAATCCGCCACCGGTGCTGTTCATAGCATTTTTAAAGGTTTCTCTGTCAATGATGTCCACAGGTGTAACAGCAAAGACCTTTACATCATTTTTCTTACAAAGAGCGGCAGCTTCTTCAACGGTTACAAGGGGAGTGCCGTTTAATTCATTATCTGTTGTAAAAATAATCAGTCTGCTGCGTTCTGTATTTTCCTCCAAATCCGGAAAGCTGTAAAGACAGGAGGCCAGACCGTCTCCGATAAAGGAACTGCCGTAGTCGACCAAGGTTCCCTCATGTTTATATCGATAGAGGTCATAATCATCCAGGTTGAGTTCGCCCTCATTCTTGCTGAGACTGTATTCAAAGGCATCCTCCAGATGATCCAACGTGTCCAGAACATAATCATAATCTGTGGTGAGCGGAACCAAAAGAACCGAGCGTCCGTTAAAGATGGAAATACCAAAACGTTCACCGTCCAATTCTTTGACAACCTCTTTTAGTTCCACACAGATTTGCAGATTCAATTCATCTACGGAGTCTGATATATCCATGCAGATAAAAATATCACGGTTGTTAATTTCCGGTTCTATAACATCCACCTGTGCAGGACGTGCCAACATGATTATACACAAGATAATGCTAAGCCAAAGACATGTCAGAGCTAAAAAGCTGTATACCTTGTATTTGCGCATCAGCTTCCTGTAGAGAGGTGTTTCCTCCATGAAAATTGTGTTGGCGACTTTTTTACCTTTTCGAAATTTATCTTTTCGTTTCAGGCCTATGAGAAGCAATCCAAGTGCAATAGGAATGCCGATATAGATTGCGCGTGGAAATATTAATTCCATTCTCCGATTACCTTCCTTGCTTTATTAATCAGTTCATATATATTTGCATTCGTTTCTGCAGCAAATTCCGGTACATAGCACTGTGCAATCAGCTCGTAAAGCTTAGGCAGATTCGCTGCCTGAATCTCTGATAGTGTATAGTTTTGTACGTTAATTCCGGTTGCCTCATACACAAAATCCCTGACAAGTTTACTCAAAATCTGGAAAGCCTGTCTGTCAGCGACGGCATTATCCAAACGTTTCTTCTCCAAATCAGTCAGAAGACGAATGTATTTATCCTTAAGTACAGTAATACTTTGTCTGGGTTTTTTCTTAGGTTTTGGCACTTTTTTTGCTTTGGCCTTCTTCTTAGGCCAAAGAAAGATAAGAAGTACACCTAAAAGTCCCGCAACAATAAATAATGCCACGGGCAAATAGGAGAAAAGCTCTTGTAATTCAACGGTTATTTGCATATTTATGCCTCTCTAACAACTCCATGGTTTTGTCTACAATTTCATTTTCGCTGTCAAGCTGTGTGCAGACAATTTGATGCTTTAGCAATTTTCTTATATTTTCGTCAAATATTTTTTCTCTGGTTTCCTGCTCCAGTTTCTTTAGTTTTCTGTTGCGGGAAATATAGTCGGATATGTATACGGATCTTTTGATATCATAGGTTTTGCCGCCTGTTAAATAGGTGTCGCCAATATTGATGAAAAGTACATCATGAAAAAAGCGAAGTTTTTTTAGTGTATTTTCATCCGTTTTATGGATGCCGGCGGCATCTGTAACAACAAAAATAATCATTCTCTTGGATATATTTCTGATAATGTAATCAAAGGTTTTATTCAAATCACTGTCATAGCCGGAGAAGTCTTCTCTATCATAGTTGGTAAGGATGCGTTCTAAATTGTTAAGACCCATACGAAGCGGAAAAAACTGAATCATACCGTTTCGATTGTAAATGGCTCCCACATTATCGCCGTTTTGGGCGGCCAGAAAGCCAAGAGTGCCTCCCGCATTCAGAGCCACATCCTTTTTGGTTTCCTGCTTGGCAGTATCTGCAAGCAGGCTTCGACCGGTATCAAAAACCAATAATACATTATGCTTTTTCTCAGCAATATACTGTTTGACCAACAGATTTTTATTTCTTGCAGAGGCCTTCCAGTCGATGTCTCTTATGTTATCGCCGGGGATATATTCCCTTAAATTTTCAAAATCCAGACCATTTCCGGTGTAGATGGATTTATAAGATCCATCAAAGACATTACTGGTCTTTTTCTTGGCAAAAACACTGACACGGGCCTGTATTTTTGTAATATATTTCATCATGGTGTGGGTATTACTCCTACAATGTTGTTAATGATGGATTCAACAGTGATGTTGTCTGCAATCGCAGCGTAGTTTAGGGTAATTCGATGTCTTAAGACGCTGTAAATCAGTTTTTTTACATCATCGGGAACAACAAAGTCTCTGCCGTTTAGCAAAGCAATTGCCTTGGAAACTTCCATCAGTGCAATAGCACCACGGGTGCTGGCGCCCAGAGTAATATACTGTGCAAGGTTAGGACCGATATAGGCAGCAGGATTTCTGGTAGCTTCAATAATCTGGATGATGTAGCGCTTGATGGCGTCATCGATGTAGACTTTTTTGGTCAGTTCTTGTATGTACTTAACATCTTCAATGGAAACTACTGCCTGATGAGCGGAGAAAACATCCTTTTCAACACGATTTAGAATCTCCAGCTCCTCGTCTCTGTTGGGGTAGTAAAGTTTTTCTTTAATCAGGAAACGATCAAGCTGTGCCTCAGCCAGAAGATAGGTGCCTTCCTGTTCAATAGGATTCTGAGTGGCAATAACGGTAAAGACTTCCGGCATGGAGAAATTTTCACCGCCGATGGTGGTCTGATGCTCCTGCATAACCTCAAGCATGGCACTCTGGGTCTTGGCGCTGGAGCGGTTAATCTCGTCTAAGAGAACAAAGTTGGCGTAAACAGGGCCGATTTTAGTTTCAAAGGTATTGGTAGAGTAGTTAAAAATCTGGCTACCGATGATGTCGCTGGGCAAGAGATCCGGCGTACACTGAATTCTGGAAAAGGTACCGTTTACAGCCTCCGTCATGCTTTTGGCTGCGGTGGTCTTGGCAAGACCGGGAACGGATTCCACCAGAATGTGTCCGTTACACATAAGGGTTACCAGCAGGGAAGTGCCAAGCTGATACTGTCCCACCATTTTTGAATAATAGTAATTGTTGATGTTTTGCACAATTACTCTGCCTTTATCCATATCCTCTTTGCTGATTTTTGTATAGTTTTCCATGATAGACTCCTTGTACTTTTTTTGATTACATATATAACACTAATTGATAATGGGAAAGGTTGCAAGAATTTTAATAAAAATGTAGAAAAAATAAACCCACGAGCGGTAACTCGTGGGTTTCGTTTATTGGGAATCTTGCATCTTATCCACTTTTATAAGTTTCTCTGCACGGATGTAATACTCTAAAAGTCGGATTACATATTCGGGGGCATGGCGATTATCACGTTCCCACTCCGTAACAGTTCTGTAAGGAATTTCAAAGTAGTCGCAAAACTCTCTGCGGTTCATTCCCGTGGATTCTCTCAATGCTTTAATTCTTTTACCGTAGTCCATATTTAACCTCGCTTTTATAATGATAAAATTAATTTTCCAGGATATTTTTCGGTACACCAAGATAACGACTCTTGTCAAAGGCAAGTATCAGATGGAATACCGGCCACAGGAACAGATATCCGATATAAAATCCCATGTCTTTTCCAAAACTTTCACACAACTTGTAGGTTGCATAAAAAGAATAGACAATGTTTACCATAGGTACAAACATTAATAACATATAGACGCCCTTTCCCATGGTAAATTCGGAGAGAACCCAGGAATTATAATAGGGAATCAATGCCTTCCAGCCTTCCTGACCGGCTTTTTTAAAGATAAACCAGTTGCCCACGAAGGCTACTGCAAGAATTCCAAATATTATAACAAAATACATAATGATAAAGAAAAAGGAAAATAAAATTGCCATAGCTTCCATTTCAAATGTCCCCTAATGATTCTTTTTTCTTTGGATTTTATCATATAAAAACAAATTTGTACAGTTTATCTGAAATTCCGCTTCAGCAAGCCTTCTAATGCTTTACCGTGTCTGGCCTCGTCGCGGGCCATTTCGTGAACGGTGTCATGGATGGCATCCAGATTCAGCTCTTTGGCGCGTTTAGCCAGGTCTGTTTTGCCTGCGGTTGCGCCATGCTCAGCGGCTATGCGCATCTCAAGATTTTTGCGGGTAGAGTCAGTAACTATATCCCCCAAAAGCTCTGCAAATTTGGCAGCATGTTCAGCCTCTTCCCAGGCAGCTTTCTCAAAATAGCGGCCGATTTCGGGATAACCTTCTCTGTGGGCAACTCTTGCCATGGCTAAATACATGCCAACTTCACAGCATTCTGCCTCGAAATTTGCACGAAGGTCACTTATGATGTCCTCGGGAACATCCTTGGCAACGCCAACGATATGTTCGGAAGCCCAGGTTTTTTCACCGGCACTTTCATTCAGCACAAAATCCTCCTTACCGTGCTTGCAAAGAGGACAGATATAGTCATCAGGCATTTCGTCACCCTCATATACATGTCCGCAGATGCGGCATGTCCAGGTTCGTTTGGTACTTGCCTGGGGCTTGGGCTTGATGTCGCTTTGATAATAGGCGTAGGTACAAGAAGGTGCATCTGACAGGGTTTGTCCGTCTGTCAGCTCACCGATAAACAGAGTATGGCTGCCAAGGTCAATACTGTCTGTCACCTTGGCAGATAAATACATATTAGATGCCTTGGTCAGATACAAAAGCCCGTTATCGCTGCGGGTAATGTCTGTGAATCCGGCAAATTTGTCCAAATCTCTGCCGGATTGCATGCCAAAGTGTTTGAAAAGGTCGAAGTTAGCAGCAGTAGTGATGGAAGAGATGTTGAAAATGCCGGTGTTTTTAATCATATCATGGGTCTTGTTGGTCTGAATCACGGAAATGGCGATTCGGGTGGGGTTGTTTGCTACCTGAATCGCTGTATTGATGATACAACCGTTGTCTTTGTCGTTTTCACGGGCGGTCAAAAGAAAGAGACCGTAGGTGAGTTTATAAAGTGATTTATTGTCCATAGTGTGTCCTTTCCGGCGTGTATAAGCCATGCACCTGTTTGGTGCCTGCAAAGCCATGCACCAGCTCGAAAATGCTACGCATTTCCTCGCTGGACGGCTGGCGCCATATACATTAAAAATAGAAAATGGCTGGAAGTGCACAAGTGCCCTCCAGACCATTTCTATTTTCAATGTGCATGGCTTGCAGCTTAACCAAAGTATCTCTTCAAAAGGCCTTCAAATGCCTTGCCGTGTCTTGCTTCGTCACGAGCCATTTCGTGAACGGTGTCATGGATTGCATCCAGATTAAGCTCTTTTGCTCTCTTAGCCAAATCGGTCTTACCTGCGGTAGCACCGTTCTCGGCATCAACTCTCATCTCAAGATTCTTCTTGGTGGAGTCGGTTACAACCTCGCCCAGAAGCTCTGCAAATTTGGATGCATGCTCAGCCTCCTCGTAAGCGGCCTTCTCCCAGTACAGACCAATCTCAGGATAACCTTCTCTGTGAGCAACTCTTGCCATTGCAAGGTACATACCAACCTCACAGCACTCTGCCTCAAAGTTAGCGCGAAGGTCCATAATAATATCCTCGGGAGCACCCTTAGCAACACCAACTACGTGCTCAGCAGCCCAACTCTTTTCACCGGACTGTGCGGTGAACTTCTCAGGACCTACACCACAAACGGGGCACTTCTCGGGAGCGGAATCTCCCTCGTGAACATAACCACATACCTGACATACATACTTCATAATTTTTTCCTCCATTCATTAAATAAAATTATAGTTGCAGTTTTTTTAACTTACTTATGCTTCTTCTTTTGCTTTCATGCAGGTGCCGCATTTTCCATAAAAATAGGTTACGTGACCTGCTATCTGACCGTCAAAATTAGTTCCGGCAATCTCCTGAATATGGTCGATACCCGCCATTTCCAGATCAATTACACTGCCGCACTCAGAACAGACAAAGTGATAATGGGGGGAGGTGTCTGCATCGAAATGGTCTACACCATCGCCCACTCGTAATCTTTGTATCTCACCCATATCGCTAAGAAGCGTCAGATTGCGATATACTGTTCCAAGACTGATGTTAGGATTCTCTTTCCGCACATTCATATAAACAATGTCTGCAGTAGGATGATCCTTGCGACTCATTAGAAAAGTCATAATCAAGTCGCGCTGCTTGCTGTGTTTTAAAGCCATATCGTCCTCCCTTCATCAAAATAGTAATGATTACTGTTTTTATTATACATGAATTTACACATAAGTCAACCCTTTTTTGAAAAAAGATTGTTTATATTTTTTTAATGAGATTATTTTAGGTTTTTTACACATTACTGAAAAGAGTGTGTTATAATTTGGTAGGAAGGAGAATTTTCCTATGAAACTCAAAACAAGGCTAAGAGTTACCTTTGCAAGTATTATTTTGTTGCCGCTTTTGTTATCGGTAATGAGTTTTGTTGTCATTGCGATTTATCTGACAAGTGCCAATAAAGGAATTGCATTTACGGAGCTGGATTATGAGGCTATGTCTGATAATATGCAGGATATCGTAAACGCTACAGATGAGGCATATTTCATATTGCAGGAACAGGCCAGAACCAATCCCATTAAATTAGAGGATAAAAATTTTCTCAAAAAAATAGATGCCGACGTTTCTCGTAAATCCACCTATTTGGTAGTCAGAAAGCACGACCGCATTTATTATGCAGAAGATATGGAGGCAGCCCGCAAAATTTTGCATAGATTGCCTGAGTACGGAACGAAGCCTTTGGCTGACGAGACCGGATACTATTTTAATGACTTGGAGCAATATGTAAAACAGGTTGATTTTCGATTTTCTGACGGCAGCGAGGGTAGTGTTTTCATTATTACAAGAACCAATACGCTAATTTCCAGACGGCTTTTATTCAATATGGTAATTGCTATCATTTGTATCTTATGTCTGACCAGTATGGTGGTGACGAACTGGATGCAGAAAAGTCTGTTTGATCCCATCAATCAGTTAAATGTTGCCATGCGCAAGATTAAGGAAGGCAATTTTGATTATACATTGCCTACGGATTACAATGAGGGGGAGATTGGCGACCTATACAGAAATTATGAGGATATGAGACTTCGTCTGAAGGAGTCTACGGAGGAGAAGTTGCAGAATGAGGCTCGCAATAAGGAGCTTATCAGTAATATTTCCCATGATTTAAAAACGCCTATTACAGCCATCAAGGGCTATGTGGAAGGTATCATAGACGGAGTGGCAGATACGCCTGAGAAGGTGGACAAATACATCAAGACCGTATACAACAAGGCTAATGACATGGATAGACTGATTAAT
The DNA here is from genome assembly GCA_045542555.1 of Acetatifactor sp. Taxonomy (GTDB): domain Bacteria; phylum Bacillota; class Clostridia; order Lachnospirales; family Lachnospiraceae; genus Acetatifactor. The sequence continues at coordinate 308 of JAZQLH010000062.1, read as the reverse complement.
GAACTGGCAGTTTACTCCGGCATTGATAACAACCGGATTCCTTACAATTTTCATCGTATCAATGTGGTAGATTATTTTGAGGATTGTGTGGAAGAGGTAGGATTGGATTTGGAATCCATGAATATCCGTTTGAACTATTCTAATATGGTAGATTCCGATGTTATTGTTATTGCAGACCCTGAGCAGATGAAGAAGGTGATTAACAATATCATCAGCAACAGTGTTAAGTACATGGACAAGTCTCACGGAGAGATAGATATTCGTATTTTGGACGAGGTGGATTCTATACGGGTAGAAATTGAAGACAA
>JAZQLH010000061.1:0-5165 GCA_045542555.1 Acetatifactor sp. | reverse complement strand
TGCACCTTAAGATTTTATGAAATAATCTTCTCAATATCTTTAAATCCTGTAACAATTTTGAGATAAATAATTTGTTGACAAATGAATTTCCTGATGTTATTTTAATATATTAAGTGTATTAATCACCTTAATACACTCATTATTCAGAAAGGATGCATAAGAATGATTATCATCGATTATAGGGATAAACGTCCTCTTTATGAACAGGTTGCAGAGAAGCTGGAACATTTAATCGTCTGCGGTGCATTGGAATCTAACACCAGACTCCCTTCCGTGCGCTCACTGGCCTTGGATTTGTCCGTCAATCCAAACACAATTCAGCGTGCCTATGCCCAACTGGAGCAGGAAGGTTACATCTATTCTGTTGTAGGCCGGGGCAATTATGTCACAGATGCCCGGGAATGGCGCAAAGGCAAGCTTCTTGCACTTGAGAACGAACTGTTGGAACAATTGACCAAATCCATGGAAGCAGGTCTGCCCAAAGAAACAGTTCTGGACGTCGTAAACAGGGTCTATAAAAGTATTCCCAATGAAGCAATAACAAAAAGGGAGGATAAGCTATCATGATTGAAATTCAAAATATAACCAAACGTTTTGACACATTGACAGCCCTTGACAGTGTCAGCGCCAACATAGGGGAAGGCCATGTATTTGGTCTCATCGGTACAAACGGTGCCGGCAAGAGCACGCTCCTTCGCACCATCTGTGGCATTTATGCACCGGAAAAAGGACAGGTTCTTATCGACGGCGAACCGGTTTATGAAAATCCCAACGCAAAATCCAAAGTGTTCTACATATCGGACAGCCAGTATTTTTTCCCGGGCTGTACCCCCATGGATATGGTCAACTATTACAGGACCTTCTATCCAAATTTTGATTATCAACGTTTTGATAAGCTTATGGAGGCGCTACATCTGGATAAAAAGCGTAAAATCAATACATTTTCCAAGGGTATGAAAAAACAGCTTTCCGTCATGCTTGGCATCTGCTCCGGCGCCAAATATCTGCTCTGTGATGAGCCCTTTGACGGACTGGATCCGGTGGTTCGTCAGGCGGTAAAACGCCTCTTTATTCAGGAAATGGAGGAAACAGGCATGACGCCCATCATCGCCTCCCACAACCTGCGTGAGCTGGAGGACATCTGCGAGCATGTGGGCCTCCTTCACAAAGGCGGCATCCTCTTCTCCAGAGAATTAGATGACATGAAGCTGGGTATCTTCAAACTGCAATGTGTACTTGCAAATGATACTCATTTGGCGATGATTGGCGAAAAATTCCCCATTTTACAAACAGAGAGACGGGGCTCTCTTCTCACTCTGACCTTGCGGGGTAAGAGCGAGGATATCGGCCAGCTTATGGAACAGCTTAAACCCACCTTCTGGGAGCTGCTTCCCTTAACCTTAGAAGAAATCTTTATCAGTGAAACGGAGGTGCAAGGATATGACTTCAAAGAACTCTGCTTATAAAGAAAAGCAAACGGCTGTTTCATCCGAAAACAATATTTCCCTGTGGCAGATTATACGGGAGGATTTGCGCCATCGCAACTGGATGATTGTACTCTCCTCGCTTGTTGCTTTCCTGACCTCCCCTGTAGCCTTTGTTTTTTGCAAAGCAGGGGCAGGCTCCAGCCATATAGTCGAAAGTGAAGTCGAATTTTACAAGATACTTGCTCAGGATTTGGTAGATTATTTTTTAGGCACTCATCTTGTCCTGCAAATGATGGTCATTTATGTGGGGGCATTTATTGTGGCTGTTTTCGGCTTCAACTATTTGTTCTCCAAAAAGATGGTTGATTTGTATCACAGCATTCCCGTAAGCCGCACAAAGCTGTTTTTTGCACATTACACAAGCGGTTTTCTTGTATGGTTTGTGCCCTTTTTGATTGGGCATCTTAGTGTCTATATTATGGCATTGTTTACCTTGGGTGCCCCTGACTATATGGGCAGTCTGTCCACTGTCGCCTTTGCAGAAATCCTCTTGTTAATCATCTGCTTTTTGATTGTGTATAACGCCTGCCTGGTCCCTATTATGATTAGCGGCAATATCAAAAACTCCATATTAAATATTTTGATTTATGGCTTCAGTGTTGTGCTGGGATATCTGGCAATTCTCTTCTTTATGGAGACATATTTTGACACCTATATCGGTTCTTTAATTCCTATAGGAGTTCCTGTTATCACGGCCTTTTCTCCCGGATTTTCCCCTGTTTTTCCGGCGCTTTGCTTTATTGATTATATGGAGTCAGGAAGCATTTCCGCAAACCCGATGGGCCTTTTGATTGCTACACTTATCTGCATATTTATAATGATTGCAGTCAACCTGTTCCTGTCTGTGGTTATGTACCAAAAACGCCCCAGTGAACTGGCCGAGCGCGGTGTGGACAACAAATGGTTCCGCATTCCCTTGCGCTTTGTGGTAAGCATTTTGGCCGGCCTGCTTTTATCCTTATTCTTCGCAGGCATGGCTGGTAAAGCAGAATTTGGTTGGGCTTTATTTGGCGGCATTTTCGGATGCATATTCTCCTTCTGTATCATGAATATTTTATATCATGCATCCTTTAAGGCACTGTTTTCCCATAAGCGTCAGCTTTTATGCAGCCTGATTATTGTATGTGTTATCATTCCCGTATTTCACTTTGATTTACTTGGTTATGATACCTATCTGCCCAACAAAGATAAAATTGTGGGATTTTCCTTCTATGACGGCACACTGGATGGCCCCGGATATGCACTGGTCAAAGACGAAAACGGTTACTACACAACCACCTATTCCTATACAAGTGTCCCGGAAAATCTTGTATTTACCGATGCAGAGGCAAACTATGAATTACTTAAGCTGTTAACTGACATGGAAAAAGCTGAAACAATTGGCTATAACCCCTACCAAGACCGCACCACCCATAATTTCACTATGCGTGTGGATACTACCACCGGTTCCTATTACCGTAGGTACACCTTCGAGCACACGGACGAAATTGCCGAGCTTCTGGAGCCCTATTTAAACTCCAAAGAATTTGTGGAACACTACTATCCCATTGGTTGCGGTACTATGGATGCCCCTGCCCAAATTAGCGTTACATCACTGGATGATTTCAACGTTAAAATTACAGATTCGTCTGTCATAAAGGAAATATATAACGCATATCGTCAGGACTTCACTAAGCATTATGATTGGAGCGATGAATTTTCCACTTTCTATCTGTTTAAAATGGAATTCCTCTATCCCAGCGGCAACGGATTTGACGACTATTGCCATGTAACACTGGAAATCCCTTCCTGGTACAGTGACACCATTGCATGCTTAGAGAAACTCTACCCTCCTTTAACATGGGCTCAGGATGACTTATCCTTTACCGGTTTAAATGTAGCCATTAACTCCACATACGCCGGAGACGAATTCTCTGAACTACAAAATTATCTGGGTGTGGGTCCTTCTGTAAATCCGCTCATCACAACACCTCTGTATGATGAGAAACAATGCGGACATACATGGTATCGTGAAATCTCAGACCCTGCTATGGTAGAAACCCTCCGCCCCTATTTGTATCTGAATAAAAGACGGGATTACAGCAGTAAAAATTATGTTTATATTGGTGAAATGACGGTTGTTCACCCCAATTTATCATCAGAAAACTCCTCCACCACATATCATTGCTATATGAAACGCGGCGAAATCCCTGAAGGCTTTGCAGAAAGCTTAAGCCTTGTAATAAAATAAGAACACACCAAGAGCGAGACTGTTATAAACCATCTCGCTCTTTCTTGTGATTTGTCTATTGAATACTACAGACTGTCTCTTAAAATCTGCGCCACATCTTCTTTATCAAGCGCCACATAGGCTTGATCCAGATTATTGTATTTAATGGTATCCTCTGCCATCAAATCGATTTTAGAATCATCAATTCCAATCTCTCTAAGGGTCATGGGAATGCCACATTCCTTAAAGAACTGCTCTGTGGCATCAATTGCCTTGTTAGCGCATTTATAGGAATCCTCTTCTATAATATCCCATACATTTCTGCCATACTCAGCAAACTTTTCAACCGTCTCATCATTTAAAATATATCGCATCCAACGAGGCGTAACGATTGCCAGACCCTCGCCGTGGGTGACATCATAGTACGCACTGAGCTCATGCTCGATGGCATGGCAGGTCCACGCACCGCCCTTTCCGCTGGAAAGAAGCCCGTTCAATGCCTGAGTGCTTGCCCACATCAGATTGGCTCTTGCCTCATAATTCTCGGGCTCCTTTAAGGCAATGGGACAATATTTGATACATGCCTTCAAAAGACTCTCCGCAAAACGGTCAGAGATATAGGCCCTGGTCTCCTTCTGAAAATACTGTTCAAAAATATGGGACATAATATCTGCTGTTCCCGCCGCAGTCTGTCTTGCAGGCAGGGAATAAAGATATTCCGGGTCGCAAATAGAAGCTTGGGGCTTAAAATAATGAGAGCTTGTACCAAGCTTTTCGTTGGTCTCCATATTGGAAATTACTGCATTTTTATTCATCTCAGAACCTGTTGCTGCCAAAGTAAGAATCGTCACGATTGGAAGCACTTTGTCGATTTTACCACTGTCTACCACCAAATCCCAAGGATCTCCATCATAATATGCACCTCCGGCAATCACCTTAGAGGCATCAATAGTACTGCCACCACCCACAGCAAGCACAACATCAATTTTTTCCTTTTTACAGATAGCTACACCATCCCTAATAGATGTAATCTTGGGGTTAGGCTCTACACCACCCAATTCAAAAATATTGTAATCTGTAAGAAGAGTCTTCACTTTATCATACAGACCATTTTTCTTAATACTTCCACCACCATACACCATCAACACATTGCGACCATAAGGTGCTACCAGTTCTTCTAAACATTCTACCTGGCCTTTACCAAACCTTACATCTGTGTACACATGAAATCGAAAATTATACATCTTCTACCTCCCTGGTATTTTACATAGACTAAAATATTTCAAAGAAAATGTTACATTCTTATTTTAAACTAATTGCATGGTTTTTGCAAACATGATATACTATACAGTAGACTTTATTTCGAAAAACAATGTACTACGGAAAGGAACTATTATGAGAGAATATTGCATTACAACAGATTCCAATTCTGACCTTCCTTTGGAATATCTGGAAAAATATAATACTAC
>JAZQLH010000060.1:0-46694 GCA_045542555.1 Acetatifactor sp. | reverse complement strand
TTGCAAATATATAACAAATAACACCGAAATTAGAAAACATCCTCCAACAGTCAAAAACAGTATAGCATTTCGTGATATCTTGCAATTCCCCTGTTGATGTCTCGCATCCCACATACAATATGTCCCAAAAACTGCACCCAGCGAAATGCCAAGAACCATAAGATTAAGTATCAGATTATCCTTAACTCTGGGCACTAACAATTCTGTATAATCTCCCCACTCTTCATACCAATGGTTATACGAACTTTTCAAAGCATAAACCAAAAGAACAAAAACAATAATGGCACTTACTATACAAACTATTTTCTTGCCCATTTCAGCAATAGTAATACACCAATTTTTCGATCTTTTTTTATCAGATTCTTCATGCATCTCCATTATGTAAATGTACTCCTTTTCATATTTTATAACAAAAATTTATATATTTTTTGTTCTGATGCATAAAACCCCAGTTGTTCCAGCATATGCATTATTACAACATTTTCCGGTTCAACATGACAATATGGGGTCAATTCCAATCGCAACAAATAATTGACACAAAAACACAATAAAGATTTTCCTACCCCTTTTTCTCTATATCCACTTTCCACTGTCAAAAGATCTATATTTCCGTACGAATTAATTCCACAACATCCAATTAATTTTTTTCCATCATAAACACCAAACAAGGTCTTTTCATTTATTCTTTCCCGAACATATTCAAGCTTATCTGCCGGATATAACACAGATATATCTGCTTCATTCTCCATCGAAAGCAACTGTATATTCTTATGAATTATCGGCAACGCAACACCTTGGGTATATAGAGTCTGATTATATTGTTTCAATTCTCCACCGGAATATGATTGCGATATCAACTCTGATACCCAATCCTGACACGCAACAATCAGCTTTGTCTCAACGGGAATCTTACCCAACAACACTTTTGCAGATTCTGTATTCTCTGCAATAAGCATGCAACATCTCTCTTCTGTACAAAAAAGCAAACAATCCTCTTTATCCCAATGTAATATAGTTGCCATCCCTCTCCGAAGGACTTCCATCATATGAATGTTCCTGCGCTTCTTTCGAGAAAGCTTCTTAATTAATTGGTCCTTCTGTTCAAATTTCCAATACAAATCCGGCCTTACTTGTAATGTCCTTTCCTTTGAACATTCCAACCGCCATTTCATTATTTGACTATGGTTGCCAGACAAAAGCACATCCGGCACCCTTTTATTATGCCATTCCACAGGTCTGGTATATTGAGGATATTCCAACAAATCATTATAAAAAGATTCCGTACATGCCGAAAAATCATTATTCAACACCCCCGGAATCAATCGAGCTATTGCATCAATCATTACCATTGCCGGTAATTCTCCACCAGTCAGCACATAATCTCCTATGGATATATAATCCGTAACCACCTCTTCTAAAACACGTTCATCAATACCTTCATAATGTCCACACAAAAAAACCAATTCATCTTCCTTAGCAAGTTCCGCCGCCAATTTCTGATTAAATACTTTGCCTTGTGGTGTTACATATATTGTACGTACCTTCTTATGATTCGCATCCTGCAACAGGTGTTTCTTTGCAACAACAGACTTCCATGCGTCATAAACCGGTTGTGCCTGCATCAACATTCCTGCGCCACCACCATACGTATAGTCATCAACTTTCCCGTGTTTGTTCGTGGTATAATCACGAATATTAATTGCATCTATGGAAATTAATTCTTTTTGCACTGCCCGACCAATGATACTTGTACTTAACCCATTTATAATCATATCAGGAAATAATGTCAAAACATGAAATTTCATTCCACAATTTTTCCTTTCAAAATCAATCCAATAGTCCATCCAAAATATGAATCTTGATTTGTCCGCCCTCTACATCCACGTCCAAAATACAATCCTTGATAGCAGGTAAAAGAAGCTCTCTGCCATCATGTAAATCTATAATATATACGTCATTCGCACCTGTTTCCAGCACATCTCTAAGGACGCCGATTTCCTCGCCATCCTCATTATGCACCTTAAGCCCCATCAAATCTGCAATAAAATACTCATCCCTGCCAAGTCTTACTGCATTTTCTCTGGTCACATAAATACTGCATTGACGATATTTTGCAATGTCATCAGGGTTATCAATCCCCTTGAATTTTAAGATTACCATCTGCTTAGAGAATTTGACACTCTCAATCTCTAAAATCCGGTTTTCCTTACCGGTATCCAAAATCACTTCCTTAAGACGCTTAAAACGTCTGGGATCATCTGTTGTAGGATACACTTTTATCTCACCGCGAACGCCGTGAGGGGAGGTCAAAACTCCCACCTGAAATCTGTCTTCCATTCAATTCTCCTATCGAAATTCTTCCGCTTAATAAAGCAGGCGAAACACGCACTACACGTGTTCCGCCGTATCTGCAAGTTCTAGACGATTTCCACGTCCACTCTTGTATTATCTTTGGATGATGCTGCTTTTACCACAGTGCGGATTGCCTTTGCAATTCTACCCTGCTTTCCGATAACCTTACCCATATCAGAGGCAGCCACGTGTAGTTCAATGACGATATTTCTACCTTCCGTCTTCTCAGTTACAACAACCTCATCCGGATGCTCAACAAGTGCCTTTGCAACTACTTCTACTAATTCCTTCATAATCCACCTCCAAAGATTAGATTATTATTTCTCGATACCTGCAGCCTTAAACAGCTTTCCTACAACCTCAGTGGGCTGAGCGCCGTTTGCCAACCACTTCTTAGCAAGCTCCTCATCAATCTTGAAAGTGCTGGGATCGGTGTTGGGATCATAAGTACCAATCTCCTCGATAAATCTGCCATCTCTGGGAGAACGGGAATCAGCTACGATGATTCTATAAAAAGGAGCCTTCTTCTGTCCCATTCTTCTCAATCTGATTTTTACTGCCATTTTTGTTTCCTCCATGTTAAAAAATATTGTTAAAAGTGTGCCTCTTGGGCTATATGATAAGAACTCTGCGTTCATGCGCACGGTTCAAATCTAACTGTTTAAAATGGGAATCTTCCTCCCATACCTCCGAACATACCGCCCATGCCGCGACGCTTGCCTTTACCGCCGCCCATCTGCTTCATCAGCTTCTGGCTCTGTTCAAACTGCTTGATAAAACGGTTTACCTCTGCGATATCTACTCCGGCACCCTTAGCGATACGGTGCTTTCTGCGAGGATTCAATATCTTGGGATTGCGGCGCTCCTCCTTGGTCATGGAAAGCACAATTGCCTCCATATGCGCAAGCTGTTTTTCATCAATCATGCCCTCTAATTCAGAAGCCTTAACACCCATACCGGGCAACATTCCAAGGATACTGGACAAACCGCCCATATTCCGCATCTGCTTCATGCTCTCTAAGTAATCTTCAAAATCGAATTTACCCTTCTTCATGCGGCCGGCCATCTCACGGCCTTTATCCTCATCGATATCAATACTCTCCTGAGCCTTTTCAATCAAAGTGAGCACATCACCCATGCCCAGGATTCTGTTGGCCATACGATCCGGATAAAACTGCTCCATATCGGAAAGCTTCTCACCCATGCTTACAAACAAAATGGGCTTGCCGGTTACAGCCTTTATGGAAAGTGCGGCACCACCTCTGGTATCACCGTCCATCTTGGACAGAACCACGCCGTCGACGCCTACCTTTTCATTAAATTCCTTTGCCACATTCACGGCATCCTGACCGGTCATGGCATCTACAACCAAAAGGGTTTGATGAACGGCAACCTCTCTCTTAATCTCCTGAAGCTCTGCCATCATGTCCTCATCTACATGAAGACGACCGGCCGTATCCAGAAGCACTACATTGTGGCCGTTTTTCTCTGCATACTTAATTGCTTCCTTTGCAATCTCTACAGGCTTGTGGTCTGTGCCCATATCAAACACTTCCACATCCACCTTCTTACCATTTACATGCAACTGCTCCACCGCAGCAGGTCTGTAAATATCACAGGCTACCAGCAGGGATTTCTTACCCTTTTGCTTTAACTTGGCAGCAATCTTAGCTGTTGCAGTGGTTTTACCTGCACCCTGAAGACCTGCCATCAATATTACCGTGATTGCCTTGCCGGGCTGCATGGCAATCTCAGTGGTCTCACTGCCCATAAGGGCAATCATTTCCTCATTAACAATCTTGATAACCATCTGGCCGGGATTCAAACCATTCATTACATCCTGACCGATGGCTCTCTCCTCAACAGCCTTTACAAACTGCTTAACCACCTTGAAGTTAACGTCTGCCTCCAAAAGAGCCATCTTAACTTCCTTCAGCGCCGCCTTAACATCCTCTTCCGTCAGGCGACCCTTGCTACGCAGATTCTTAAACACATTTTGCAGTTTATCTGTTAAGCTTTCAAATGCCATTCTATAACTCCTCTAAAAGCTGCCCGGCAAGCTCCCTGATGCGCTTTGTACTGTCCGCATCTATCTCCTGCTCTGTGAGCGCTTCTATTTCACGAATCTTACTCTTTGCTCTGGCAAACCGCTCCACAAGATGAAGTTTCGCCTCATACTCCTGCAAACTCTTGTCACAGCGTTTTATCAAATCATGGACACCCTGTCTGCTGATACCATTCTGCTCAGCAATTTCTCCAAGAGACATATCATTGTAAACGGCGTCCTCGTAAATACTTCTCTGATGCTCTGTAAGTAACTCACCATAAAAATCATACAAAAGAGCCTGCTCAAAAATTTTCTCCATAACTTTCACCTGTGGTGACATAGTTTCCCCAGTCACCTTTGCTATATTACTACATAAAGAAAAGGGTGTCAAGTATTTTTTCTTGACACCCAAAAAAATTATAATTCCTCTGTTTTATAGATTGTATATCCCTCATAGTAATAGCTATGATCAATACCTTTCATATACATTTCCCGACTATCTATTTCATCCGTCAATGCTGCTCTCAAAATATGCTTAATCTCAATATCTTTAATGGGACTACGCTCCATGGCAAGTAAATAGTCTTCCTTGTCAACCTTACTCCAATCCACCACCTGGTGTAGCTGTTTTTTCAGAAGCAAGTCCAGCCATATACGGGTACTCCGTCCATTCCCCTCTCGAAAGGGATGCGCAATATTCATTTCCACATATTTCTCAACAATCTCTTCAAATGTTGATTGAGGCATTTGGTCAATACTCTGAAGTGCTACTTCCAAATACATTACCGGTGCAAATCTAAAATTCCCCTTTGCAAGATTCACCGTTCTAAGTTCTCCAGCGAACTCGTATATCTCTTCAAATAAATATTTGTGAATGACCTTCAGTGCTGAAAGCTTCCCGGGCTCCAACTTATCAAGCAAGCCTGTTTCAAACAATTCAAGTGCTTTTTTCTTGCTAATTCTCTCTTCTTCACGAGCCAAATCTGCCGAATCGACCAGCCCTAACTTATTTCCCAGTACCATGCCCTCACTCCACTTTACATGTAACACTTTGTTCTTATGTCTATTATAACTCTTTTACCATGTAAAAACAACGTACACTTACAGTTTCTCACTGAATAAATTCTTATAGCCTTCCCCATAAATCTCTGTAGCACTTGATACAATCATAAATGCCAATGGGTCTTCTTCCTTCACAATTTCCTCCACTTTCGGTGAAAGCGTCTTCCTGCACACGCACATAATAACACTCTTTTCCTTGCCACTGTATGCGCCACTGGCATCCATATGGGTAACACCCAAGTCCAGTTCTTCCAGCAAACGTTTGGTAATTGACTCATAGTTATCACTGATAATATAAATAAGCTTAGCGCCATCCCTGCCATACAGCACCACATCCAACACCGTTGAACTGGTAAACACTGCTACTCCCGCATACAATGCCAGCTCAATATTATGAAATATAAGCGCAGAAGCAACCACCACTGCCGCATCCATGACCAGATACAAGGCTCCGGTCTTTAAATGGGGCATCTTTAATCTGAGTAATTTAATGATAATATCAATTCCTCCGGTAGTACCGCCTGCCTTAAACACCAAACCCACACCGGTAGCCAAAACAGCTCCGCCTACCACAGCCGCCAGCACCAAATCCTCCGTAATGGGTCCATATGCCGCAAATTCATTGGTACAAAAGGACGTAACCGTAATACAATACAAGGTGGACAATATGAACCGCACACCAAACCGCCAGGTTCCCACAATCAAGATAGGAATATTCAAAAGCAAAATCAAGGTACCTGTCTCAAGGTTTGTAATACGATTTAGGATAATGGAAATACCTGTGACACCGCCCGGCGCCAGGGAATTAGGGTCCAAAAAGAGACTGATGCCCGCAGCATAAATCATGGCACCTATGGTCATTATCAAATAATCCAAGGCCCGTCTTGCAGGTGTTTTCTTCTCGATATAGCGATTTTCTCTGGCTTTTATCTTGGCTGCAGCCTCTTTTACATCATTCATGGCAATCCTCCTGCACTTTATAAACCAAAAGGAACCTTATAGTTTTATTCTACTACAAGGTTCCCCATTTTGCCATAAAATATTAGATGTTCGTACGCACCAGCTTCGGACGATATCCTTCCTTCTCCAATGCATCGAGAATTTTGTTTTTATGCTCTGTACCAAATGCCTCAAGGGTAATGCGAAGCTCCACAGCCGCATTGCGGTTAATGGATACAAACTGGTTGTGCTCCAGCTTAATAACATTACCGCTCACACCCGCTATAATGCCGGATACTCTGCAAAGCTCGCCGGGCTTGTCGGGAAGAAGTACTGACACGGTAAAGATTCTGTCTCTCATAATCAGACCCTGCTGAACCACGGAAGACATGGTAATCACATCCATATTACCACCACTCAAAATAGACACAATCTTTTTATCCTTCACATTTAACTGCTTCAAAGCAGCCACGGTAAGGAGGCCGGAATTTTCCACAACCATCTTGTGATTCTCAACCATATCAAGGAAGGTTACTACCAAATCCTCATCCTCTACAGTGATAATATCATCCAGATTCTGCTGTAAGTAAGGGAACAACTTTGCACCGGGAGTCTTAACCGCAGTACCGTCTGCGATGGTATTTACTCCGGGAAGTGTTGTAACTTCACCCTTTTTGATGGATTCCTGCAGACAGTTTGCACCGGCAGGCTCCACGCCGATTACTTTAATCTTGGGATTCAAAAGCTTGGCAAGGGTAGAAACGCCTGTTGCCAGTCCGCCACCACCAATGGGCACCAGAATGTAGTCCACCAAAGGAAGCTCCTTAAAAATTTCCATGGCAATGGTTCCCTGACCGGTTGCAACGGTCAAATCATCAAAGGGATGAATAAAGGTATAACCATGCTTCTCAGAAAGTTCAATTGCATGGGCACAGGCCTCATCATACACATCTCCATAGAGCACAACTTCTGCACCGTAGCTCTTGGTACGATTCACCTTCATAAGAGGTGTTGTGGTAGGCATTACAACCGTTGCCTTTACACCATAGCATTGTGCTGCATAAGCAACACCCTGCGCATGATTGCCTGCGGATGCAGTAATAATCCCCTTTTCTCTTTCTTCCTGTGTGAGGGTGCTGGTCTTATAGTATGCACCACGAAGCTTATATGCACCGGTAAACTGCATATTCTCGGGCTTTAAATATACACGATTGCCTGTCTGTTTGCTGAAGTAGTCACTGTAAACCAATTTGGTCTCAGAGGTTACCTTTTTTACAACCTCACTGGCTTCCTCAAATTTGCTAAGTGTCAACATTTGCTCATCCATTACTCTTCCTCCATCTGCACATCAAACAGTGCATTTACAAATTCATCAGAATTAAATTTCTGTAAATCTTCAATGGTCTCGCCCACACCGATATATTTCACCGGAACATTGAGCTCTGACTGAATTGCCACGGCAATACCACCCTTGGCCGTACCGTCCATCTTGGTCAGGACAATACCGGTAAGCTGTGCCACATCACCAAACTCTCTGGCCTGTACCATTGCATTCTGCCCTGTGGTTCCATCCAGTACTATCAGATTCTCCCTGTGTGCATCGGGAAACTCCCTGTCAATGATACGGTTCATCTTACGAAGCTCCTCCATAAGATTCTTCTTATTGTGAAGTCTTCCTGCCGTATCAATCAAGAGCACATCCACACCTCTGGCCTTGGCAGCACTCACGGCATCATAAACCACGCTGGCCGGGTCTGCGCCCTCTGTTCCGCCAATCATGGGAACATCCGCTCTCTTGGCCCACTCCGCAAGCTGGTCACCTGCCGCTGCACGGAAGGTGTCTGCGGCTGCAATTAACACTTTACGCCCCTGACCTTTTAACTTCCCGGCAAGCTTTCCAACGGAAGTGGTTTTGCCCACACCGTTTACACCGATTACCATGATGATGGACTGTTTTTCCTCAAAATCATAGGCAGTCTCATCCACGCTCATCTGTTCACGGATACCGTCAATCAAAAGTTGTTTACAATCAGCGGGCTCCTTGATATGCTGTTCTTTCACCTGTTTTTTCAGGCGCTCAATAATATCGCTGGTGGCCTTCACACCGATGTCACCCATAATGAGGATTTCTTCCAGCTCCTCATAAAAGTCATCATCAATTGCCGAAAAACCACTGAATACATTATCAATTCCTCTGACAATGTTATTGCGGGTCTTGGAAAGACCTTCTTTTAATCGACTAAAAAAGCCTCTTTTCTCTTCACTCATATTACACCTCGTTACTTAGTCATCCAGTTCCTTGTCTATCAGGTTTACGCTGACAAGAGTTGATACACCCTTCTCCTGCATGGTGATACCGTAGAGACGATCCACCTGCTCCATGGTACCTCTTCTGTGTGTGATGACAATGAACTGTGTGTTCTTCGTCAACTTATGTAAATATTTTGCAAAACGGCCAACGTTGGAATCGTCCAGCGCTGCCTCAATCTCGTCAAGCAGACAGAAAGGCGAGGGCTTTAAGTTCTGAATTGCGAACAAAAGCGAAATTGCCGTAAGTGCCTTTTCACCACCGGACAATTGCATCATATTCTGCAGCTTCTTACCGGGGGGCTGTGCAATAATGCGCACACCGGCCTCCAGAATATCCTCATCCTCCATAAGCTCCAGTGTACCCTTACCTCCGCCAAACAGCTCCTTAAACACCTTGTCAAACTCTCTGGTAATATCCGCAAACTTTTCGGTAAACTGCTTGCGCATTGCAGTGTCAAGTTCCTCAATAATCCCCTGCAAAGTCTCTGCCGCCTCAACCAAATCGTCGTGCTGGGTCTTCATAAAGGTATAACGCTCCATGAGATTCTTGTAGTCCTCAATGGCATTTACATTAACATCTCCCAGACGTTTAATGGAATCCTTAAGTTCTGCCACATCACGCTTCATAACAGTAAGATCTGTCATTTCCTCATTACGAAGCGCAGCCGCATCTGTCAAGGTAATCTCATACTCATCCCACATATAGTTAATCTTGGAGGTCATGGTTTCTTCCATTTTCTCCTTCTGCGCAGTGAGACGATATACTTCCTTGTCCAATGCATTCATGCGCTGAGAAAGTTCCTCTCTGCTGGCAAAGAAATTCTTCTGCGTAGCAGTCAATTCTTCTCTTCGTGCAATACTCTCTTTCAATTTTTGCTCAGATTCTGTCTGCGCATCATGAGAGGCTGCAATAGTCTTTTCGATTTCAAGGATGTTTGCCTGCTTCTCCTCCACAGCCTTTTCATTATCGGAAAGAGCCTGCAAAATTTCATCAAGCTCTGCCTGGAAACGTCCCAACTCCGCATTGATTCGGTCCACATTGGCCTGTTTAAAGCTCTGGGTCTGGAGCATCTTCTCCACCTTCAAATCCCACTCAGCAACCTGTGCGGCAGCCTCGGACTCTAAAAGACGTTTCTCCTCCACATCCTTTTGAAGCTTCACGATTTCTTCCTGTGTAGTCTTCTCAAGGGTCTCGCTGTCGGCCAGCTCCTTGCGGACAGTCTCTTTGTTGTTCTGAATATCCAGAATCTGGGTATCAATGTCGCGTTCTTCCTGACGAAGACTCTGAGCTCCCTCAAGTTCCTCTTCAATACGCTCTCTTGCCTGAGCAATATTCAAACGTGCAGTATTTTGCTCAATAGACTTGCGCTGAATATCAGCTTTCAAAGCCTCAATCTCCATACGAAGCTTATTACGGCCGGACTTGGTCTCACTAATCTCATTATTCACAGCATCAACAGTGGCAAGAAGTTGTTTTACACGTTTCTCCAGCTCTTCAATCTCGCGGCGTCTTCCCAAAAGATTACTGTTATTCTTGAAAGCACCACCACTGATTGCACCGCCGGGTACCAAAAGTTCGCCCTCAAGGGTAACCATACGGATACCATAATCGAACTTCTTGGCAATTTTCACTGCATTATCTACATTGTCAACCACTACAATACGCCCCAGCATTGCCTTCGCCACATTGCGGTACTTCTCATCAATATTAACAAGCGCATCTGCCATACCCAGAACGCCCTTTTCCTCAAGTGCTTCCGGATTCTTAAACTCCTGAGGCTTGGTTATACTGGTAAGAGGTAAGAAGGTTGCTCGTCCTAAACGATTCTGCTTCAGATATTGAATCATCTTCTTGGCAGTATTCTCATCATCGGTAACAATGTTTTGTATATTACCGCCCAGAGCAGTCTCAATCGCAGTCTCGTACTTCTTTTCAACCTTGATAATATCTGCTACAACACCGATAATACCCTTTTCCTTCTCCTTCTGCTCCATGACCTTCTTGACACTGCCGCCATAACCTTCATAGCGCTCTGTCAGATTACTTAAAGCATCCAGTTTGGACTGTTCCATATGATACAATGACTGGGTCTCTCGAAGCTTTGCATCCAGATTGGTCAGCTTCTCACGGATATCACCCAGCTTCAGATTGGCCTCGACCTCTTTTTCATTCATCTTAGAAAGCTCATTTGTAATAGCCTCAAATTCAGCTTCTAAAGCTTTAAGTTGCTCCTCACGGGCCGCCTCGTCAGACTTGGCACGAAGCAGACGGGAATTCAACTCTGCCTTACGAATATTAATCTGCTCCATCATGGTGTCAAAACGACCTATCTTTGACTTGATGGTAGCACGCTGATTAAGTTCCCCGATAATCACATTTTTACCCTGTTCAATGCGGGCATTCAAATTCTCGATATCTCTCTGAACATTCTCAAGAGAAGCCTTTTCCGAATCAGCAGTCTCTGTAATCTGACGCACCTGGTCATCAATACCCTGCTTTTCCTCCAAAATACCCTGCTTTTCCTGCTCACGGGTAGCAATTTCCTCCTGCAAGGCACTTTTGCGGTTGTTTAAATGGGTCTCACTGCCCTTAGCAGAATTAATCTGCTCCTTAAGAACATTAATCTCACCCTCCAATTTACCTCGCAAAAGCCCTGTGTCGGTCATTTGCTCTCTTGCATTCTCAATAGACGCATCCAAAGTCTCAAGTTCCTCTTGAATGCGCTCATATTCGCTCTTGATGTTTTCGTATTTGTCGGACGTTTCCTTGAGTTCAGAACCGGCAATGTTATTTTTTTGCTCCACTTCCTCAAGCTGCTGTCTGATGCGGGCATTTTCCAACAAAAATACATTTACATCCAGGTCTTTTAATTCTTCTTTTTTCTTCAGGTAAATCTTAGCCTTCTCAGACTGCTTCTCCAAAGGTCCTGTCTGTTTCTCAAGCTCTGTCAGAATGTCGGACACACGCACCAGATTCTGCTGTTCATTTTCAAGCTTCTGCTGCGCAGCCGCCTTACGGCGTTTGAATTTCACAATACCTGCAGCCTCATCAAAAAGCTCTCTTCTCTCCTCTGGCTTACCGCTGAGAATCTTGTCAATCTGGCCCTGTCCGATGATGGAATAGCCTTCCTTACCGATACCGGTATCATAGAAAAGCTCATTGACATCCTTCAGACGACACACACTTCCGTTAATCAGATATCCACTTTCGCCGGAACGGTAGATTCTTCTGGCCACAGTAACCTCGTCAAAATCAATGGCGAGCTGATGGTCGGAGTTATCCAGAGTAATTGCCACATAAGCGTAGCTTAAAGGCTTTCTGGTCTCTGTTCCCGAGAAAATGACATCCTGCATACTGGAACCACGAAGCTGCTTGATTCGCTGCTCACCCAGTACCCAACGCACGGCATCCGCAACATTACTTTTTCCGCTTCCGTTAGGGCCTACAATACCCGTGATGCCGTTGTGAAACTGAAATACTATTTTGTTGGCAAATGATTTAAATCCGTGTACTTCAATGCTTTTTAAATACATATCCTTGTTCCCTCAAAAAAAGCAAAGCCTCATAGGCTGCCTGTTGCTCTGCTGCTTTTTTTGTCCTTCCTAAGCCTCTTCCGAGACTTTTGCCCTCCATGATGACCTCCACCACGAAGCTCTTACTGTGTTCCGGTCCACTCTCTTCCAAAAGTTCATAATGAAACTCTTTTTTTAGTGTCCCCTGCATCAGTTCCTGTAAATTACTCTTACTATCGTAAAATAGTTGCTTATTCTCCAAATCAGAGAGTATAAAACTTAAAATAAATGTTTTGGCATACTCGATTCCGCCATCCAGAAAAATAGCACCAATTACCGCTTCCATCACATCAGATGTAATACTCTCCCTCTCACGGCCACCGGACAATTCCTCGCCTTTCCCAAGGCGAATAAACTTGCCAAGCTCCAAATCCCTGGCACAAAAAGCTAAAGCGGGCTCACAGACCATAGATGCACGAAGCTTAGTCAGTTCGCCCTCAGAAAGCTTTGGATAAGCGTGAAACAGGAAATTACTGGATACCATCTCCAGCACTGCATCACCCAAAAACTCCAACCGCTCATAATCTTCTGTTTTATTAATCTTCTGCTCGTTGGTAAAGGAGCTGTGAGTAAGTGCCTGTTTTAAAAGATTTTTATCCCGAAAGCAATACCCGATGCATCCCTCCAACGTCTCCAAATTATAGTCCTTCATGTTTTCCTCGCACACTCAAAGAAAAAAGTATTCCCAAATACCGAGATTCGGGAATACTCCTTTAAGCCAAGTTTAGTTCAAAGCACCCTTAATCATTTCTACTGCTTCTTCAACAGTTGTGATTTTCTCTGCCTTATCAGAGGGAATCTCGATATCAAACTCTTCCTCAATTCCCATGATAATCTGAAATACATCTAAGGAGTCAGCTCCAAGATCGTCTGTGAAGGTAGTCTCAAGGGTAATTTCCTCAGTGTCTACATTCAAAACCTCTGCAATTACTTTTTTCAACTTTTCAAGTTCCATAGTTGTGTTCCTTCTTTCTGCGTAAATTTACTAAATATATATGTGCTACCTGCCTGTTTGTGTACCCGTGCTTAGTCCTCCAGCACAATCTTCTCCTTGATTTTTTCGTTGATACACTGTTCTTTAAATGTCAGGCACTGGAGAATGGAGTTCTTAATCTCAACAGCCTTGCTGCTTCCGTGAGTCTTAACCACAAGACCATTAAGCCCCAGAAGCGGCGCTCCGCCATACTGTTCCAAATCAAATGCTTTTAAAGTCTTTTTCAAAGCGGGTTTTACCAAAAGCGCGCCGATTTTACTGCGAAGGGAGGTCATCATACCATTTTTAACCTGCTTAATCAAGACAGAACCTACACCCTCGTATGTCTTTAATAACACATTTCCCACAAAAGCTTCGCAGACAATGACATCCACGCCACCCTGGGGAACATCACGGGCCTCTACACTACCCACAAAATTAATCTCGGGACAAGCTTTTAAAAGAGGGAACGTTTCCTTAACCAACGCATTACCCTTCTCTTCTTCCGCACCAATATTCACAATACCGACTTTGGGATTCTTTACACCCATGACATTTTCCATATATACACTGCCCATCTTGGCAAACTGCACCAGGTTATGGGGTTTGGCATCCACATTTGCGCCACAGTCAATCAACAGTGATACACCGCTTGCCGTAGGAATCAGAGGCGCAAGAGGCGCTCTGTCCACACCCTTGATACGACCTATAATAATCTGTCCGCCAACCAAAACCGCTCCGGTACTGCCTGCCGAAACCAGTGCATCACACTCACCGTCCCGCACTGCGTTCATCGCCTTAACCAAAGACGAATCCTTCTTCTTACGGATAGCATTTACAGGAGGCTCTGCCATCTCAATAATCTCCTCAGTGTGAATCACTTCCACCTGTTCGGGATCATAGGAATATTTCTTAAGCTCCTCAGCAATCAAAGGCTCCTTACCGTACAAATATACCTTAATCTTCTTCTCTGCATTAATGGCTTCCACTGCACCCTTTACAATTTCACCGGGAGCATTGTCTCCACCCATGGCGTCCACCGCCACCTTAACCATTTCAGCCATTTTATCTTCCTTTCTGCACGGCATGTTTTCATACATTCCACGCTCATTTTCTACTATACTAAACCCATTTACAAAAATCAAGTAGAAAATATAACAACCCCAAGAAACTCGCTATGCGATTTTCCTCGCTACTTGCGCAAAAAAGCCTCTCCCGTTTGGGAGAGGCCCATATGCCAATTAATCAACGCTTACAACCGGCTTCTTGTTGTAAGTACCGCAGCTCTTACATACTCTGTGAGGAACCATAAGGGAACCACACTTGCTGCACTTTACCAGAGTAGGAGCAGTCATCTTCCAGTTTGCTCTTCTCTTATCTCTTCTACCTTTGGAAGATTTATTCTTGGGACAAATAGACATCGTTACACCTCCTTATTCGCATTAAAAATATCTTTTATTGCTGCCATGCGGGGGTCGGGTACGAAGGTGTCGCATCCACATTCCCTCTCGTTTCGATTCTGTCCGCAGACCGGGCAAACACCCTTGCAGTCTTCTCTGCACAAAATCTTCACAGGCCAGTTGACAATAATTTCGTCATACACAAAAGTCTCCACATTCAGCTGATACCCTTCCATAAAACTCTCGGCATCCGCATCATTTCCTTCATCTTCCGTAACCGCCTCAGGCGAAACCACAGTCCGGTCAAAGGATAATTCCATCGTTACCGGCACTTCTGAAAGACATCTGTCACAAACGGCCGCAAATGACAGCTTACAACTGCCCTCCACCCTTGCCTTATTCACACCGATGTTGGAAAAGGTGAATGCAACAGGGGACTTCTCTACAATATGATAAGTTCCCATTCCGCTCACAAAGTCTTCCATCTCAAGATTAATCTCCTGAGACATTACTTTGCCTTCCGAGGTAAATACATCTGATAAATTAACTAACATAGCGACTCCTATGCACTCTATTGTGTTTTCACACACTGATTCATTATACATATAGTAATAAGGTTTGTCAAGAAAGATTTGTAAATTTTTTATCAGAAATGAATAGGCTCTACTTCTTCCGTAAGGGGCAACATCCGATACTCGGGAAACTGCTCTATAAGGGCCTCTAAACACAATGTTGTATTATATACCACATCATGGGCAAGCATCACAACTTTCCGCCGTCCAAAGGTACTTTCCTTTGCATTTTGCAAAAGATTTCCCGGCTCATTATTGCGAGTGGCATCCTCCAGACTGGCATTCCAGTCAAAATATATATATCCTTGCGATGTCATCTCTTCAATAATATCCTGGTAAACAACCTTATTATGAGCATTAATACTGCCACCCGGAAATCTAAACAGCCTGGTTTCCACACCTGTTGTCTCGTATACCACTTCTCTCGCCTTTAAAAAATCCTCCAAATAACTGTCCGCATCCGAATATAGTTCTTCATAATCGTGTCTATAACAATGAATTCCGATGGTATGACCATCCTCCACGATACGTTTAGCCACTTCAGGGTGTTTCTCCACATTCTCACCTATCACAAAAAAAGTCGCCTTAATATTTTTCTCCTTTAAAATGTCCAAAATTGCTACTGTATTCTCTGCACTGGGGCCATCATCAAAAGTCAGATACATTGTCTTGGGGAAAAAATACAAATCAATGCCGGACACAATTCCTTCCGCTATCCGCTGCTGATACTCCTTAGTAACCAGAAGCTCCCTCTCCTTCGTATTAGACAAAAATCCGGTCTCCACCAGACATGCAGGCATATTCGTTTCTCTGATGACATATAGAGACTCATCTGCTACTATATCCCGGTCTTTTGCCTGTGTATACAACACCAAATCATCATGTATTAATTTTGCCAGCCGCTTACTCCCATCCTCTGCCTTTTCCTCATTGTACCACACTTCAACACCGGATACATCAGATACCTTTTCCTCACAGGAATTCTGATGAATACTTACATAAATCCACGCTCCTGCATCATTGGCAATCTGAGCCCGCTTTTCAAGCGAGAGCGTCTCATCTTCCTCTCTGACCATCAGCACCCGGTAACCCATGGCTGTTAATTTCTCCTCCACAGCCTTTGCAATTTCCAGATTTATGTTTTTCTCTAAAACACCAAATCTGGCACTTCCTTCATCCTCTCCGCCATGCCCTGCGTCCAGTGCAATCAAAACATCTTCTCTTTTAAATTCCACTTGTGCCTGTTCACTCTTAGAAGTATCATTATCCTCTGCATCTTGTAATTTCACATCGCCCTGACTTACATCACCATCACTGATATCGGACAATAACTCCTCTTCAGCTTCAGTGACCATCCCCTGTCCGCCAAAGCCAAAAGCCGGTACTGCAGTGATTGACAAAACGAAGGATAACAGTGCCGCCAATGCGCATCTTACACCAACTCTTTTATGTCCTTTGTTAATTTGTTCACCACACCGTACCAGCTTGTATTCTTTCATTCTCTTCTGCATCATCGCCCGTATCCTCCTGACTATCAAGAAAGGCTATCGCTTTCTTCCCTTTAAGGATACGTGGACAACACATCAGAAATTCAACATTTCTGCATACAAATTTCAAGGTTTTTGCATATTTTTTGCATCGTGGTGTGGTTTTATTTTTACCGTGATATCTTTAAGTATAGCTCATTGATGCCTTCATAGAAGCCTAATGTTACGATAGTGCTTGCATCTGTAGCCTCACCAAATCGGTATTTTGCATAGTAGGGAGTGTTTTCCAAGAGTGGATTCTCGGATTCGTAGGCCGTGGGGGCAGACAGTTCCAGATAGGTCGCCCAAGCGTTTATCATCTTGTCTTTATCAAGCTCATCCCATGTTGTGCTTGTTCGTACATAAAATTCGTAAATTTTACCGGTCCGGGCATCAATGTAGACATCTAACATGCGGCCGGACTTGTCTGCATTTTTTTTATCGGTAGAAAGACTGACCTTCCATACCGATATGTTGTTTCTTGGTTCCAACACATCAATTGCAGAGTAAAGTACCGCATCATACGATTCTGCATTTACCGTTTTTACCTCATCCGGCAAAATCCCAAGCTCTCTCAATTCTGCAAGCTGTTCATCACAGACAGCATAAATCTGTTCCTCCGTGATATCCTGCTCGGAAGGACCCTGCTTGTTTACTACAAAAGCATAGGTTCCTGCCAGTTCATCATAATTCATGTTATTTTGATAGATAGCCGCATTTCTATCGCTCTCCGGCTGGCTCTGACTATTTAAGCATTTTGCCAGAAGCGACAATTTTTCATCACTGCTCATAATGTAACGATAACCTTCACCCGGCCCTTGCGCTTCTCTTTCTACAACCTGATTTAGCGACTTCTTATCCGAATACTCTGCCAAAAGCTCCGGTCCCCACAAGGATAGGGCCGACACAAAAATCGCCACCAAAATCAGTACAATCATGCCACACTTATTCCGAATCATGCTTTGCCACCTCCTTATCCGGTAGCGTAAAGCCGATGAGACTGCCTTCTCCCGGTGTACTTTCTATAGTAAGCTCACTGTTATGAAGTTTTAAAATCTGAGTACACAGCGCAAGCCCAAGTCCGGCTCCGTTATGACTGCGGGAACGCGATTTGTCCACCATATAAAACGCCTCCGTAATCTTGCGACACTCCTCTTTGGGAATACCCACACCATAATCCCTCACCGCAAAACGATACCCGTTTTCCTCTCGCTTGCCGATAATTTCAATGATACTTCCCGGTTCAGAAGCTTTACAGGCATTATCCACCAGGTTGCTTAATACTGTCAGCATCAGATTCTGCTCCGTCTGCACCGTTCCCGGCTCATAGGTAAACCGAAAATCCATGACAGGTGCCGTATGTACCGCATACATATTCTTTATGTAGCTAAACAGAACCTCCACATCAACCGTCTGGAATGCAACTTCTCCCCGCTTGGTTACAACTAAGTCAAGCAATCTAAAAGACATGGTCTCCAGACGCTTACCTTCGGTATAAATATAATTGGCAGAAAGAAGAGCCTTTTCCTCATCCAATTTATGGGAACGCAGCAAATCCGCATAACCGATAATAGCCGTCAGAGGTGTCTTAAGCTCATGAGAAAATGCACCAATAAAATCTTCTCTTGAGCGCACCTCATCCTCCAGTTTATGGATATTCTCTTCCAATGTGTTGGCCATCTGATTGAAATCCTCTGTCAGTACACCCATCTCATCATTGCTTATTTTATCCGCACGATAACTGTAATCCCCACCTGCCATCTTTTTTGTGGCACGAGTAAGTAAGCGAATCGGTTTCGTCAACCAATGGGAAATAAAATACATCACTACGGAACTAAGAAAAAGCACCAGCATAGCCACCCTTCTATACATGGCAAAGCCTTGTGTTCGCTCCTCATAAACCGCAGTCACATCCTTCATGGTCTCCAGATACACGATTCGATCCAGCGCATTAATCACCGTTCCCGTCTGCACATAATAACGCTCCCCCTGCTTAATCACCTGATAAATTCGTGTATCTTCTTTAATTAATTTTAAAAACTCCGTCTCCTTGACAAAGCCCTCACTGGCATAAAGAGGTATGCGATTCTCATCAGAAATACGAAGCAGTCTGGTTGCCCCAGTATTGCCCGCATCCAATGTAACACCAATTTCCTCGATTGCCCTATCCTGTAAAACCTCATACTTCGACGGAATATTTAAGGCCGCTGTCTCAAAAGCAAACTGTAAAATATTTGTGTCGTTCATGGATTGATTAATCTCTCGCTCAAGCGACGTCTCAAACACATAATTCACGAAAAAATGTCCACTGATGCCAAACGCTCCGGCCATAATAATAATTGTCCACAATAAAATTTTATACGAAAACTTCATAATTCAGCCTCTTATATATCTTAATAAGCTTATATCCTAGATTTCCAGTCTGTAACCTACCTTGTAAACCGCCACCAGATTCTGCTCCCACCCCATCTTTTTGCGCAATCTCTGCACATGCAGTTCAAGGGTACGGCTATCTGCAATGTACTCGTCCCCCCAAACCTTTTCGTATAGGGTTTCTTTAAAAAGTGCCACATTTTTGTTGCGGATAAAGAGTACCAGCAAACCATATTCCTTATTAGTAAGCACAATAGGAGTTCCCGCCTTGGTAACCTTCCTTGCCTCCACATCCACAACCACATCCCCTGCCTGCAAAAGCTTCTGGGTTTTGTTAAAACGTCTGAGCACAACCTCTACTCTGGCTACCAGCTCCACTACCTCAAAAGGCTTTACCAGATAGTCCTCCGCCCCAAGGCGAAGCCCCTTGACCCGATCCTTTACCTCATGCTTTGCAGTGATAAAAATCACAGGCACTTTCAATGGCCTGATATATTCCATAATATCATAGCCATCTGCCCCGGGAAGCATCACATCCAACAAAATCAGGTCGAAATTTTCCTTTTCAATTAAATCTATTGCCTGCAAACCATCCTGCACCGCCTTACATTGATATCCTGCCGCAGTAAGGTTAATGTCTATCAAATCACAAATCGGTTTTTCATCATCTACAATCAGTATCTTAATCATCTTTCTTTACCTCATCTGTCAATACTGCCGTTTCCGTCTCCCAGCCCCAATAAATACGAATCTTCTTTACAAGAGCTTCCACTGTATCCGTATCCTCGTAGGGATGCATCTTAGCAAATTCCATATCTGTATCAAATCCACCAGTGCGCTGATAATAAATGGAATATTGCCCCTCTATGATAATCTCACCATTCTCTCCTTCTTTGCTGTAACGGGCCACCACAAGCAAATCTTTCATACCATCGCCATCTAAATCCTTGCCACTGATACCCCGCAAAGAATACAGGTTATCATACTCTCCCATGGGTTGAAAGCACCATACAATATTCCCTTGCTCGTTTATCATATAAATCATGAAAATATCATAGTCCGCCATGGAATAAACACCCGGCAAAACCTTTAATTTTCCAAGCTTTTCATAAGTTCGCCAATAACATTGCTCTTCAATAATCTCAAAACCATTTTCCAGTAATTCTTCTTCCGTAGTTGCCGTATACAAAAACTCTGTGGATTGTCCGTCACGCACAAAAGAACGAATACATTTTGCACTCCTGTTCATATCAAATCGGTTAATTTTGTCATTGATACGCCAATCCCGATAAAAGGATAGGTTATCGCCTTGGTCCGGCTCCTGAAACAACACCTCGCCTACTTTATATTGTTTACCTGCATAATATCCGCTGTCGTTCACACAACCTGCAATCAATGTCATGTCCGTAAGGCCATCATAATTTAAATCCTGAAATGCCACGGATACCATATCAACAATTGGCTGCTCCACGCATCCCAGAACCGTGTAATTACACTCCAACTGATTCGTCTTATATATAATCTGCCCATCCTGATTGGCCAAAAATACAGCCGCTCTTGCAGTTTCACTGTCTATGGCCGTATAAAACCGCACAGTCGGCACAATCTGATTAGAAATCGCATCCTCTCTGCCAATTTCATACAACTTCTCAGGACGAACTACCTCCGTATCAACAGGTAAGCCTTCCTCGTCATACATCTGTGTTACCAAAGGGATATCAAACACATGCTTCTCAACCACCTCATATCCACAGACAGAAATATCTTCAATGGTCTGAATCTGCAAAAAACGTTCCTCGTAGGCCCGATAAGCCTCCGCTACAGCCCGGCCTTCCTCTATGATCATAGCCAGTCTGTCTGCTGCCGAAAACTCAGACCTTACAGGGGGCCGATTGCCCGGCGCCGCAGCAGCACAGACTCCAATATCAAATATCCCCACACCACAGACAAATGCTGCCACTGCCCAAAAATATATGTACTTTTTCCAGCCGCTTAAAAAGCGCATCACTCTTGTGTATCTCACGCCTTGCTCCTCTGTAAGATTTGATTTACTCTCTCACCAGTATAGCATCGGATTTTTTGAACCTCAATTCTTTTCAATAAAAAAAAGAAAATGATGCAGTTATGATGCAAGCCGGATGCCATTTGCATGCAAAAAGCCCCCGGAAACCGCTTAAACGATACCCGAGGGCTCTGAAATTCACTTTGTTTTATACCAGACGAACGGTCTCTCTTGCAATAGCAAGCTCCTCATTGGTAGGAATTACCATAACAGTAGTCTTGGAATCTGCGGTAGAAATTGCGATCTCCTGACCACGCTTACCGTTTGCTTCCTCATCGATAGTAACACCAAGGTAACCAAGGTACTCACAAATCATCTTACGAACAGGAGCAGAGTTCTCACCTACGCCTGCAGTAAAGCAGATAACGTCAACACCGTTCATTGCTGCTACATAAGAACCAATATACTTTGCCACACGATAGCTGAAAGTCTTTAATGCACAAGCAGCATAAGCATTACCCTCATCACGACCTGCAACCAAATCTCTAAAGTCAGAAGAAAGGTTGTTGGAAAGGCCAAGCACACCGGACTTCTTGTTGAGAATGGTCATAATCTCATCGATGGACTTATTCTCCTTGTGAGCAATGAACTCCATGATTGCGGGATCCATATCACCGGAACGGGTACCCATAATCAGACCCTCAAGGGGAGTCAGACCCATAGAAGTATCTACACACTTACCATTCTTAACAGCAGACACGCTGGAACCGTTGCCCAAGTGACAAACGATAATCTTCATATCCTCGTAATTCTTACCAAGCACCTCTGCAGCCTTCTTGGAAACATAAGAATGGCTGGTACCGTGGAAGCCGTAACGTCTGATTTTGTACTTCTCATAGTACTCATAAGGAAGGCCGTACATATAAGCCTCCTCGGGCATGGTCTGATGGAAAGCAGTATCAAATACAGCTACCATGGGAGTACCGGGCATCAGGCTCTTACAAGCGTTGATACCAATGATATTTGCAGGATTATGAAGAGGTGCAAGATCGTTACACTCCTCAATTGCTGCCATAACCTCATCTGTGATAACGGTGGAAGCTGCAAACTTCTCGCCACCATGTACTACACGATGTCCTACTGCACCAATCTCATCAAGGCTCTTAACAACACCGGTCTTATCGTTGGTCAGTGCCTCAAGCACCAGACGAATTGCCTCGGTGTGGTCAGGCATGGGAGTTACATTTACTTCCTTCTCACCACCGGTGGGCTCATAGGAAATCTGGCTTCCTTCAATACCGATTCTCTCGCAAAGGCCCTTTGCGATGCACTGCTCACTATCGGAATTGATAACCTGATACTTCAGGGAAGAACTACCACAATTGATAACTAAAATATTCATCTTGAATTATCCTTTCGATTATTATTCGGTTTATACAAGCTGTGCCTGAACTGCAGTCAGCGCAACTACACCTACGATATCTTCCCATGAGCATCCACGGGAAAGGTCATTTACGGGTTTAGCAATACCCTGAAGCATGGGGCCGTACGCCTCAGCACCACCAAGTCTCTGTACCAACTTGTAACCGATATTACCTGCATCCAGATTGGGGAAAATGAGTACATTAGCATGTCCGCCAACAGGGCTTCCGGGTGCCTTAGACTTAGATACGGAAGGAACCAAAGCTGCATCCAGCTGTAACTCGCCGTCCAATACCAGATGAGGATACTGCTCTTTAGCGATTGCGGTAGCCTCAACAACCTTGTCAACCAAAGCGTGCTTAGCACTACCCTTGGTAGAGTGGCTGAGCATAGCAATAACAGGCTTAGGACCTACCAGTGCCTTAAAGCTTCTGGAGGAAGAATCTGCAATTGCTGCAAGCTCTTCGGGAGTAGGATCCTGATTCAGACCACAGTCAGCAAAGATGAATGCACCATTCTCGCCCTGATCCTTAAACTGGGTATCCATAACAAAGAATGCAGAAACCAGCTTAACACCGGGTGCGGTTTTCAAGATCTGCAAAGCGGGTCTCAAGGTATCTGCAGTAGAGTGACATGCACCTGCAACCATACCGTCAGCCTCATTTGCCTTAACCATTACAATACCAAAGGTCAGATAATCCTTAAGCAGAATCTCTCTTGCCATCTCGGGGGTCATGCCCTTTGCTTTTCTGGTCTCATATAAAAGATTCACGTAGTCGTCCAGTCTGTCGGTAGTCTTGGGGTTTACTACCTTAACACCGGTGAGGTCAACTTCCAACCATCCTGCACCATCCATAATCTTCTCTTCATCGCCAATCATGATGATGTCAGCAATACCCTCTTCCATCAGCTTCGCTGCTGCCAACAATGTTCTCTTATCGTTGGACTCCGGTAATACGATTGTTTTCTTGTCGAGTCTCGCTCTCTCCTTAATCATGTCAATGTATGACATTTTCATTTCTCCTTTCCGTGAAACAAAATTTTTGCATCTTAACAAATCACGTTGTTTATATTATACTAAATTAAAAAATAATAAACAAGAGAGAATATGCGTTTTATCTGCTTGTTTTTGAATAAAAACACCTTGTTAATTTTATGACACTCGAAAGAAGGATTCTATGAATAATTTAAAAGTAAATGGCATCGTTGCAGAATACAACCCTTTTCATAACGGACACCTTTATCAGCTTCAAGATGCTAAAAAGCAATCAGAAGCAGATTATACCATTGTTGTCATGAGCGGCAATTTCATGCAAAGGGGTACTCCCGCTCTATTAAACAAATACCGCCGTGCCGAGATGGCGCTAAAAAACGGCGCAGATTTGGTGTTGGAACTTCCCGCTCTGTACGCAACCGGCAGTGCCGAATTTTTTGCCATGGGTGCTGTTTCCATTCTGGACAAACTGGGCGTGGTAAGTCATTTGTGTTTTGGCAGTGAAAGCGGTGATATCAAGGCTTTAGACCACCTTGCAGATATTTTGGCCGATGAATCAAAAGAATTCCAAGATGCTTTAAAGCAAAAATTGCGTCAGGGGCTCTCTTACCCCAGCGCCCGCACTGCTGCCCTGACCAAGCTGTATCCTGATTTGTCTAATTGCATAGATGTACTTGCGCTATCCAATAACATCTTAGGTATTGAGTATTTGAAAGCATTAAAACGCAGAAACAGCAAAATAACTCCTCTGACTACGCTACGCAGTTCTTCCAATTACGGCGACCGCCTAATGGGTAGTTATCAAAGTTCTGCACTTGCCCTGCGCCATGCAATTTATGACGACTGTGATTTGCAGTCCCTTGCTGCCCAGATACCGGAATCTGCCTTTGCGATTCTAAAAAACGCTCTTGAAGCAAATGAATGTCTTCGACTGAATGATTTTTCAGAAATAATGCACTACAAACTCCTTATGGAAGCTGACAAAGGATACTCCGACTATATGGATGTATCCTCTGATTTGTCTGACCGTATTATAAAGCATCTGTATCAATTTACTGACTTTAGAAGTTTTTGCGACATCCTCAAAACAAAGGATATGACCTACACACGTATCAGTCGCTGTCTCATGCATATTTTGTTAGATATCCGTACTGCTGATATTGAGCAGGCACGTCAAAATGATTATGTAAACTACGCCCGTGTACTGGGATTTAGAAAGAACTCCGAAGCCCTGCTAACTGCCATCAAGAAAAACGCAAGTATTCCCCTTGTAACTAAGCTTGCCGATGCAGAAAAGCTTTCGGACGAAGCAGCCTTGCAAACATTAAAAAAAGAACTTCGCATAAACTCTGTTTACGAAAGCACTGCTGCCTTTAAGAGCAAGCAGGCTATGGTAAATGAGTACCGAAGTCCTCTTTTGATTGTTTAATCTTTAGTTCTTAAAGCTGTGAATAGGTGCAGGAATTCTTCCGCCTCTGTTTACAAACGCATCACAGGAGAACTGATTTACAGGCATGATAGGCGCATAACCTAAAAGCCCGCCAAATTCTACCGTCTCACCAACTCCCTTACCAACCACAGGAATAATACGCACTGCCGTGGTCTTCTGATTTACCATACCGATTGCCATCTCATCGGCAATGATACCGGAAATGGTGGTTGCCTTGGTATCACCGGGAATGGCAATCATATCAAGTCCAACGGAACATACACAAGTCATTGCTTCAAGCTTCTCAAGGGTAAGAGCACCTGCCGTTACCGCATCAATCATACCCTGATCTTCACTGACAGGGATGAACGCACCGCTAAGGCCACCTACATAGGAAGATGCCATGACACCGCCCTTTTTTACCTGATCATTTAAAAGCGCCAATGCTGCCGTTGTACCGGGAGCACCCGCATACTCCAAACCAATCTCACACAAAATATCTGCCACACTATCACCGATTGCAGGGGTAGGTGCAAGAGACAAATCTACAATTCCAAAAGGAACTCCCAACATTTCAGATGCCTCCTGAGCCACCAACTGACCCACACGGGTTACCTTAAATGCAGTCTTTTTAATCGTCTCACAAAGCACTTCAAAGTTCTCTCCACGAACCTTCTCAAGAGCAGTTTTTACTACACCGGGGCCGCTGACACCCACATTAATAATCTTATCCGCCTCAGTCACGCCATGGAACGCACCTGCCATAAAAGGATTGTCGT
Source organism: Acetatifactor sp. (assembly GCA_045542555.1). Lineage (GTDB taxonomy): Bacteria > Bacillota > Clostridia > Lachnospirales > Lachnospiraceae > Acetatifactor. The sequence goes on along the minus strand of JAZQLH010000060.1, from coordinate 20,941 downwards.
CAGGAGCATTACAGAACACCACCAGTTTGGCACACCCCAGAGAATCATCCTCCTTGGTGTACTCCGCAGTCTGCTTAATCATCTCACCCATAAGCTTTACCGCACCCATATTGATACCAGTACGGGTAGAACCTAAATTCACGGAACTACACACTCTCTCAGTAGTGGAAAGAGCCAAAGGAATGGAACGAATCAAAAGTTCGTCTGCCGGAGTCATTCCCTTGCTTACCAGAGCAGAATATCCGCCGATAAAGTTTACGCCCACCTCATGCGCCACATCATCCAACACCTTGGCAAGATATGCAAAATCTTCTACGTTCTTACAAGCCGCACCGCCAATGAGTGCCATAGGGGTCACGGAAATACGCTTATTTACAATAGGAATACCAAATTCTGCGCCGATTTCGTCACCGGTCTTTACTAAATCCTTGGCAGCATCATAAATCTTGTCATGAATCTTCTGACCCAGTTTCTGCAAATCAGAATCAATGCAATCCAAGAGACTGATACCCATGGTGATGGTACGCACATCCAGATTTTCCTTTTCAATCATCTCATTTGTTTCAAGAACTTCGTACTGATTAATCATAACATCCTCCACTAGATTCTGTGCATCTTATCAAAAATTTCTTCCTTCTGGCACTTGATTACCACGCCGATTTCCTCACCCAACGCAGCCAACTCCTCTGCCATCACACCAAACTGCTTGGAGGCATTGTTAGTATCCACAATCATCATCATGTTGAAATAGTCCTGTACGATGGTCTGGGAAATATCCAGAATATTGATGCCGTTATCCGCAAGATATGTACAAACCTTTGCGATGATACCTACTGTATCCTTACCTACTACTGTAATAATTGTCTTTTTCATGTTAATTCTCCATTCTACGCTGAACGCTTTATTTTTTATGCTATATTTACCACCGGCGTGGGTTCATTTCTCCTTGCCACCTGCATGGCAAAATCCGTTGCATTGTAAGGATTATCTCCCAATGTAATCTCCATACGAACCGCCTCGTAAGCAAGCTCCGGAAGATTGTTCTCATGACTTAAATGTCCAAGCAAAATCGCCTGCAAATTATCATGAAGTACCCGACTCAACAACCTGCCGGAGTTTTCATTAGAAAGATGCCCTCTGTCACTCAAAATTCGCTGTTTCAAATGATAGGGATAGGGGCCCACCTGAAGCATATTCACATCATGATTGGCCTCTAAAAGAAGGGCATCCATCCCCCGAAGACATTCCACGGTGTAATCCGTAAAATGTCCCAAATCCGTACAGATTGCCACCTTCTTCTTACCGTAAGATATGCGATATCCCACAGGCTGTGCCGCATCATGGGAGATGCGCATGGGGTTGATGGTCAAATCCTTAATCATCAACTTTTCGTCTTCTTTTACCTCTCGAAAAAGTGAATCATCAATGTTACCTACACTGGTACAATTCTTGATTGCTTTTATGGTTCCCTTGGTGGCATAGATAGGCATTCCATACTTTCGCGCCATAACACCCAGACCATTAATATGGTCTGCATGCTCATGCGTTACCAAAATACCGTCAATATCTGCCCCCGTCAGATCCAGATAATTCAGTCCGCCCTCTGCTCTGCGTCCGCTGATTCCCACATCCACCAAAAGATGGGTGGAGTCACTTCCCACATAAATGCAGTTGCCGCTGCTGCCGCTGGCGATGCTGCAAAGTCTCATATGTTATTTCCCGCTTTCATTCCAAAATATTTCAATGACGTCTCCGTCCTTCAAGGTCTCCATATAATCTGCCGCCTTGCTGTTTAACAGTGTAGTAATACCCCTGCCGTTTGACTCCTTTAAATCAAAGTCAATATGGTCAAAAATATCCACAAACACATAATCGTCCTTACCGGAAAGTGTTACGAAACGACCGTTGGCCATAACCTTTACTTCCCTGCCTCCTTCATTTCGAGGTGTGCCTGCCGACTCTGCTACTGCACTTTCTTCTACAACATCTGCATTGGCATCACTACTATCAGCCACAGCTTCCTCGCCGTCATCCTCCGGCAAATCATCATAAGTCACACCGCCTTCTAGCACACTCTCATCACTTCTTGTTCCTCTCGCCATACTCATATCCCAGCTTACAGAGAAATTCTCATACACCTGTGTATCTTCCTTTGCCGGTGCATCATTCACTTTGATATCTCCGCCCAGCGGTACATCCAAAAATTCAGCCAACTGTGCCACTGTATAACAATTCTGCACACAAATGGCATCTCCCTCCTGAATCATATAAAACTCGTTCTGTTGTTCACCATTGACGATAGCCGTTTTGGGCAATGTAATCTTATTTCCATTTACAGTTACATGCATCCATTCTGCAAGCTCAGGCAATTTTCCAAGTTCCTGATAACCCGGGTCACCCTCCGTAGATGCAACCACCTTGATGATATCACCGCTATTAATTCGGGTATGTAAATCTGCCGGATCACCATTCAAGGTTATGACTGCTGCCTCACCCTGGCTGCCACGCACCATACGGCTCTTATCATTTACCGTAAAGGTCAAAGCCTTTCCCCTCTTAGGGAACAAATCCTCATTGGCAAACTGCACCTGCATTGCCGCATCCGACACAGACAGACGTCCATTGTCATAGAGTTTCATACGGCTTTCATTAAATTCCACAAAGATAAAATTATTGCTCTGCTCATAAAAGCTTAAGCAAATACCAATAGGAGTTACCATCAGAGAATCCATCTGTGCATTTTCCAGCTCAAACACAATATTCTGCATAACCTCTCTGCCACGGATTGCCACACGCTCCTTTGGAATGCCCAAATCCTTGGCAAGCGCCTCTGTGTAACCGGGTACCATACCGCCTCCGCCTACTACAAACACCGCACTTACCGGCTTATCACCGTTTAACTCTTTAATCGTCTGAGCAACCATCTTGGTCATATTCTCAACAGCCTCACCCAGAATCTCTCTCACTTCCCCTGAAGTAATCATCTGGGGAAGTCCCATAATATCCTGATACTCAACCATTTCTTCCACAGTTGACTGGCGCTTAATCATCTCTGCGGTCTCAAAATCTACCAGACAATGCTGTACAATAATATCCGTCAAGCTGTCTCCTGCCACCGGAATCATACCATAAGCCGTAATCGTTCCCTCTTTTGTAATGGAAATATCGCTGGTACCTGCTCCCACATCCACAAGAGCCATATTAAGCATACGGAACTTCTCAGGAATGGCCACCTGAATAGCCGCAATAGGCTCCAGCGTCAGATTGGTTACATGAAGTCCCGCAAGTTCCACTGCCTTATACAAACCGCTTACCACGTCATCCGGCAAAAAGGTTGCAATCAAATCCGCAGCAATGGTCTTTGCCTTATGCCCCTCCAGATTACCAATCTGATATCCGTTCATATAATAGCGCATGGGAGTATAACCCACACAATAAAACTTCATGTCGGTATCATTGGATTTCTGGAATTCCTCGTAAGCCTTCTCCACGCCCAAAGTATCCAGTGCATACACATCCTCATCCGTAATCTCTTTCTCACTTTCAAACTGCTGCTCAGCCGTGATGGTTACCGTGCGAAGCACACGACCTGCTGCCGCAATACATACATCTGTAAGATTACGGTTTAAATCTTCCTCCAACCGTCTTTTTACGGAAGAAATGGTGTCTGCAACCTTATTAATATCATGAATTTGTCCATCCAGCATGGCTCTGGTGTCATGCTCTCTGGCACACTGACCAAGCACATGAAATTTGGTACCGTTTAAATATCCCACCGTACCCACAATACTACGTGTTCCAATATCCAGACCAAATACAAGTTGACCCTGATTTTCTCTCATTTCGCCTACTCCCGCCATGAAAAAGCCTCCAGTTTCTTATCTATTTGGCGATAACTGTCTATAAGCTCGCCACTATTGTCTATCACAAAATCACATGCTCTACGGAATTCATCCTCTGATAACTGACTATCCATAATCTGTGTGATTTTTTCCTCGCTATAGCCTCGTGCATCAGAAAGTCGTCTGCCCCTTACTGCCACATCCGCGTATACATACCAAAGTTCATCCACAAGGTCCGTGTATCCTGCCTCAATTAACAAAGCCGCCTCCACGAAAAACAATTCCACCTCTGCGTTAGCCTTTGCCGTCTCATATTTCTCCAAAATAAACTCCTGCACCGCAGGATGCACAATGGAGTTTACCTGCGCCAGCACTTCTTCATCTGCAAAAATCCGCTTGGCCATCAACGCTTTGTCTATCTCTCCGTCTGACGCCACCACATCCTGACCAAGAAGCTTTACCAACCTGTCAAAACAGGAGGTTCCCTTCCTTTTTACCAGATGAGCCACCTCATCCGCAAGCCAGATTTCACACAGATAATGATCTTTAATATATTTAAGAAGCTCTGATTTTCCGGCACCTACACCACCGGTAATTCCAATAAATCTCATTTATTTTGCCTCGTACCAGTTTTCTCCGTTGTGTACGTCCACCTCAAGTGTCACCGCAAGCTCCACCGCTGACTTCATGTTGTCTGCCAAAAGCTGTTCCACACGTTCAAGCTCATCTGTCGCAGTTTCAATCAACAATTCATCATGAACCTGCAAAATAAGCTTAGAGCGAAGTCCTTCCTTCCGCAAAGCCTCCCACACCTTAATCATGGCAACCTTGATAATATCTGCTGCAGTGCCCTGAATAGGCGAATTCATTGCCACACGCTCACCGAAAGAACGTTGCATGAAATTAGAGGAAGACAATTCCGGAACGGGACGTCTTCTACCATACATTGTAGTTACATAGCCATCCTTCTTGGCATCCTCCACCAGCTTGTCAAGGAAGGTTTTAATCCCGGGATACGTAGCAAAATACTGCTCAATATAGGCCGTTGCTTCCTTCCGGCTAATGCTTAAGTCCTGACTCAAGCCAAAAGAACTGATGCCGTACACAATACCGAAGTTAACCGCCTTGGCATTGCGTCTCTGCAAATCTGTGACTTCCTCCAAGGGTGTATGGAATACCTTAGAAGCTGTAATGCGGTGAATATCCTCATCCATGCGATAAGCCTCTATCAACTGCTCATCCCCGGACATGTGAGCCAGTACACGCAGTTCAATCTGAGAATAATCCGCATCCACAAACACAAAACCATCCTTGGGCACAAATACTTTTCGAAGCTGTTTGCCAAGCTCCGTTCTGGTGGGAATATTCTGCAAATTAGGCTCTGTGGAACTGATTCGCCCCGTAGCCGTAATGGTCTGGTTAAAATTGGAATGGATTCGTTTATCCTCACCGATATAAACCGCCAAACCATCCGCATAGGTTGACTTTAATTTCACAAGACCACGATACTCCAAAATATCCCGAACAATCGGATGGTCCGCAGAAAGCTTTTCAAGCACATCCGCCGCCGTGGAATAACCGGTTTTCGTTTTCTTGCCGCCGGGCAGTTCCAATTTTTCAAATAAAATCTCACCAAGCTGCTTAGGAGAATTGATATTGAACACTTCACCCGCCTGACTATGAATGGATTTCTCCAATTCTTCAATACGGGCAACCAGCGCATCACCGTAGGTTTTAAGCTCCTCTTTGCGCACTTCGATGCCTTCCCGCTCCATGTCGTAAAGCACTAAAGAAAGGGGCATCTCTATCTGACGGAATAAATCCACCATCCCGGTATCGGACAGCTTGTTTTCAATCACACTGCTTGCAGCAAACGATACATAAGCACCATAACAGGCATACTGCATGCATTTTTCAGGTTCCGTCTCTAAAACCTCCGCCATTTTCTTTTTACCAAACATCTCTGATGTCTCCGGAATCATCATGTCCAGATGCTCTGAAGCAATCGCTGTGATATCATAGTCATTTTTAAGCGGATTCAATAAATATGCACCAATTAACACATCAAAATATCTGTCCGTGCTGTCTAATGATAAATATTCGTATTCCTTCTTGATATCAAAGGTAGCAATCTTAGTGCGGGCAGAAAGCGTTTTTAAAATCTGCTTAATATCCTCGGCCTCATCCTTCTCTTCCACAAGGGCATCAAATAAAGACAACTGTCCCTCTACAGCTTTTTCGCATGCAACTGCGTAAAAGTAAGTCTCTTCCTCAGAAATACAAACAGAAACACCCAGAATGCGTCCGGCCTCCTTGAGCAGATATAATCCGATCAAGGCTTCTTTTTCAGCCTTCTTGGCAATCTTTTCAAACTCCTGCAAATTATTCAATCGCTTGAAAGTCCCTGCCACATCATTTTTGACAACCATGTCGGCCTTATCAAAACGACCAAGCATGTTCTTAAATTCCAGCTTCTTAAACATGGAATAGGCTTCAGGTGTATAGAAATCTTCTGCCTTGGCCGCCTCATAATCAAGCTCAATTTCACAGTCCGTCTTAATTGTCGCCAACGTCTTGCTCAAATCAGCCAGATTCTTATTAGCCTTCAAAGACTCTCTAATAGCATTCTTGGAAACTTCCTCCACATGCTCATAAAGATTTGCTAAAGAACCATACTCAACAATCAATGCAGAGGCAGTCTTCTCGCCCACCTTTGGTACCCCCGGAATATTATCAGAAGCATCACCCATAAGTGCTTTCAAATCAATAAACTGCTCGGGGGTTACGTGATAAGCGGCTAGTACATCCGCTGCATAATAATCCTCAATTTCCGTACCGTTTCTCTTGGTCTTGGGAATACGAATCTTGATTTGATCCGTAGCTATCTGCAACAAATCCCTATCACCGGACACCAAAGAAACAGCCATTCCTGCTTTTTCAGCCTTCTTCGCCAAAGTACCCAGAATATCATCCGCCTCAAGTCCGGCCTGTTCCATGATAACTATTCCCATGGCACGAAGCACATCCTTCATCACGGGCACCTGTTCTCTAAGCTCCTCCGGCATGGGTTTTCTGGTCCCCTTGTATGCGTCATAAATCTTATGACGAAATGTAGGTGCATGTACGTCAAAAGCTACCGCAAGGTATTCCGGCTTTTCATCTTCTAATATTTTGAACATAATATTCAAAAAACCAAAAATGGCATTGGTGTGAAGTCCCTCCGCATTGGAAAGCTCCGGCACCCCATAAAATGCTCTGTTTAAAATACTATGACCATCTATCAAAACAAGTTTCTTCATACAAAACCCTTCTATTCAAACTTTATCCCTTATAAAAATATCCAAATAATAAATGCAACGATCAGCCCAAGTGCCAGTATCTCCAGTGCTGCCCCCACATACAAAAATGTGGAATGAAACTTCGTGTATCTTTCAGCCTCCTCAAGACGCCCATCAAGCTCTGCCTGCATATCAAAGGCATCGCCTTCCTCCAGGCGTTGCATACCTTCTGTCACCAGAAACTGAATCGTCAGCTCCTCGCGACACTCTTCGCAGGACTCCATATGCTCGCTAAATTTTTTTAGTGTGAGAAAATCAAGCTTCCGATTCAAAAAATCCGGAATAATTTTCTCGAATTCTTTACAAGTCATAACCGTCACCCTGATACATTTTCTATCAATGCACATATATTACTACTATACACCAAAATCCAAAAAAAATAAACATATATCTGTCAGGCATATTAAAAAAAGGTGCAATGCCACCTGCGACACTGCACCCTTTCTTATTCAAACTATAACTTTAATCGCTTACCGCTACTTTCTGCGGCAACACATGTGTTCTTGCAAATCCATTTGCTCCGGTGATTTCATGATACGAATCAAACCACTTGTCTGCATCTTCCTTCGTTCCATTTAACAATACATAGTCCCTATACTTTGTCAGATTCTCATAGCACCCATTATACAACCGTCCAAAACTGTCTTTTTCATCGCTGTCATCTGCATTCAAATAAGCAATATAATACCATGACGCATAATGTAACTCTGTCTCGGCCCAGCCAAAATTATTATCTACATTCCGTCTTACTTCTGCACTCTGTGAATCTGCAGTCAAAGCATTCCGTTTTGCATAATAGGGAGTAATCAGTTTATCTCTGTCTAACGTTTTACCTAACTCCTCGCCCTTTTCAAGCTCCACAAAGAAATTCGGACCATAGGCAGCATAGGTATCATAATATATTTCCCCATACGCTTCTATTCCATTAAGTCCGTCTCCTCCTGCATCTCTTCCTTCCTTAATGCCATATGTAGCGTAATGATTGGCATAAGCATCCCAATTGTCACCAAACGCAGCATCCAGGTCAGCATAATTTTCACGGTACTTATTAACGTTAAATATGCGGCTTGCGCTTCTGCCTTCCTTTATTCCAAACGTAATATAATGCTCATATAACCCTTCTTCATTATTGCCATATGCTTCCTGCAAATCAGGATAAAGAGATGCATAATACTTTGCATCAAAATAGTCTCTTAATGTTGCTGCAGAAACATCCATTGTAACTGTCGAACTCAATCCCAGTGCTACAGCCAATGCCAAAACAATTCTACTTTTTTTAATCATGGACTATTACCCCCTTGTTTCATTTAATTGTCTTTATTTTACTATCACATGCGTGTAATTGTCAATACATTAGCCATCTCAAAGCTTTGTTTTTTCACAAAACATCATATCACAAACTGAACAACCACAAAAACAACCACAAAAAAAACCTCCGTAAAATACGGAGGTTTCATGCCGGCAGCGGGACTTGAACCCGCACGTGGTTGCCCACAACAGATTTTGAGTCTGCCTCGTCTGCCATTCCGACACGCCGGCATGTTGTTTTCACAACAAAATGTATTCTATCACAAAATATTCTTTTTGGCAAGTCATTTTGTAAATAATTTTATTTTTTCACTATTATGCTTCTGTTGCAGACAAATCTGCCACCTCATGAACAATACTGAATATTTTATTGCTGTCATTCTTATAATAAGTACTTATAATATGATTGATTGTCATCTGTTTGTTTTCCTCATCCATATTCATAAGTATTACAACTCTCTGAGAACTGGAGAACTGCATTGTAACATCTGTTTTGCGCAACGCTGAAACTATTGCTGCCTCCAGCATTCTCATACCGATATTCTTCTGTTCTATTGTAGCAGCCTCTTCATCTGTGGCCAACAACGTAAACATAACGATATACATCGGTTGATCATTTCTCTCTATCACACGTTCCAAATAATTCATTGTACGTGCAAATTCAGGATAATTTACCTCATATGCCTTAGAATAGTTATCATTTTTGCGAATCATCTGCAACAAATTATCCAATTCACCGTTTGATGTCTTTGGCTGGAAAGTAGGTGTGAGACTTTGGTAATTACACAATTTGCCACCGCCTCTTTGCTTGGCAAAATAAAGTGCTCTGCCAACTCTCCCTAACGCTTCCTCACAACTAAACTCACCCGAATGAACGATCAATAATCCCACTGATATAGACAAATCGGACAACTCTGAATCTTCCTGCGCTGTTTTGGAAATACTTTGCAGCAAACGATTCACTTCACTCTCCGCTATATCGGCTCTTGTCAGTCCAAACAAAAAGCAAATAAATTGATCTCCTTCATTTCGATAAAGAATCTTATTAGCAAAGGTCCTATCCAAAATATTTGCAACTGTATTAATATGCAAATCTCCTCTCATGAAGCCATATCTGCTATTGGTATTGCGCAATGCATCAATGTCAATAGCCATAAGGCAACCTTCACCACACTTTATATAATCCGCCAGCATCTGCTCGCCGTAAATCCGATTATATACACCGGTAAGGCCATCCTTACTACTCTCCGCTGAATTATAGGCACCCGCATCATCAAGTAATTTTTCAAGCAATTCGCCGCCTATAAAATCAGCTCTTCCGTCCTGTGCATCATAACTGTCTTTATCAATATTGTTTAACTTGCCTTCCTTAAGCAATTGCAAAAAAGCTTCAGCCAGTCCGGGATCAAACTGCGTTCCTGCACAACGTGCAATTTCCTCCTGCACAGCTTCATCAGAAAGACGCTTTCTGTATACACGATGGCTGGTCATGGCATCATAAGCATCTGCAATACAAATAATTCTGGCCACAAAAGGAATCTGCTCCCCCACAAGCCCTTCAGGATATCCTTTTCCATCATAGCGCTCATGGTGGTATTTTGCACCTTCATCCAATTCCTCCATGGAATTAATATCCTTCAAAATATCTCCACCGACTACTGTATGTAATTTCATAAGAGAAAATTCTGTATTATTCAATCTTCCCGGTTTATTCAAAATAGCATCAGGAACACCAATTTTACCAATATCATGCAGAAGACCGATATAACGGATACGTTCTATCTCATCCTCCGACATACCAAGCTCCTCGGCTAACGCCACGGCATACTCAGCCACACGCTGAGAGTGACCCTTAGTATACTCGTCCTTGGCATCGATAGTATTTACAATCGTCATTACCGTCTGCATGGTCATCTGGCGTGCCTGTGCATTCTTCTCCTCCAGCTGTGCCATAACTTCCTGATTCTGTTTGTAAATCTGGTCATAAATTTTCGTAGCAGCATAACAGAAACTAAAACACAAAACAATCAATGCAAGCTGAATCTCGGCATCCTTACTCGTCTCCAAATTCAGGTCTCCGGTTATAAATTTCAATGCAATGGAGGCAATATTTAGCATGACACTTAATGTGCCGGACCATAAAATCAAATCCGATTGATGATAAAGAAGCAAAAGTGACAAAAGCGGCAGAATGTAGCAACAAACCATACTTGTACTGCCGGTCAACAGGCAAAACATATACATGAGAGAGTAGCCCCATACCATACGGTAACGAAGCTTGTCCCATTCCGGATTTTTACGATAGAGGAAAAGAATTACCAAATAGGGAAGAACCGTAATTAACATAAATAAGATTACATATTCCCATGTTCTTTGTCCTTTGATAACTTCTCCAATGTAACTTACACACAGAATGCCAACAATAATTGTCCAGCCAACCATTAAACTGTGATTTATCTTCCTTGTTTCGTCCCTCATAGTACCTCTCTATATCTTATGCATCTTAACAGCAATATCATTGCCTTTCACGGTTACTTCTCCCATGCTCCCCACAATCAGAGGCATCATAGGTGGTAAATGTCCTAAATCCACATCCATAACCACAGGTACATTTTTACGACCGGCAACCTCAAGCACTGCCTTATAGGCATCAAGCCCCATTATCTTTTGTCCATAACACAAAGGACGACCAAATAAAAAGCCCTTAACATGCTCAAACCAGCCGGCCTCCTCCATCTGCCACATGGCACGACGAATACTGAACACATTCAGGTCACAGGCCTCCAAAAACCAGATGATACCATCCTCTTTATACTTCTCTGCAAACTCTTTGGTCTTGTCAAAACGGGTTCCCAACAGATTCACCAGACAATCCATGCAACCGCCCAGAAGACGACCTTTCATGGTTATGTTTTCACCACACACAGGCGATGCTCCTATATAGGTATGAAGAATTCTCTCCTCCGTCACATTATAAGGCACAAGGGGATGCTCCTCATCCTTTAAGGACTCCATTTCCCACTTATCATAGCCGGTTACCGTATCTATTCTGCCTGTGATAAGATTAAACGCATCTTCTATCGCCTCATGCCACGGCTCCATTCCAAAGGATGCTGCGCAGGGGCCGTAAATCGCTGCCGTATCACACAGCGTAGCCTGCAAATAAGTAAAATTCGTATTGTCGGAATATCCCATATACCACTTGGGTACTGCATTTTTAATGCGTTCAAAATCCATGTGGGAAAGCACCTCACACATAAGCTCACCGCCGCCACAGGAAATCAAACAGTAGTTATTACCGCTACAATAATAATCCATTAATTCCTGTGCACATTTTTCCGGGGTGTTACTGATACCAATGCCCTCTCCTACGTAACAGTTAGGGCCTAAATCCAGCTTATACCCTCGCTCTATGAACTTTTTCTGTGCATTCTCGAAACCACTTTTATAGGGTTCTATGGCACATCCAAAAGAGGGGGCCACAAAACCAATCGTTCCGTTATCAGGCAGATTTTGGGGATATCTCATCCGATTTACTCCTACTTAAAAATCCATTTTATTAAAAATGTCAAAGCAATCAAAGGTTGCAAAATAATCCTTGGGAGTCTCCGCACGACGAATCAGCTCTACACTGCCATCCTCTTTAAGCAGAAGCTCTGCAGATTTCAACTTACCGTTATAGTTATACCCCATGGCAAACCCATGTGCTCCGGTATCGTGAATTGCAATATAATCACCGATTTCAATCTCGGGAAGTTCTCTATCAATGGCAAACTTATCATTGTTCTCGCACAAGGAACCAACCACATCATACACACGCTCGCAGGGCGCATCTTCCTTGCCCAAAACAGTAATATGATGATAAGCACCATACATAGCAGGACGCATCAAGTTTACCGCACAGGCATCCACACCGATGTACTCCTTATGCGTATGCTTTTCATGGATTACCTGAGTTACAAGATGTCCATAAGGAGCCATCATGAAACGTCCAAGCTCGGTATAAATAGCCACATCCCCCATACCTGCGGGAACAAGCACTTCCTCATACACCTTACGCACACCCTCACCAATTGCGCGAATATCATTAGGCTCCTGCTCAGGACGATAAGGCACGCCAATTCCGCCGGATAAATTGATAAATGCAATATGAGCACCGGTCTCCTCTTTCAGCTTAACAGCAGTCTCAAACAAGGTCTTTGCAAGTGTAGGATAATACTCATTGGTCACGGTATTACTTGCAAGAAACGCATGTATACCAAAGTTCTCCACACCCTTTTCCTTCATAACCTTGAAGCCTTCAAAAAGCTGCTCGGTGGTAAAACCATACTTTGCATCGCCGGGATTATCCATAATATTGTTGCTTATGGAAAAATATCCACCGGGATTGTAACGACAACTCATGGTCTTGGGAAGATATCCGATGGACTTCTCCAAGAAATCAATATGGGTAAAATCGTCCAGATTGATGGTTGCACCAAGCTTTGCTGCATAAATGAAGTCCTCTGCAGGTGTATCGTTGGAAGAAAACATAATATCCTCTCCCTTACATCCCATGGCGTTGGACAACATCAATTCTGTCATGGAGGAACAATCACAGCCACAGCCATACTCTCTCAAAATATTTATCAAAAAGGGATTGGGAGTTGCCTTTACCGCAAAATACTCTTTATAACCCTTATTCCACGCAAATGCCTCCTTCAAAGCCTGAGCATTGGCACGGATTCCCTTTTCATCATAAATGTGAAAAGGAGTGGGATAGGTCTTTACAATCTCTTCAATCATTTCTTTGGTTACAAATGCTTGTTTTTTCATAATTAAACAGTTCTCCTCGTATCTCTTTTACAAAAGATGTGCGCGCAGCTCTTCGCCTGACATAGGGCTCAAGTCAGCCGGAGCTACATCAAACACAGTCTTACAACCGCTCATGCCTCTCTGATTCATGCGATATACTGCTCTTGCGTAAGCTACCAGCACACAGGAGGTAAATTCAGGATTGGAATCCAGCTTCAGGCTATACTCAATCACATGATTATTTTCACCGTTTACACCGGTTTTACCGCTACGGATTACCATGCCACCATGAGGAATGCCTGCATGGTCACGCAGAAGCTCTTCTTCGGTAATAAAGTGAACAGTGGTATCATAATCGGCAAAATAGTTGGGCATGGTCTTGATTTCATTCTCAATACGAGCCAGATCTGCCCCTTCCTCTGCTACTACATAGCACTCTCTGGTGTGCTTTTCTCTGGTAGAAAGTTCAGGATTCTCGCATGCTCTTACAGATGCAAGTGCAGCATCCACGGGAACCGTATACTGCTTTGCATTCTTAACACCCTCAATTCTTCTGATAGCATCAGAATGCCCCTGGCTTACGCCCTTACCCCAGAAGGTGTAGTCTTTACCGTCACGCAGGATTGCACCGGCATACAATCTGTTTAAAGAAAACATACCGGGATCCCAACCTGCAGAAATCAAAGCAATCTTGCCTGCGCCTTCCGCCACTGCATTAACATTTGCAAAATGCTCGGGAATCTTTGCATGGGTATCAAAGCTGTCTACCACATTATACAGCTTTGCATACTCAGGAGTCTGTGTGGGCAAATCGGTTGCAGAACCACCACAGAGCATCAATACATCAATTTTATCTGTCATATTTGCAAGCTCATCTGCGTGATAAACAGGCACACCTGTGACGGTTTTTACAGATTCGGGAGTTCTTCTTGTAAATACCGCTACAAGCTCCATATCATCATTCTGTTTCACTGCGCACTCAACGCCTCTTCCTAAATTACCATAACCAAAAATTCCAATTCTGATTGCCATTTCTTTTCCCTCGCTTTATTTAGAATTTAATTTTTGTTGTAGATTTATCTACATTTAGATGCAATCTATTTATCCTCGGTAAATTTATCATATCAAATCCGAAGATTCAATATTTCTCTAAAAAAAAATCAGATGTTTTCTATCTGCCAGTCAATCGGTGTCTGCCCGTTTTTACACAGAAAATCATTGGTTTTACTAAACGGTTTACTTCCAAAAAATCCTCTGTAAGAAGATAAGGGACTTGGATGGGGTGCCTCCAAAATCAAGTGTTTCGGATTATTCAACATACTCTTTTTACTCTGTGCGGGCTTGCCCCAAAGAATAAATACAATGGGTCTATCCTGGGTATTTAACGCCCGAATTGCTGCATCTGTAAATTCTTCCCAGCCTCTGCCCCTGTGAGAATTGGCTATGTGAGCCTGCACTGTCAAAACCGTATTGAGCATCAATACCCCCTGTTTGGCCCACTTTTCCAGATAGCCATTGTTGGGAATATAACACCCCAAGTCATCTGAAAGCTCCTTATAAATATTTACAAGGGAGGGCGGAATATCCACACCCGGTTTGACGGAAAAACATAACCCATGTGCCTGTCCCGGCTCATGATAAGGGTCCTGACCGATAATAACCACCTTTACCTTGCTTAAAGGCGTAAAGTGAAAGGCATTGAAAATATCGTCTGCCGGCGGAAATACCTGCTTGGCATTGTATTCGCTTTTTACAAATTCATATAAATCCTTATAATAAGGTTTCCGAAACTCCTCATCAAGAGCCGGCAACCAATCGTTTTTAATCATCATAATCTGACTGATACTCCCTGTGTGCGCAAGTACTCTTTCACTTCCCGAATTTCCAACTCTTTATAATGGAACAAGGATGCTGCCAATGCTGCCTCTGCTCCTGCATCTACCAAAGCTTCCTTAAAGTGCTCAAGCTTACCCGCACCACCGGACGCAATTACAGGAATGCTCACTGCATCCGAAATAGCTTTGGTCAAAGCTAAATCATAGCCTTCCTTGGTACCATCACCGTCCATGCTGGTAAGAAGAATTTCTCCCGCTCCCATCTTCTCCGCAGTGATTGCCCACTCTACGGCATCCATACCCATATCAATACGACCACCATTTTTATAAATATTCCAGCCACCATCCGGACGCTTCTTGGCATCAATGGCTACAACCACACACTGGCTGCCAAATTTATCTGCCGCATCGCTAATCAGGCGAGGATTCATAATCGCTGCGGAGTTGATGGAAATCTTGTCCGCACCTTCTCTAAGAATTGCCTTAAAATCATCTACTGTACGGATACCACCACCCACAGTAAAGGGGATGAACACCTTACTGGCCACCTGACGTACCCACTCAAGCTGGGTTGCTCTACTGTCAGAGGATGCTGTGATATCCAAAAATACAACCTCATCCGCTCCTGCCTTATCATAAGCCGCTGCTACATCCGCAGGATCTCCTGCATCACGCAGATTTACAAAATTAATACCTTTTACAACCCGTCCGTCTTTCACATCCAGACAGGGAATAATTCTTTTTGTATGCATCTTGTCACTCCTACCCTTCCTTGGTCACCTCAATAAAGTTACGCAAAATCTGCATTCCGGCCTCAGAACTCTTCTCCGGGTGGAACTGGCACGCAAACAGATTGTCTTTCTCCACTGAAGCATGAATCAATGTACCATACTCCGTTGTTGCCTTTACAATCTCTTCCTCCTGTGCCTGCAGATAAAAGGAATGAACAAAATATACATAAGCATCCTCTGAAAGTCCCTTAAAAAGCCTACCCTCGTTAGGAAATTTTAAACTGTTCCAGCCAATATGAGGTACTTTCAGGCCACCATCAGAAGGAATACGAACAATTTTACCCTTTAACAAGGATAATCCTTCCACACCCGGGCTTTCCTCACTGCTTTCAAACATCAGCTGTAAACCCAGACATACACCCAAAAAGGGAATTCTTTTCTCTACACATTCCTTGATTACAGGCACCAGTCCATAGGAATACAACTTCTCCATAGCATCCCCAAATGCACCTACACCGGGCAAAATCACACCATCCGCATTCAAGATAGTTTGTGCATCTCGGGTGATAACCGTCTCTTCTCCCAGATACTGTAACGCTTTTTCAACACTTTTGATATTGCCTGCATCATAATCTATAATTGCAATCATTTTAACGGCCTCCATTATTTTCCGGGAAATTAAGTTCCTCCGGCAGCATATCTGGCAAATTCTCCGGTAATACAGCCTCTTCATTTGACGAGCTGTATTGCTTTCCTTCCGCTATGGAAGTAACAATCTTCGTATATTCCACATCATCCGGTTCTGCGGCAATCTTAAGCGCCTCACTTTCTGTCAGATGATATTTATCCTGCATAATCGTAAGAATCTGCTCGTATACCGCTAAAACCTCTTCTTCTGCATTCCATTTAGATGCATATTCATAGAAAGTTGCATAATCATTAACCGTCTGAATCAGAACGTCCAAAGCCTCCACTTCAGAATTTTCAGAGGCAAATATCTCATACTGTCTCATACGGATTTTAATTCGCAAAATACTTTCCGATTTAGCATACATTACCTTCTGAGATTCATTGAGTTCCCTGCCATAGAAAGTCCGATAACAGGTTGCATAATCCCCGTTATAATATGCTTTTGTCGCCTCTCTTTTTGCAGCAAAATCTCCTCCCAGATTTACCAACAATAAAATAGCCGCCAAAATAGATGCACATAGCACTCCAATAGAAAACATTGCCTTGACAGGAAGCTTACTTTTTGAATCCTTTACAGGACTAACAGCAAGATGCTTTTCCTTTTGTTTCTTAGGTTTTTTAGGTTTTTTAGGCTTCTCTGTTTTTTTGACCGCCTTTTCCTTCTTGTCTTTTTTTCCTTTTTTCTTACCGGCAGATTTCTCCTCTTTGTCTATTTCTTCCAGTATGTTTCTGTTTTCGTCAGAAAGGGGAATATCTTCCGTTCCCTTCTCCTCATCCTCATCCTCATCTGTCTCTGTTAAGAAATCAAGAATACGAGCAAATAATCCCTTCTTTTCTTTCTCGGGGATTTTCTCCTGTACTTCCAATTCACTCAAAGACGCAACTTCAAAACTTTCATCTGCCAAATCTACAACCGAAGCTCCATCTTCGGATATATCAGAAATTCCTGCAAGACTCAACAATTCGTCAATTTCCTGCATATCAGCAGACATGGATTCATCCATAACATTATCCGTTATGGCTACATTTTCCTCCGGCATCTCTGCAATTTTAGGTTTGGACTGTACCTGTACGTCCTGTTGAAGTTCCGCAAGTGCCTCTTCCGAAGGAGAATCCATTGCTCCAAAAGCTAAAAGATCTTGTAAATCCAGCATATCTTCCGTAGACAACTCATCAATTCCTTCAAAAACATCTGACTCTTTGGCCTCCTCAGAGCCTGCAACTGCTTCCTTATTTTCTTTTGCAATTTCTTTTGCTGCTTTCTTTGCAGCACGTTGCGCTTCTTTCTCAGCTTTTTTGGCTGCTTTTGCAGCACGCTTTGCCTCAGCCTTTTCTGCCTTCAGACGCTTCTTTTCCACCGTTTTTTTCTCACGCTCTGTAAGACCACTGAGTGCTTGTGAATCTTCCTCCATAGCATCCAACTCGGCTTGCAACATCGCAGCTTCATCAGAACCGGAAATCGTACCCAAAAGCGCCAACATATCTTCATCTACCGCTTCATTATTGTCAGACTTTCGAAGCATGTCATAGATATCCTGCAATTCAGCCTCCGGAGATTCCTCCAAAAGACTCATCAAATTCGCATCCTCATTATCTGTCAAATCGCTTCCGGCAAATTCAACATCACCTTCCGCTTCGCTCTGATTTTCCGCCAAAATCTGTTCAATTTCCTCGACCGACATAATATCCGATTCTTCTGTCGAAAATTCATCCATCGCTTCCAGTTCTTCTAATTCAGCAAAAAAATCATCCTGCAAAACATCTTCTATGGTTGCATTTTCAAAAACCATTTTTTTGAGAATATCATCATCCTCCAAAGATGCATCCATCTCGGGCATCTCCACAAATTCAGACATCTCAGCTATTTCAGTTGATTCTTCAATATCAGAAGCATCATAAACAGGCTCCTGAATATCAGGAACATCAAAAGCAGGCTCCTGCATAACAGGCGCCTCATATATTTCTTCAACAGCTATCGTTTCTTCAATTACGGACTCCTGAGGTATAATCTCCTCGATTACAGCCTCCTCGATTATGGGTTCCTCAGTTATCAGTTCCTCAGCTATAGGTTCCTCAACTATAGGTTCCTCAACTATAGAAGGCTCGAGCTCCGGTTCAGGTTCAGGCTCAGGCTCCGGTTCCGACTCCGCAGGTTCCATAATCCCTTTTAACAATTGATCTAAGTATTCTTCTTCTGAAGGCATATCAATGTCCTCAACTTTCCCAATTTGTAAAAAGCTTACTTTTATAGTTTAACACAGGTTTTGCAGCCAATCAATTGCATTATCGGCAATTCCTACCCCTTTTCCAGCCAATTCTTCCGTCAAATGATACAAATTTTTGTTAATTCGATAGAATTTTGCCTTTTGGTTAAAGTAGCCTATCTTCTCAAAAGGAAAACGTATTACGGATGGAAATTTCATGCCAACTCCCAGTTCCAAAACAACAAGTTTCCTGTTTAATGTCCCCTGGAGCCATTTTGTATAATGCTGCCATGCCGGTAAATATCCGTTTTCATCATAATGTTCGCAGAATACATTATTTAACTCCCGTTTTGCTCCGCATATAGGGCACTTTCCTAAACCTTCCGGAACTTTCTTCTTTTCGCCTTGCAAAATCTCACAATGCCAATTCTTCAATTGTTTTTGAAGAGTCATTTGCTCACTTTTACTGATAGGAGACAAATTCTTTTCACAAAAAGAACTGCACTGGCTATACATATCAGTTCCACAGGGCATAACCAACCGCCCTTCCCGCCATGGAATCTGTGCAATTTCACGATTCATCGATACGGATACCACAAAATAGTTTTTTCCTTCTAATACATTTGCCAAAGCAGTAAGCGCAGGCGTTACATTATCTGCTTTATTTTCACGAAACAAGTGTTGCCATGCAGGAATCAACGCACATTCTTCTGATTCAGCCAACAATGACCGTCCCTGCTCATAGCCGTCTACATTCTGAATATTACCAAGAACATCAAACTCCTCACCAAGGCCAATCAATACCATGTCTGCATCCTTAATATTCTCAATAATTTCATTTACATAATTATCTTGCATATTCACTCCACATAATCAGGTTTAATACAATTGTCTTGAATCTCAAAAAGCCGGGCTATTCCCGGCTTTTTGCTCGTTTTATAATTTCATTCAATTGTTACTGCAAATGATTCTGTGCAATAAGCTCATCAACAACCTTAACCAAATTACCGATTTCAGGCTTGGAAAGCTGCGCATTGGCACCCAAAGCAGCCCCCTTCCTCTTCATCTCCTCATTTACAAGGGATGAGAAAATAACCACAGGAATATGGGCTGTAGCTGAATTTTCCTTTATCAGCTTGGTCAAATGATGTCCATCCATTTCCGGCATTTCTATATCTGTAATAAGCAACTGCACATGATCGTTCAATGTTCCATCACTTAAACATTGACAAATGACATCATACGCTCTTTGTCCATTTTCTGTATGAATCAAGTTCGTATAACCTGCATTTCTCAAAGAATCTACAATCAGTTTGTTCAAAAGAGGTGAATCCTCGGCAATCAAAATAGGAACAGTACTTCTGTTACGCTCGCCAAGCTCAATGATGTCTGAAACCTTCAAACCGGTCTCAGGATTAATATCACTGACAATTTTCTCGAAATCCAAGATGATAATAAGCTTGCCATCCTTCTTGATAATACCGGTAGCAACACTCTCCTCCGGAGTCGAAATAGTAGCATCCGGTTTAATTATATCTCTCCAGGAAACACGATGAATACCCTTTACATCCTCTACATGAAAGGCAATATCCAACTTATTGAAATTTGTGATAATAAAAAGGCCACTTGCCGCAGACGGATTACGTCCAAGACAATTCTTTAAGTCAATAGCTGTAATCATTGTATCACGGGGCATAAAAATTCCCTCAATACTGGGATGTGCATTAGGTACCGGTGTAACCGGTTGATATGTAATAATCTCCTTAATCTTAGCTACATTGATACCATAGGAATTGCCGTCTAAGGTAAACTCAAGCACTTCCAATTCATTTGTTCCATTTTCCAATAAAATCTTTGTATCCATCTTTCCACCTCACTACATTATGATTATATGGACGAAAAATACACGTACTGCCCTTTCGCTTATTATAACATATTTTACTGAAAATGGAACTATAAAATGCAGAAATTTGTGAAAATTTAGTCGTTTTTTTTCTAAATATGTCTATTATAGATGTTTTAACAACAAAAAAGAGCAGAAAATCTGCTCTTCATTAGGTTTGTACCTTCAAAACCGAACACGAAATATCTTAAATCCAAGACTTTGATAACAGTTATACTGCTTTCCTCTAAACCTTTGGTTAAGCGCTCGACCGATTAGTAAATGTCAGCTGAACACATTGCTGTGCTTACACCTCA
>JAZQLH010000059.1:0-38140 GCA_045542555.1 Acetatifactor sp. | reverse complement strand
AGTTACCACACCATCTGCATCGGTGGTGCTGATGACATTACCCATCTTGTCGTAGGATACGGTGGTGGTATTGCCCATCTCATCAGTGGTGCTAATCACTCTGCCTAATGCATCATAGGTGTAAGATACACTATACTCCTGGCCGCTCTTAGTCTTGGTATAGGCTCTGGTCATACGATTCAGGGAATCGTACTCCATGTATACAGACACACCCAAGGCATTGGTCTTCTGAATGCAGTTACTGTTGGCATCAAACTCATAGGTGGTCTTGTTGCCGTTTGCGTCCGTTTCGGAAACAAGTCTTCCGTAGAGGTCGTATTCATAGCTCCGGATATTACCCAGAGCATCACGCTCCTCGATAAGACGGCTCTTGGCATCGTACTTGTAGGAAGAGGTACTTCCCATGGTGTCTGTGACAGAGTTCACCTTCCATGCCTGACTGTAGGTCTGGATAGAGGAACTTCCATCAGGATAGATTACCTTCTGGAGATTACCGTTGGGGTAATACACATACTGAATCGTGTTGCCGGCTGCATCGGTTTCGGAAGTCATATTTCCCAAAAGGTCATAGGTATAGCTTTTGATACTGCCGTCAGGAAGTGTCTCCTTGGTCACATATCCTGCAGCATTGTAGGCATATGTACCGGATGTTCCGTCTGCATAGGTAACACGGTTACATCTGCCCATGATGTCATAACCGTAATCGGTAAAAGTACCGTCCGGATAAGTCTCTCTGGTCTTTCTGCCCAGCTTGTCATACTGATATGTGACCGTATGGCCCATGGCGTCAGTCATGGTTGCCACGTTGCCCAGATAATCATAGGTGTAGGACGTGGTATTACCCATGGCATCCGTGGTTTGAAGCACATGTCCCAGCTTATCATATACCTTTTCCGTCACATTGCCCTGACTGTCAATGGTGCGAACAGGATTGCCCATGCTGTCGTATTCCGTGGTTGTCACATTGCCGTTGTAGTCCTTTATGGTGTGAATCAGACCGCCCACATAGGTGTACTCCATGCTTCCAAGGCCTTCCACTGTCTCTCGCACCAACTGACCGTTTTCATCATATCCATAGGTAGTTACCATTCCGGCACTGTCAGTCATGGAAGTCATGAGGTTGCGGCTGTCGTAGGTATAGGATGCCGCCCTGTCCTCCGTACCGCTTATGGTCAGAAGGTTGCCCCTGTCGTCATAGGTCATAGTGGTAGTGATGTTTCCGGTATCCGTAACCTGAATCAGGTTGCCGCGGCTGTCATACTCCTTGAAGATGACATTGCCCTCCGGGTCTGTCTCAGAAATCAGGTTGCCTTCAGCGTCATAGGCATAAGAAATTTTGCCTCCATCTCCATTGACCGTCTGAATGACCTGTCCCTTGTTGTCCACCACTTGTTTCTTGGTGGTGCCGTCAGGGTCATGGACAGTAACTGTGGTATTGCCACTCTCATCTGTGGTATATTCCAACGTCATGACCTGTCCGAAGGCATCGGTCTGACGAATGACTCTGCCCTCTTCGTCATACGCATTGGTGACGATTGTGCCTTCTCTGCCGCTCTCTGATACCATTCTATGACTTTCGTCGTAAGAATAGTTTACGGTTTCGCCCAAAACGTTCGTGATGGAAGAAATATTTTCGTTCTCGTCGTAGGAAATGGTAATCTCTCTGCCATTGTCATCAGACACGGAATCAACCAATCCTGTACCGTTATAATTAATATAAATCCGTTTACCGGAGATATCCTCGGTGATGGTAGTAGTACCACCGCTATGGCTTAAACTCACGGACTTACCTGTCTCGTCCACAAGCTTAATCAGTCTGCCTGCACTGTCAAAGCGATACTCAAACCCGTTGGGGGCAGTGACGGTGTAGGTATCATCCCTGTGCTTGGTCAGTTTATAATCGGTCATACTGCCATAGAGACAGGTGTAGTCGCCGTAGGAGTATTCCTTTCCTTGGGCAATTAACGCATTATCTCCTGCCACCTCTCCATAGAAATAGCTCTCCATGGCATCGGCCTTGATGAATGAAACATGATAATCCGGCCCTGTATAGAACTTAACAATACCGTTATACTCCTCAACACGATATTCGTAGTTGTGACTCCAGCCATAACCCAGTTCTCCCTTATATCCGGCCAGACGGGAGTTGTAGTCAAAGCCTACGGTGAGCTGTGTGCCACCCGGTATACTCATCACATCCATGGACTCCGTAAAAGCGCCGGTGGCCAAATCAATGGGGTCACCATAAAAGCTGGGAACCACCTCTGTGCGCACCTTGTAACGGCTCACATGAGAGGCGCCGGGTGTAACTGATATAGTCACCCCTAAGTTGGAGTCACTCAGGATATCCACAAAGTATTCTACCAGACTGTAGTATACCTCATCCGGGTTGGCTGTGGATTCCGCAGGTTGACTGAAGGAAGTACAATAAGTGCCATAGAAACTCTGACCCGGATACAGGGTATTTATGGTAATCTCCTGTCCGTTCTGCACCACCACAGCCTGACTGACAGTGCTGGGGTCAGATATAATGACATTACTGGTTCCCTCCACTACCTCTCCTGTGTCCAAATCTGTTACATGATAGGTCTGACTGGGCGCAGAAAAGGCTCCGATGGAGGTGGTAAAGTTATAAATAGGTTTTTCCGACTCATTGACAATAGCAAACTGAATATAATACTGTTCGCCTATATAGGCCTCGGACTCCGGTGAGATATAAATATGGATTCCCTCTCCTGTGGTTACGGAAATCTCCTGCTCCGTCTTGAAACAGGCTGATACAGGCTCCTCAAAGGGCATCAATACACCATTAAAGTCCGCAGAGAGGTTGTAGCTTCCCGTCTTGTCACCTTTTACTATCCAACTGACGGTTTTGTTCTCCTGTCCTGCAATACTGCCCATGGACTGTGTAAGACTCTGTCCGTTTATGGTAGCAGCCAGAGAAACGCCGCTTGCGGGAAGATTTAGGGTTGCCATTGCATCCTCAATCACAAAACGATTATCCGCCGCATTGAAGATGCCTAAATTGACCTCATACATATCCTTCAACCATGACACAGACTGCGAGGTAGTAACATAGGCAAATATGGGCTCCAGATCTTCTCCGTTTTCAATCACTTTAATTGGCTGAAAATCAGGAAGCGGCTTTCCATCTTTTTTGTCCGAATGGGGATTTACTTTAGTCGCCTCATACTCCCGTCGTTTGCTGTGTTCTGTAAAGACATAATATACTTCCACAGGTATCGCTGACTCTGTAAACTTTGCAGTAAAACTAAAGGCAACGGTATGCATATTCCGAGGGTCGGAGAAGTCCACCCCTGCATCTGCCATTTCCTGCAAGGTCAATCTTCTGGTAGTAAGATTACCCACAATCAGCTCTTCCTGTGTCAATACCAGAGTGCTTTCCAATGTCTGATAGTCGCTGATATTGATATAACCGGAGTCAGGCAGATAGCCGCTCTTGTAGGCTGCCACCTCTCTGGTGCCCACAGGGGACACAATGGCAACTCTGCCCTCCCCGTCAGCCTGCAATGACAGGTAGCTGTCTCCCTCCCTAAGATACACTGTTGCATAAGGTACAGGATTGCCCTTTTCATCCACTACAGTCAGGTTATGGGTTCCGTATCCGTCCTTTGCGTAGACACGCACGGTAGTGGTAGCAGAGGCACTGTTGCCTGCCCCGTCGCTGACCGTCAACGTCACGGTGTAATTGCCGGGCTCATCGTAAGCATAAACCGGCTGGGCGCCTGTAAGAAGCGTTCCGTCGCCCATATTCCACTTAAAGTTAACAATACGCACGTTGTCGGTACTTCCCATGCCGTCAAAGGCAAGCTCCATACCCGCCATGCCCATCAGGTTTTCCGGCAGAATTGCTATAGGGTTCACCACATCCACGCTGTCCGCACAACCTTCTGCTTCCTCAGATACGCAAAGGTTGCCCTGGGTGTCATAGGCGGTTACCTGATACAGATATACTGTGTCAGGCTTTACACCCCTGTCTGTGTAGGTATTTTCTTCCCATTGACCAAGGCTTACAAGCTCCTGCGTTCCTGCCTCTCTACGGGTAATTTCATAATAGTCAAAATCGGTTTCCGTGCCACCCTGAATCTGCAGGGTGATTTCAAAATGTCCGGTAACGGCCTGCACTATGGGCTGTGCGGGCGCAGTGGTATCAAGGGTATAGATCACCTCCATGGGCGCACTTGCATTGCCGGAATCGTCCCAGGCTACGGCACGGAGCAGATATTCTCCCTCTGCTAACCCTTTGGTATTCCACTCAAATTCTGCCATCTCTCCTCTTCCTCTTAAAGGAATCTCGTCGATGGTTCTCCAAAGCAAATCTGTACCGTTCCCTTGTCTGTATTCCAAAGTCATATGGGACAGACTGCCATTGTCCGTGGCTGCTGCCGTAATGACCGCATTGGCGCCTACTAAAGACTTATCCTCCGGAGACATACCTGTAATTACAGGCACTTCCTGATCTGTCTGCACGGTGGCAAGGACCTCTTCGGAGTAATCACTCTCGTTTCCGGCCTCATCCACTGCTGTTACCTTGTAGGTATAGGTAGCCCCTGCAGATACGGTGGTGTCATAGAAGGTAGTGGTGTAGCAAGCCTCCTCTATGGTTTTATACACATTTAAGGTACTGTCCATACGATAAATTTTGTATGTTTTGGCGTCCTTGGCACTTCCACTAAAGGAAAGGCCTACACTGCCCGCTGTATTGATTACCGTAAGGTTCTCTACCTTGGCCGGAGCCGTTCTGTCAACGGTATACTCTGCAATGACTTCGCTTCCGTCAGAAAGCAGCGCATTTTTGTTGCCGGCCTTGTCATAAACCTCAAATTTGATATAGATTTTTCCTTCCGGCAAGGTTGTGATGTCCAGCTCATACTCCAGTCTGGCGGTCTGCTTTTTCACCTCACTGTCCACGGTGGCAAGTGCCTGATAGTCCGTCCCGTTTAAGGACATGCTAAACACAGCCTGCGAAATGGCGTCATTGTCAGAGGCCTCCACAGCAAGCTCAATAGTATCCTTATATCCGGCAGATACCGGGTAAATTGCATCAATGGTGGGGGCCACCCTATCCTCCCCGGTAGTAACAGTAACGGCGTCAGAGGCCTCTCCCCTGTTACCCAGATTGTCATATCCCACCACTTGGAAGGTGTAAGAGGTGGAGGGGCTTAAATTGGTGATATTGTAGCCCAAGGTATCTTCGGTGGTACCGATTTTCACAAAGACTTCCCCAACCAACTGCTCCACCTGAAAATAAGCAAAATCCGGCTCTGTAACATCCTCCCATGCAAGCTGTACAGCGGTAGAGAGTACCTTGGGCTCTTTGATTTGAAGCTTAGCAATTCCGGTATTGTCCACCTCGTAGCGGCGGGTAAATTCCTCCGTACTTTCATTGCCGCTTCCATCCACAGCCACAGCATTGATCATGTAGATGCCATCCGTAAGGGCAGAGGTATCCCATTCATAAACGGCACTGTTATTTTCTGCTGCCACCCTCGCAAACTCGGTCCATTCCACTCCTTGCTCGGGACGATAGAAAAGCTTTACCTTTGCCACACTGCGATTGTCAGACGCCCCCACGGTAATTGTAGTAATACCGCCCACTCTGCCGGCCTTAGGGGTGATAGTCTTCACCTGTGGCGCTGACTCATCTTGCGCCACGGTCACGGTGACAGCATCACTATACACACTTGTATTGCCGAAGGTATCGTATGTTTTTAACACATAGCTATACGCGATTCCTTCCGTAGCACTACGGTCTGTATAGAAGGTCTCATATGCTCCGACATTGATAGCCAGAAGCTCATAGACCGCATCCTCGCTCTCTGAATTGAGAGGCATGCGATAAAGCTTGTAGCCTGCACAATCCGCACTGACAGAGGGTTCCCAGTACAGGTTCACGATTCCATTGTCTGACTGTGCCGTAAAGTCAGTGGGAAACTCCGGTGCCTGTCTGTCAATATGATATACCACCTTTTGTACATCCGTATTGCCGTCAGCGTCAAACAAGGTCACTCTCAGGGTGTAATCCTTGTCTCCCTCCAGACTCTCGATAATCCAGTTGTATTTCACACACTGAGAAGTGGCGTCATCATTTACTGCCTTAATATCAGTGGGTGTTACCTTCGTCCATTCTCCGTTTTCCGACAACGTCTCAATGCGGACACGGTTGTTTACTTCATTACCGACCTTGGCCAGGCGCACTGTGATGGGAATCTCCCCTCCGCCGATGGCACTGTGGTCTGCAGGGGTAATCTCCAGAATTTCGGGCATGGCAACTACAGCCTCCACCGTTTCACTGTCGGCGGAGACATTACCTGTGGTATCGCAGGCCACAATATGGTAACGATACACTGTATTTTCTTGCAGATTGGTGTCCTTGTAACGGGTCGTCTTGATATTCGATGCAATCTCCACTCCGTTACGATAAATACGATACCCGGTTACACCCACGTTGTCCGTGGCAGGGCTCCATGTCAGGGTGATGGAGGAGCCTGTGCGGGTATAAATGCTAACATTTCCCGGCGCCTGGGGCAACTGCGTATCCTCAGCCGTGGTAGCAACCACCTTCGGTGAAGATAATGCCAGATTACGGTAAGAGTCAAAGGGATAAACCTCATAGGCGTAATCTCTTGCAGGAAGCAAGCCTGTGTCGGTGTAAGAAGTCGCTGTGGTAGTTCCCACATAGACGCCGTCACGGTAAATTTCATAGCCTGCAATACCAGCCTCATCAATCGCCTCACTAAAGGTAATCGTCACAGAACTTTCCGTGGTTTCAGTCACCAAAATGGAAGCAATTGCCTCTGGTGCTGTAGCGTCTTCTATCTCGTATGTGATTTCATTTGCGATGGTCTCAATCTCATTTTTGAACAGATAATTCTCTATGTTCTTGCGCAACACCAGACGGTTAAAGCGTGTGGTGCCTGCGCCCTTGTTAAAGGTGATATTTTGTACAAATTGGTTGCCGTTGGTGGTATGCTTTCTGGCCAAAACCGTGGTGTGATTACCTGTTGCCACAAAGTTAATATAGTCATCCTGAATAAAATGTCCTCTAAGCTCCAGCGTACCATCCGTAAGAAGCCCTTCATGGTTGTATATAGAGTAAATGTAGAAATTGCCTCCTGTCACAAGGGTTCCTTCCGGCTTTTGCATGGTAAGGGTTCCCCGCTCAGCCACAGTGAAATGATTGGAACAAAGCACCTGACCCTCATCCAGATTGAGTCTGCCGTTTAAGGTGATGTCTTGCGCAATAATGCCATAACCTCCCAAAGAAAGCTGCGCCTGCTGTCCCACAAACAGCGTTCCTACCTGCAAAGGGCGCGTGAGAGTCTCTGCACCGATACTCCAGCCGTTTACAGGGTTGATTCCGGTAATATTGACTCTGCCGCTCCAGATACCGTCCATCAGTTGAGACGCTTTGGCCACTGACAGGATACCGCTTCCTGTTACAGTCCCTGTTTCATCGGTAAGGTTACCGTAAACGGTTGCACTGCTACTTATGGTAAGCTTACGACTGTTACAATTTATGACATTGCCCACCGTGCCTGCCGTAGCCTGCTTCCATGCCTGCACCTTGTCACCGGAGAAGATTACAGTATGACTATCCTTTGCCTGGAAGGCATAGCTGCCAAGCTGGATAAAATCCCCCTTGAGCTCCATATTACCCGCAGTAAGCTTCCCATGGGTGCTCTTCGTCGGCTGGAAAATAAAATCTCCATACACGGTAAGTCTGTCCGACGCATTTGTCATCACAAGCTGTCCGACACTGCCGGTGTAGGTATAGTTGTCTGTACTTCCACTTCGGGACTGAAGGCGATAATCACCCTCTACAGTAAGGTTTCCACCGTTTAAAACAACCGTTCCCGCAGTCTGTATCAAATCTCCTGTTACAGTCAGATGATATCCGTTTAAGTCCAGTGTGTCCTCTAAAAGAACCAGGTCGCCCTCATAGGTACAATCCTCTGTCAATGTCCATCCATACTCACCTGCAAGGGTACCAAAACGAATTTTACAGCCATTTCGGATAAGCGTTGTCCTTTTAAACACGGTCTCGGAATACACACCCTCTGCACTGTAATTGGCAAGCTCTATGGTGGCAAAATAACCACCCTCCTCCAGACAGATTGTCTGTTTCTGCGTACCGGAGAACAGGAATCTGTGAGTGCCCCCGGCCTGCAAAAATCTGTTGGCGGTAAGATTTCCGCCCACCTCAAAGGTTCCGGCAGACATATAGTAAGTACTGCCATTTCCCGCATCATATAACACATTGCCGTGAACATGGATATAGTCATCCCCGTGCATCATTTCAATGTGATTGTAAATATACTTTTTGACGATGAAGTCCCCAGCCACTTCCAGGCTTCCGTTCTCCATCTTTAAATCGCCCAGCGGCTGGAGGTAATTGCCTGCAACTGTAAGTTGTCCTAAGATTGTTACCGCCTGGTCATAGCCAGATGTTATCTCCATATCGCCGCCAATAGACAAGACTTCATCAATGATGGCTCTTTGTCCTATCACTACGCCACCCGCAAAGCTGCCATCCGTAAAGGTAGTGGTGGAACCGATACCGATAAAGCCCTTGACAACACCCTCTCCGTCGTCCACATTACCCCTCACATAAAGAGCATTTTGATGGTATGTCAAGCCCTCCCGCATGGCAGTGTTACTATCTAAAAGGACACCCTCTGCACTGTTATTGCAAATTTCCAAATGATTGACTCCGGATAATGCTTCCGTCGACCGGGCAAAGGAAACTCTCTGTCCGCTCTCTCCATTCAGTACCACCGTATGATTACCTGTGGCTACAAAACACTTATCACAGTAGGTATTTCCTACAAGGAAATCCCCTCCGATTTCCATGCGCCCTTCCGTCAGGTAACCGCTTCCATCCACACAACCGTCGCAGATATAGCTGCCATAAATGCGCACAATGTCCTCAGAATGGGTCATCTGCAACCGTCCGGCGGACTTATCCTCCAAAAGATAATTACCTTCCACCACAAGCTCACCGCCATGAACATACACTGTTCCTGACACCTGTTCCAGATTGCCCTTCACTGTAAGCTTATATCCGTTTAAATCCAGCGTCCCCTCCATCAATGTCAGGTCGCCCTCATATACCGTATCCTCCTCCAGCGACCAACCCATCAAGCCGGTTTTGTCGCCATAGGTAACACGACAGCCGTTGGCAATCAGTTTTGAACTGCTAAAAGGCGCATCTGCATAGATTCCTTCTTCACTGTAGTTTTGAAATTCCACCACAGCAAAGAAAGCCTCGTCCGCAATATCTATGGTCTGAAGCGCATCTCCCGAAAATACAAACTGATGGGTTCCTGATGCATTTAAACTCTTAGTAGCCGTGAAATTTCCACCCACTTCGAAGGTTCCGGCGGTGAGATAATAAGATTCGCCGAAATAAGGTGCGTACTCCACATTACCATGAACATGAATTGTATCCTGCTCATGCCTCATCTCAAGTTTAGAGTAGATGCCCGGCCTCATATAAAAATCGCCCATGACCTCCAGGCTGCCCTGCTCCATGTGAAGGTTTCCGGTATTCATATAAAAACTTCCGTCCACCGTAATGGGACTTGAAATCATAACTGCGTTGCCATTGCAATCTATAATTTGCATGTTTCCGCCAATATGCAAGGTATCATCCAAAGTCATGCTTTGAGAAATACTGATACCTCCCCCAAAGCTTCCGTTTTCGAAAGTCGTCGAGGGAATAATGCCGATGACACCGGATACCTGATTTCCATGGTCAATCACATTCCCGGTGACGTAAGTTGGCTTGGTAAAATACTGCATACCATCAGTAATCTTCCCTGCACTGTCAAAGAATACACCCTCTTCACTTGTATTGGTAATCTCCAAATTGCATATACGGGAAGAATTCGTGCCGCTTACCCCAAAGCGCACCGTCTGTAATTTTTCTCCGCTAAGAAGCAATGTATGACTTCCTGTTGCCACAAAATTATTGGAGGAATAGTTACTTCCTACAAGTACATCACCCCAAACCTCCAGTACTCCGGCGGTAAGATACCCTGTACTGTTCACAGCCGCATCTGACAGATAGCTTCCCTTAATGAGGACATGGTCCTTTTCATTGGTCATCTGAAGCTGCCCGGTGGGCTTGTTTTCATTCAGAATATAGTCGCCCTCTACAATCAACTTACCGCCATTAATAAATACCGTTCCGGACATCTGCTTTAAATTACCGGTTACCGTGAGGCTGTATCCGTTTAAATCCAAAGTGTCTTCCAGCAAGGTCAGGTCACCTTCATAAATAGTATCCTTGTCCAGCTTCCAGCCGTACTCGCCCTCCAAATCACCATAGGTTATCCTACAACCATTAGTAATCAACTTCTGCTTGACAAATGTTGTGTCCGAATATACGCCTTCTGCGCTGTCATTTTGCAGCTCTACGGTTGCAAAATATGCGTCTGACGGAACCGTAATAATCTGTTTTTCTGTACCTGAGAAGAGGAATTTGTGGGTTCCTCCTGCCTTTAAATTGCCGTTGGCAGTCAGATTACCACCCACTTCAAAGGTTCCGGCAGTCAAGGTCTCCCACGCATAATAAGGGGTATATTCCACATTGCCACACACATAAAAATAATCTGCTTCATGACTCATATGAAGCGCAGAGCGATAGATATTTACTATTTTGTAGTCGCCGCCTACCTCCAAGCGACCGTTTTCAAATTTCAGCTCACACTTTTCCTGATACAGATTACCATCTACCTTCACATCACCCGTCAGAAGAATCGTCCTATAATCACAAAGTCTCATATCGCCTGCGATATGAACGGTATCGTCCAATGTCATATCCCTGTCAATATATACACTGCCCTCAAAACTTCCCTCCGGGAAGGTAGTGGACGTACCGATGGTAATATAGCCATCCACTGCATTGCCATGATCGTTTATCTTACCTGCAACGTACAGCGAATCAGCCATGCTATCCTGCGGTACAATCACTACACCTGCACCGGTTATTTCCAGATTGCAGATTTGGGAACGATCTGTGCCATGCTGTTTAAAATTTATTTGTTGTGTCGTTTCACCACTTAAAAGAAGCTTGTGATTCCCTGTAGCCCAAAAAGCCTTTTGACTGTATGTACCGATTAACTGCACATCTCCCCTAACTTCCAGAGTACCTGCTGTAAAATCTCCGGTAGTATCCACACAGGTATCAGAAATAAAGTCCCCCTGCACAAGGACATAGTCGGTATTATTTGTCATCTTTAGGCGGCCTGCACTTTTGCCGTATAGGTAGGCATCTGTGGCCTCCGGGTCAGGTTTACGGGACTGCATGCGATAATCGCCCGCAACCGTTAAACTTCCCCCATTTACCGCCACAGTACCTGATATCTGCACTAAATCACCTGTGACAGTCAGGCTGTGTCCATTTAAGTCCAGAATACCCTCATGCAGAACCAAATCACCCTCATGAGTTGTATCCTCCTTAAGCGTCCATCCGTATACGCCTTCGTACTCGCCGTATGATAGTTGATTTCCATTAGCAACCAACTTTTTATAGTTAAAGGGCTCTGCAGACCACACACCTTCCTGACTCTCGTTGTTCAATTCTACCGTCGCAAAATAACAGCCATCTGCTATCTGAATCGTCTGCTTTGTTCTGCCGGAGAACACAAAACGATGGTCTTTCGTAGCATATAGATTTTTTCCACTGAAAAAATCACCCTCCACCTCAAAGGTTCCGGCTGTCATATTGCCCTGATTATTCTGGTAAGGATTGAAGGACACGTCACCGTAAACATGAACATAATCTGTATTATTTTCCATGCTTAAGTAAGTGCCATAACCGTCGGAAAGCACATAGTCTCCCTCTATTACCAGACTTCCGTACTGCATAAGCAGACATCCTTCATTTTGGTAAACATTTCCCTGTACGGTTACAATACCCGGAATCCAAGTATCCTCTTCTATTTTCAAGTCCTTTCCAAAAGTAACTGTATCATCCAATTTTGCGTAATCCGTGGTTACACAAACATTACCCCCATAATATCCTTCTGTAAAAGAAGTACTTGTTACAATACTGATATATCCGAATATAGTGCTACCGTTATCATTAATGTTTCCAACAATATAGATGGGCTGGTCATCACAAAAAGATACACCTTCTGAGGAGGTATTGGTGATTTCCAGATTGCAAAAACGTGAATATGCATGGTAGCTTTGCGCAATATCAACTGTCTGCAGACCATCACCGCTTAATCGTACCTTATGGCTGTCGGATGGAACAAAAGCTGCATAATTCTTAGTGTTTTCTACTGTAAAATCTCCCTGCACTTCCAGCGTTCCGGCCGTAAGATATCCTGAACTGTTCTGGCTTGAGCTGTAATAGAAATCTCCCCAAACCGAAACCATATCCTCCTCGTCTGTCATCCTAAGTAACCCCGCGCTCTCTGTGCCATTGTCAGACTGAGCCGTATAATTTCCCTCAATAATCAGACTTCCGCCGTCAACAAAAAGAATACCTCCCGACTGCTGCAAATCTCCCTGCACAGTCAGGCTGTATCCGTTTAAATCTAATGTTCCGCCCTGCAGAAGCACTCCATCCACGACCGTATCCTCTGTCAGGGTATGGTTGTCTGTCAGTTGAAGAATATTCTGCTTTTGCTCCACATCCGGTGCATCATTTGCCGATACATCCCCTACAGATACGTCCCCCACAGATACATCTATTTTTCCGGGCTCCGCCGCATATGCGGTTATTGTAAAGCAATTTATAAAATCACTATATGGCATAAGTGAAATAATCAATATCACTGCAATTATTCTTCTAATCAGTTCTTTTGTTCTTCTTTTCATTGCGATTATTCTCCTAAATTAGCCCACAAACTTTTAGCAAATTCCGTAAGTCTTTGTAATAAATTTTCTATATATACAAAAGGCTCTACCAAATTCTCCAACCAATAGGAAACATCTTCTACGATTTTTCTAACACTGTCTGATTGCTCTGATTCGACAGGCTTAATAGCCTCGGTGGGTTTAGTGGTCTCCGTACTATCCGCAGGCTCATCTGGCAGAGTGACTCCACTAGCTCCGGTGGGTTTGTCTGTGCCAGTGGCAGACTCATCTTTCTGCTTTTCTTCAGAACTGTTATCTCTCTCGTCTTCCTCCTTCTTCCCCGATGAATTCTCAGACTCATCAGAATTTACAATGGTTTCAATAATATTGCCGTTACTGTCATAAACATACTCTACTGTTTCACCATCCTCATATGTAACCTTAATGATGCGATTCAAATCATCATATTCATATTCCTCTGCACAAACAATCATTTCTGCTTTCTGTACAGACATTGCAAATGTAGCCAACACAATGCTGCATACTATGAACACTTTTTTCACTATTTTTTGTCTCATATTTGCCCCTTTTTTATATAATGTCAATTGGTAAGAAATACAACGAATTGTGCAAACATAATATCATTTCGTGTTATCTTTGTCAAATATGTTGTTTTTTTGTCGGTATAACCCGTTCTATTTGTTTATTACGACAAAAAACGGAAATCCACTCCTGTGAATTTCCGTTTTCATTGTACTTACTTATTCAATTTTACCCTTTTGACGTATGGTCCTTTGCCATTTCAATCAGCTCTTCCAAGCTATAAATCGGAGCCTCGTAATAGCTGTAATTGTCTGATAAAAATACCTTTTGGTTCTCCATATCCACATCTACAGCCTCAGGAATCCACATGAAGGGTTCCATATTTTCATTCAAAATATAGCAGCCGTAGTAGCCAAGTAAATAGGTATATCCTTGTTCATCTGTTCCCAGACACCATTCTGTGGGATATGCCCATTCCATGGTATAAACAACCTCTCCATTTTTTACATCATAAATTACGAAACTGTTATCCCCGTATTGTACATAGCAATAATTTTTCTCTGCATCATGATACAAGGAAGCTACATATTCCGGATTCTCCAGTTTATATCCTCGTGCTACTTCAACAGCCTTATCACCGGTGCATTCGGTAAATCCCTTCGGCAAATGATGTTCCTCTGTAATCTCTGTTACATCCGGACCTGTCTGAATCGTATAAATGGTAACTCGATTACTGTTTTTTTCTAAAACAACCATACCACCGGCGGTATATATAATTTCTTGATTGGAAGTGGTTTTGCATTCGAATTTATGACTAAAATCATAGCATTGCCCATCTTCTGCACTAATTGATTGCAACTCTCCGTCTTCACAAAATACGAGGAAAATATCATTAACCTTACTTACTACGGACTCTCTATGGTAGGAAGTTAATGATACCGTGAAATTAACTTCTCCGGTATGCATATCCATTATGACAGCATTTTCACCCGTCAGGAAATTAAGATATTTACCCCCCTCGTGTGCCGGAAGGTCAATCTCTTCTGCCCAGTAACCCTTCTGTTCATATTCCCAAATCAATTTGCCGCTTTCTATCTCCACAGCAGACGCAAAGGCATCGTTATTCATTAAATTCTCACTGTATCGAGTGGAAGCGATATACGCAATCCCGTTTTCAATTTCTACATTTTCCGGAATTTTATTACTCATACTATATGTCGAAATTGTCTGCATCGTATTCAAATCAATAAAGTATAAAGTATATTCCTGCGAACCAAACTCTCTTCCGGAAGTATATCCGCACACCATGGTTCCATCAGAAAAAACAAAGGGTCCTTCAATATAATTATCTGTTTGAACTTTGGGGGTTACACCCAGTTCTTCAAAGGTCTCTCCGTCATAAACCGCATAATCGCCATCTAACAACTCTGTCAGTAAGTATTTTCCTTCAGAATCTGCGTAAAGTGTGGACGCATATGGTATATCAATTGTTTTAACAATAGTCCGCTCATTCAGGTCATAGATACATATGTCATTCTCTGCATTGCTATATGCAAACTTATCCTTACCCAAAAAGGTACAACCGCTAAATGCGTATCTTGTATACTCCTCAGGATCAATTATATGAATAATTTCTCTGCTCTTTAAATCAAATAATGTCAAAGTTCCTGTGTCATCGTAAATAACCAAAGTATCCCCATCCGGAGAATTTTCAATATCATCGATGGCGCCTGCTGTTTCAAACTGATATTCTGCCCTATAAACACTTCCTGTATCATACAGACGCAAACTGTCCGACAGTATGAGATGCGCCTCAGCAGTGTAAGGAAGTGTAATGCCGTCACTTTCCGTCAGTGCCTCTAAGGCAGTCTTGATTGCTCCGGCTCTGTCGCCCTCATCAAGAGCCTGAGTCGCCAACTCAGCAAGAGAGCGTGCCTGTCGCAGTGCCAATTCCTCATTCCTGGCCTGAATCTCCAAAGATTGTGCCTGAATTTCTGCAGACTGGGCCTGAATCTCCGCAGACTGGGCTTCTATTTGTTCGTTCTGTTTCTGTATACGAAGAGCTGTAGCTGTACTATAAATACCAAACAAAAGACATGCTGCACCGCCAATCAAGGATGCTGTCACAATACGGCGCATTTTGCGCTCTCTGTGTCTTTGGCGCAAATCATCGTAATCCACTCCAAACATGGTTGCCAGAAGACGAAGCAGCTCTGTCTTCATGGCTTTTAACATATCCTTCTTGGTCTTGCCTCGCACGTCTGCTGCCAGAGGCTCCACAGGAATTTTTACTTCCTCTACTGTTCCTCCGGGAAGCGTGCGCTTTTCTATTTTGTACAGCAATTCATCAGGGAAAGACTCTGAGGGTTCTCCCTCAATCAAAACAGCCAACACATGCTCCCTGCCCCGCAGTGAGACAAAGGTTTCAATTTCTTTTCTGCACCAGAGAGATTCTCTTAACCGGGGGGAACAAATTACAATCAACCATTCACTATTTTGCAAAGCCTGCACAATAGGGTCTTCCAGATTGCTGGTCAACGGAAGCTCATCTTTATCCCGAAATACTCTCTCTATTTTAGTTTTTCCGCCCTTATTCTTTTTGGCTGCACTTTTCGGCAGACGAAAGGACTCCAGCTGCTTGTGGACATTCTCCGCCACAAACTTATCAAGATCTGTATGTCGATAGCTTATAAAGGCATCATATTTGAATTTGTTTTCCATTAATTCTCTCCCTCGCACTCCTTGTAGGTCTTGGCAAATATTTTTTGCTCAATCACATATACATCGTGCAAATCATCGTTTCGTACTGCCAGATAGTCTCCGGCCTTACCCAGCATATATTTTCCTTTATTCCATGTGCTGAATACTTTCACGCCACTGGAAAGGGGTCTTGCATAGATGCAGACCTTTCCTGTGGGCACACAGCATTTCGCAAAGGATGTAATCAGCTTGTTTTCTCCTGTCTCACGGTTGCGCAACGTAGGTACATACTGATTTTCAAGCACATCCTTTTCAAAACAATATTCTCTGTCTAAAACCTCATAGGCTTTTTCAAATTTGGCTCTCCAGTTGGGATATACTTCACCCTTGACACCTATCATGATGTAAAGGTCTTCCTCCACGGTCAACTCCATATCACCTTCAATTGTACGAACCGTAATAGGAGTACCTATGGGGAAAACATCCTCTGTCTTTACAAAGCCCACGGGAAGCTTCAACTTTTCATAAAGCTTCATTTGTGAAAGATCGGCTTCATAGTCCTTGGCATAGACCAGTTCAAAGCCTTCGTAATACTTCTCCAGACGTTCCATGAAATAGTCTTCCGGAAGCTTGTCACCGTAGATTTGACGGAATTTCTTCTTGCTGACAAAACCGCCTGCTTTCTCATAATGTCCGCCGCCGGAACCAATTTCCTCCGTCACAAAAGCCGCCAGTTCACTGGCATTTACCTCGCCGATGCAGCTGCGCACGGAAATCTTGTAGCCGTCCGCTGTCTCATTGAACACAACGCAGTTATCAATCTTGTCTACCTGGAGCAAAAAATCACTGATGATACCCAGTATATTGGGGTCACAGGGCTGCGACTGAATCACTGCATAGCGATACTCCGCATTATATTGACACTCCTGCATGGCAACACCGGCAATCTTCAACTCATCCATGGATATGTTGGAATTGCGGAAAGTTGTAATTAATACCTGTTCAAAGGGAATAAAATCTCTGGCATCACGATCCAACGGATTATGTAATTCTGCAAACTGGTTGGTGTCTGTGTAAAGTCCATAGTACAGCGCTGTTCCCAGACCATTCTCGTCCGTCACCTCATATCCGGCATCACCAAGCAGTTTCCATACCAAAGTGGAGCAGCTTCCCAGACCGGGACGAATCTCAGAAAGCGCAACATCCTCAATTTCAATCTGGTGATGGTCAATAATAGCAATAGTATCTGCCAAAATTTTCGTTACATTGCCTGCACCATACTGACAGTCTGCAGTAATCAAAAGCCCCTTCCTATATACCGGCTCCTCACTTATAGGAAGATACTCGATGGGAATCTCCAGCTTGTCCACCATAAGCTTAAGGTTAGACTTTCTAATCTTATTTTTACCACTATATATCAGGCTTACATCCTTGCCCTTGCTTTGAAAATAGCAGTACAGGCCAAAACCTGATGCAATAGCATCAGCGTCAGGATTGTCGTGACACTGAATAGTAATCGGATTAAATTGTTCAAGATCTTGTAATTTCATAATATTCCCCTTTTTAAAGATGCTGCGTTTGCGTAAACAAATCCATATTAATTATATCACAAATCATGGGAGTTGCAATCTTAGCATCTTCATTAATAACACTAAGTGAAAGCCCTAAAGGTTACAAAAAAATGCAAGCCCCTTTCGGACTTGCATTTTATATGTTTATTTATATCTCTGCTTAAAAATTGTCTCCACAACACTGCTCATAATGCCTGCCACAGGCCATATCACCCAGGTTACTTCCCATCTCATGGTCAAAAAGCTGATAAGCAGATAAATTGCAGTAACAACGCTCCAATAAATACTACCAACTTTTCTTGCATATTTCTTAGACGCTCTGGTATAATCACCTTCCTCCAAAAGTGCCTGGAAACCTCCCCAGATACAACTGCTCTTCACAATGTGGAACACACCTACAGCCACCATGATAAGAAGACATGCCGATGCTACACAACCCAGAAAATCATTTTCTTCATTAATAAAAGTAAATACAAAGATGGGAATACAGGAAGCAACACAAAGTCCGATGCCCACAATCAAATCCTTCGTACGGGTACCCTCGTATTTCTGCATGCGGTCTTTTACCATACCATCGATACCATAAGCAGTATCCAGAGATTTCTCCCGGATAAATTCAAATTTACTGTTTTTTATACCGGTGTGAACAAAAAGTACCACTCCTGTAGCTACCATAGCCATCAGAACAATCATGCCCAGCATCCCGCCCTGATCCTCTGTCAGGGGAATCATGCCGGCCTCACCTGCACCGGCCAATAAAATCAATGTCACAGGACACAGAATACACAACAAAACGCCTAACGCCACCTTAAATGCACCTTTTTCATTGCAAGCCAGAAATTCCACTGC
This sequence comes from Acetatifactor sp., assembly GCA_045542555.1. Lineage (GTDB taxonomy): Bacteria > Bacillota > Clostridia > Lachnospirales > Lachnospiraceae > Acetatifactor. The sequence continues at coordinate 19,643 of JAZQLH010000059.1, read as the reverse complement.
TTCCTCCATGCTAACAGGAGTAAGCTCCTCACCTGTCTCAACAGATACAGCCGTCTCAGGTCTATGCTCGGGAGCATGTTCCTCAATCTCCATCTCATCCTTTAAAAGGTAATCTGTACTTACATTAAAAATTTGAGCTAACACCAGGAGCTTATTCATATCAGGGATGGACTGAGCGCTTTCCCATTTGGAGATGGACTGTCTGCTGACGCCGATTTTCTCTGCCAGCTGCTCCTGGGACCATCCTTCCTTTTTTCTTAAATTGATAATTTTGTCTGCAAGAATCATTACTATTTTCTCCTCTCATTTTTACGGTAATGCAAGCGTCTGTTTCGCTCGCCTTGACAAAATGAGCATACAATTTTTGTCGGTTGCAGGCTACCAAGTCTGCTTTGCAATTTGGCAACTATTGGTTGCAACTGCGTAAAATCAAGGTTTTTCGGCTTTATTAATTGCTTTTTTCTTCTTTCAATGATATATTGAAGAAGTTAAAATCAATTATAACATAAAAGATTGGAAAAGCTATGAAAAAATTAGTAACACTTGGATTGTCCATGATAATGGCAATCACCTTACTTACAGGATGCGGTCAATCCTCATCTGATACCGTGGAAATTATTGAAATCGAACTAACTAACGAGGAGTATGCCTTCGGCGTTGACAAGACGCAGCCTGAGCTCCTTACAACGGTTAATGATTTTATTGCACAGATTAAAGAAGACGGCACTTTTGATGAAATCTGTAACAATTATTTTGGCAACGGAACCCCTGTCCCTGTAACTTCCGCAGCTTATGACCCTTCCAAGGATCAATTGATTGTGGCTACTAACGCAGCATTCGAGCCTTTTGAGTATACGCAGGGAGCCAACTATTATGGTATTGACATGGAAATTGCCGCTGCCCTTGCTGAGCACATGGGCCAGGAGCTGGTTATCCAGAACATGGATTTCGACGCTGTGTGTCTGTCCGTTGGCCAGCAGAAGTGCGACATTGCCATGGCAGGCCTTACCATCAAGGAGGAGCGCAAGGAGTATGTGAATTTCTCCGATCCCTATTACAGCGCATCTCAGAAGCTGATTGTTACTTCGGATAATAAGGAATTTGACAACTGTACGGATGTAGCTTCCGTTGAAGCAATTTTAAACAGCAAGGATTCTTCCGTTAAGGTTGGTGTGCAGAATGGTACAACCGGTCAGCTCTATTGTACAGGCGATGAAGATTGGGGATTTGCCGGATTTGCCATGGAAACTATTAGTTACAAGAACGGCTCTTTAGCAGTGCAGGACCTTATAAACGGCAATATCAACTACGTTATCATCGATTCCGCACCTGCTTCATGTATTACTGAGGCAATCAATGCCGTACAATTTGATCAGAAAATCGACAAGTTTATAGAGATTTTTATTGACCAAAGCGGCTATGTAAAAGTGGTTGAGGGCTTGCAGAATACACTCATTATCGCTGTTGTGGGCCTGATTATCGGTATTTTAATCGGTACGCTTATCGCTACAGTACGTGTGATTCCCAAGTACAAGACACTTCCCAGAGTGCTGAATGCCATTTGCAGCTTCTATGTGGCATTGTTCCGCGGTACACCCATCGTGGTGCAACTTCTGGTATTTTATTATGTGCTGCTGCCCCTGATGGGAATCCATCTGACCGGTGTACAGGTGTCTATTCTGGTGTTTGGTCTTAACAGTGGTGCATACATTTCCGAGACCATGCGAAGCGGTATTATGTCCGTTGATCCGGGCCAAATGGAAGGTGGGCGTTCCGTCGGCTTAAGCTTTGGCACCACAATGATGAAGATTGTAATTCCTCAAGCCATCAAAAATATCCTTCCCACCCTGGGAAATGAGTTTATTGCCCTGATTAAAGAGACCTCCGTTGTAAGCTTTGTAGGCGCTGCGGACCTTTATGTTGCATTCAACTACATCGGTAGTAACAGCTATGAATTCATGGTTCCTTACCTGGTGATGGCAATTATATATATTGTCCTTGTACTGCTTATCACCCTTTTAATTAAATTGATGGAAAGGAGCCTTAGAAAAAGTGATAGACGTAATTAATCTTGAGAAAAAATTTGGCAACAATCTTGTTTTGAATAAAATTAATGTTACCATCGAAAAGGGCGATATTATGGTTGTCATCGGCCCTTCAGGTTCCGGTAAAAGTACCTTCCTGCGTTGACTTAACTGTATGGAAGACCCCACCGGCGGCCAGATTATTTTCAATGGTGTGGATATTGCAGACCCCAAGGTAGACATTAACATCCACAGAAGACACATGGGAATGGTTTTCCAGCATTTTAACCTGTTTAACAACAAGACCGTTATTCAGAATATTATGATGGCACCCGTATATGTGCAGTGCCAGGATTTGAAAAAGGCTAAGAGAAAGAACCGCCGGATTCAGTTTAGCAATATTTTTAAATCTGCTGACAAAAAGCAGGCGCTTATCCCTATCACTACCACTAAGGCTGAGATTATAAAGAATGCACAGGAAAATGCCGTTGCTTTGTTGAAACGAATCGGTTTAGAGGACAAAGCAGACGTATATCCCTCCACCCTTTCCGGCGGCCAGAAACAGCGAGTGGCGATTGTCCGCTCCCTGGCTATGAATCCTGATGTCATCCTCTTCGACGAGCCCACCAGTGCGCTGGACCCTGAAATGGTCGGTGAGGTTCTGGATTTGATGAAATCACTTGCAGGGGAGGGCATGACCATGGTTATCGTAACCCACGAGATGGGCTTTGCAAGAGAGGTAGCTAACAGAGTTATCTTCATTGATGAAGGACAGATTCTGGAGAGCGCCGCACCGGAGGAGTTCTTCGGTAATCCCAAGAATCCGAGACTGAAGGAATTCTTGTCAAAGGTGTTGTAAAATAAATTATAAGGAGGTTCACACAATGAACGAAACAAAAGGATTTTCTATTGCTTCTATGGTACTTGGTATTGTCGGATTTTTAGCATGGTGTATTCCACTTTTTGGTTACCCTGTGTGCATTACCGGACTGATTCTGGGAATCGTAGGATTGAATAAGGGCGGAAAAGGAATGGCTATTGCCGGCATTGTTATGTGTTCCATCACATTGTTATTTACTGTTGTAAATTCCGCTATTGGTGCTTATATGGGAGCTACCGGTCAGTTGTACTAAAGCAAACATTTGATTGACTATTTTAAGAAACATGATATGATAGTTACTACGAAACGGCTATGTGGAGACGCATAGCCATTTCTATCTAATTTATTCTAATTTAATTCTTTATTCTAATTATTTCAACAAAATATAATCCCCAATTTATTGTTCTGCCTAAAACCTGACAACTGAATAAAGTGCTTTACACCTCCATAAAATCCGCCTATAATGTAATTAGGAAGGCGGTGGAAGGAATGGATTATATGAATAATGCTGAAATTATTAAAAATTCCTTGGATGATTTCAAAAAAATTCAGAATTATATGTTTGTTGCAAAAGAAGAAAATGCAACTAAGACATATGATTTATTAAAAGAAGAATACCTTACACTAAAAGCATTGTTAACCGTTTTAGGTGTGAATCTTACGGACATAGACAAAATCAAAGAGTAACTTGTCAACCAACGGTGTAAAGCCTTTTATTGAGTTGTACTCCCTTTAGAATCCATTTTAAAATTATCTTTTAATTCACAAAAAGCGGATTGCCCGTTTAGCAACCCGCTTTTCTTCAATACTCTACACATTACCCCTACACAATAATAGGCATAAAGTAGTATCCGTGCTATCATATGCTTAGGATATGAAATATGCAGGCTTCGAAAGGAGAACTTGCCCTTACGAAAAACTGGAACGACTACAAAGAACATGTTAAAAAAATAGCCCCTACCAGTGGTAGAGACTTAGAAGACGTCGAAGAACAGGCACGTATTATCAGTGCCATTATTGAACAGCGTAATGCACTCGGATTGAGTCAAAGAGAATTAGCCGATATGTGTGGAGTTCCCCAATCCTCTGTAGCAAGAATAGAGTCCTTTCAGACCACTCCTAATCTTGCTACACTATTGAAGATTGTACGCTCATTGGGATTGAAATTGACTGTTACCAAATAAACAGCGAATATTTTCATTTCATATTTTCAATATAGTGACACTTTGGAAATCCCTTACATCCATAAAACTGATTGCCTGCATTATTTCCTTTTTGAGCCGTTCTAAGAACTAACTCCATTCCACAACGAGGACACATTTTTACAGAAGTTTCTTTTGCCATGGTAGCAACCTTTATCATTTCTTCACATTTTCTTGTATAATCAGATCTGGTTGGTATACTGCGTTCCAAGAAAAAGTTTGCCAATTTATAGGTCTCATCTAAACTAGAAATACCCTCTGTTACCTCCTTGTCTGCTTCCTTTATGTATGCCACCAATTGATCTGCTCGAATAACTTGATTTTTTATTTCTTTTTTTGCATATTTTGCATTTAAATATGTTTTTGGATTTGCTAATACAATTAATGGAATATAAATATTATCAAAATTTTTTTCAAAAAGGACTCTACTTATAAGATTCTTTTCTTGTGCCCGTAATCCTTTAATAACAAGTCTATGTCGTTCATTTTGTGTTATTGGAGAGTATAATCCTTCCTTTATCTTCTTTCCAAACAACTCATAATTTCTAATAAAATTACCAGCATTGTCAATTTCAATATTTCCAATAAGATTTTTACATTCTATAATATATACTCTTTTTCTGGTAAAAATCATATAATCTATTTGTGCCTGCAAATCATTACATTCAAAGTATAAATCATGTAAAATATACATATCTATATCACTATTCTTCAATTCAAAAGCAATATTTTTTTCTCCCACAATTCCATAGGATGCGAGCTTAATTTCCTTCTCTATCTCTTTTTTCAATTCTCCGTCAACTTCATTAGCTAATTCCGTCATTTTTGTTATGAATACTTCTGCATCGCTATCTTCTTTTAAGAAAACCGGTCCAATTTTTCTTTGAAAGAAACTCATAATTTTCTCCTGTTCCGATATGTTATCTTCAGTTTTATATCCTAATAATATTAAGGTCCCTACTATTTGTCAAACGAAAAAGCGGATTGCCCACTTGGCAACCCGCTTTTCTTGCAAATTCAATTATGGTTAGAGATAAATTATGTTAGCTTCTCAAAAACAATCCCGTTATAAATTAAATAGACTTCATCCGCTTCCTTACGAATCTGGATTACCTCTCTTGTATTTCTTCCAAAGCCTTGTATAACGGCCAGATTATCGTCTAAAACCTTCAAATAATTTTTCATCTGCAAATTACGAACACCGAGACTTAACTTTAGAACTTCGCCTTCAATATACAAAGCACAATTAATTTTCAACTGCTCTAAGTTTTTATGAATAACCTGATATTGTCCGCAAGCATCCCGGAATGACTGCGGAATCTCTGACTCCACATATCTGCAACCGATTATATTTTTGCTTCTATGATTCTGAATGGACTGTTCCAAAATAACTACTTCATTTCCCTGATACCAACACACTTTCAAGCGAAATCTGTTAAATAGCTTTCGAAAAGGTGGTATTTTATGTTTCCATTTGTTAGGGTAAAACTGTAAATATCCGTCCTCGCAGGGTATGAGTTTAATGGGAAATTTAAACATTTTAGACACTAATTCATTTTTACTGTTTTTGCTGATTTCAAGTAGTCGAAAAGGGGTTGCATACCGCCCCAAGTAGTAATCGCAATCCACGGAAACATGCTTATGTGTAGTGGATAATTCATTTTGGATGTATCCCATTTTCTTCAAATAGCTTGCTAATGTACCCAGTCCCAATTCTCTGGACAACTCTGTTGCCTGCTCACTGTTTGTAAAAACAACAACTCCAATATTTAGACCCGGAATATAGTTAAACATAGAATGATGACAGGTGGTGTCGCCTCCATGTCCAAGCACCTTGCCCACTGACTCTCCGAAATCATAATGGTTATGGAACAGACCGTATCCCACATTGGTAAGCTCTCTGTCCAACTCATCCTTGAGATTTAATATCTCCATCCGTTCAAGAGTTGCTTTTCGAAGAATGGTTGCATTCTCTTTATTTAGGAAAACCTGTCCAATTTTTACAAAGTCATTAATGGACATATAGGTAATGGAACCTGCCGGAACCATCGTAGCACTTAATTCCCTACCAGGTTCGCCATTCTTGTTATAACTCAAGGAGATATTTTCTTCATAAGGTTTCTTCTCCTCCTTGCCTTTCAAAAAATAAATTTTGATTCCCAGAGGATTGGTAATCACTTTCCGTATATATTCCACATAAGACAGACCGGAAACCCTTTCCAGAATAATACCCAGCAACGTATAACCTACATTAGAATAGGAATACATTACACCGGGAACAGCCGTTAAATAGGTATTCTTTAGTTCTTCTATGGTTTCATGATAATCTCTGGAGTGATCAAAAGCCAATTGAAATAAATCCGAAACCAGACCGGAGCGATGCATCAACAAATTTTCAATGGTTATTTTCTCGTACTCAAAAAGGGATTTCACTTCAAATTCAGGAATATATTTTCTGATATCATCATTCAGAGAAATGACTCCATCCTCAATCAACTTAAAAATACCCATAGCTGTCAGAACCTTTGTGTTTGAAGCAATCATGTATAAGCTATCATTTGTGCTTTTTCTATTTTGCTCTTTATTGATATAACCATAGTTGTATGTATACACTATGCCCTCGCTGTTAAACAGGGCAACATTTGCACCAACCACTTTATGTTTTTTACATAACTTTTCATTTTGTTTATCTATTTTGTTTTTGTCAAATAAGTTCTTCCCCATATAGATTGCATTCCCCCATAAATTTTAGTACGGCTTCTTCACATCCCTCTGGGCCTTCTCCACAGCCTCCTCCAATGTCATGCCCACATAGTCTTGTGCACAGAACAGTCTGCCGGATTGCCTATCATCCACAAAAGCACCCACCAAAATACCAGGAATTACGGATTCCGGTGCATTGGGGGCGTTAGGACCACCAAGGTCCGTGCGACACCATCCGGGGTCAGCCAGCGAAAGAATAACATCTGTGCCATTCACTTTGTAGCCCAAATCAATGGTAACTTTGTCAAGAGCCGCCTTGGATGCAGAATAACCCGCCTGCTCCGCCTCCAGGGCAATACCGCTGGTAGTATTTACAATGCGGCCAAAACCTCGCTCAATCATGCCGGGCAGGAAATGATAGACAATCATCATGGGCGCAATGGTATTGATGACAAAGCTGGTGCTGTAGTCATCCGCAGGTGTATCCAGATATTCCGTGCGATAAGCGATCTGAAGACCTGCATTGTTCAACACAATATCCACCTGTATACCTAACGCATCAATTTCCGCAAGCATGGCTTCCACCTGAGTCAAATCGGACAATTCAGCTGCCACGGAAAACACCTCCACACCTAATGCACGCAATTCTTCCGCCAACTTAGCCGTGCCTTCCTTGCGACGACTGTGCAAAATAAGATTACAACCCTGCTTCGCCATAAAGCGTGCTGTGAGAAGGCCAATGCCTCTGCTTGCTCCTGTTATCAGTACCCATTTTCCTTTTACATTTACCATATTAGCTCCTTTCTCGGCTATTTTGTGGATGTCTCATAAATTCAAATTTGCCCTGCTTTTATGAGTTCATAAAAACATATTTCACAATTTGCCTGCTTTTCCCTTGGTACTGGCCTATACCCTCATATTCCTTTTTAAACCCACTCTTTTCCATAACCTTTTTAGAAGCAATGTTTTCTGAAACACAAATTCCATATACATTATCTAAGTTCTTTTTCGGCATTATCTCGCCTAAAAATGCTTTTAATGCTTCTGTGGCATATCCATTATTTGTATATTCTTTTCCAATATGATATCCCACTTCAAATACTTCCTCTATCGGTACTAGCTGGACATAGCCTATGTTAGTTCCATTTTTTAACAAGACGGGATATACCAACGGTCCTTTCTCCGATTCATACACACTCATAAGAAACTCTATCGTTTCCTTTGCCTCTTCTACAGTTTCAAACACTTCATCAGGCACAAACCGTCTATTATCCTCATCCAAGGAATTTCTATGTACACTTTCCGCCATAGATAAATCAAAATCGGTAATAATTATTCTTTCTGTTTCTATTCTCATCACTCTTTTCCTCCATAAAATTCAAAATTGTCTCACAGTTTACATCTCCAAAATCCAGCCACGTCGTATCTACCCAGTGACTGAATTTGGGAAGTGTACCATCATTCTCATAAATTGTACTATAATAATATAGTTGTAATTGCAACTACTATTCCAACTATAAGAATAATACTACCAACTGATTTCTTATGATCGTTTAACCACTTTTTCAAATCTCCAACCTCCTTAAACTTCAAATTTGTTTGTCCACTGCTTACAACTCAACCACTAAATCCGCATGGGCTAGCGTAGACTCACGATGGGCAATAACAATGGTAGTCCGTCCCTTCATCAATCTGTTCAAAGCCTCATTTACCAACCCCTCAGATTTATTATCCAATGCAGAAGTAGCTTCGTCAAGAATCAGTATTGGTGCATCCTTCAAAATTGCTCTAGCTATAGCAATTCTTTGGCGCTGGCCGCCGGATAAAAGGTTTCCTCGCTCACCGACTCGGGTATCATATCCGTTTTCCAGCTCCATAATGAAATCATGGGCATTGGCCAGCTGCGCTGCCTTGATAATTTCTTCCTCATCGGCGTCAGGTCTACCGTAACGGATATTTTCTGCAATACTCACATCATATAAATAAGGCTCCTGAGGCACGTAACCGATAAGGTCACGCACTTCTGCCAGAGAATACTCTTCAAAATTTTTGCCGGCGATAAAGATTTGACCTGCATTTACCGGATACAGCCCCAGCATCAATTTGGCAATGGTACTCTTACCTTTGCCGGACTCTCCTTTTAGGGCAACACATTTTCCCTTGGGAATATCCAAATTAAAGTTCTTTAAAACATCCTGCCTACCGTCATAGGAAAAGGTCATATCCCGAATACAGATTTCACTATCTGCAATAACCGGGATACTCGCCTTACAACTTGTTGCTGCTAAAGCATATCTCTCCGGCTCCTCCGCAAGCTCCATAAATTCAAACACCCTCTTTGCATTGGCCAGGTAACTTGCCATGGAAGGAATATAAAGTCCCACCTGCAAAAGATTCCAGCTCATGGAACCATACAACAGATAAATTGCCGCCAGATTCTCCACAGAGGTAATTCCCTGACTTACAAAAACCAAACCCAATGCAATAAATACCAAGGACCCCAGAAGCTCAAAAAGCTGATTCAATCCGTCCAGATGAGCGGACATGCGATTCATCTTATTTTGTTCCTTGCGAAACCTCTCATTGTCTTCAATATAGCGGTCCACCATCAAGGATTTCAGTGAAAAAATCTTAATCTGCTCCATACCGGACAAAATATTGGAAATTCGCTCCGTTATGGACACATTTGTAGTAGACATTTTCCTGCTAAGGCGCTGCATGGGGCCGATAAACAGGCCATTTACCACAAAAAGTGCGGCACTTGCGCCAAAGAGACACAGCGTTACCTGCCAACTGAGCAGCAGCATGGCAATCAAATAGAAGCTCATCATCAAAAAAGGCATGAGAATTCTTCGGAATCTGGACCCATAAATACCGCAGGCCCGTTCACAGTCATAAATAACCTTAGACATAAATTCACTGCTATTATTTTGCTCGTAATAGGAGTAGGGCAAACGCATACACTTCGCATAAAAAGCCTTCTGGAGATTGGCACCGCCCTTTTTGGCCTCCATGGTATATACATAAAAGGCGCCTGCATAAATTAACTGCATCAAAAGACCCAGACCAACACAGATAGCCACCTCCTGAGGGAGCCCCGCAAAAATATCACCCTGTCCGTAATTTTCCACACGGGAAATAATATTTTTCAGCAAAAGAGCTGTAATCATATCAAACCCGGACAACACCACGCTCATGGAGATAATGGCCAACAGATACCGGAAGAAACCGGCCTTCATCATTTTAAGCAACCGCAACAATGTACCTAAATCATTACAACTATCCGCATCCTTGGAGCCGCACTGATTAATGATTACGTCACTAAATTCCATTTGCCCGCACCTCCCTTCTTGCAATCTCACCATTTTCAAACACATAAATTTCATCCGCATCAGCAACCGTATTTAACCGATGGGCAATGGTGATTACCGTACGATTTCGAGCAATTTCCTTCAAAACCTCCTGAATTCCCTGCTCTGTCTCCACATCCACCGCTGAAGTGGGTTCATCTAAAAGAAGAATTGGCGCATCCTTTAAAAATGCTCTGGCAATGGATATGCGTTGCTTCTGGCCGCCGGAAAGTCTGGCTCCCCGCTCACCCACCTCTGTTTCATATCCTTGAGGCAATTGCATGATAAAATCGTGAATATTGGCCTTTTTACAGGCATCCATAACCTCTTCTCTGGTGGCGCCGGGCTTTCCGTACGCCACATTTTGTGCAATCGAGCCCGGAAACAGGAACACATTCTGGGACACCAGCCCAATATGCTTGCGCAGCGCATTGATATCCCAATCCTTAAAGTCATGTCCGTAGATGCGGTACTGACCCTTCTGGGGATAGTAAAAGCCACACAAAATCTTCATAACCGTAGATTTTCCGCCGCCGGAATCGCCAATAAAAGCCACATTACTACCCTTTTTGATAGTAAGGGTGATGTCCTTGAGAATCTCTTTTTCCTCAGAATAACCGAAGCTGATATGGTCAAGCTCCATGACCACTTCACCTTCAGGTGCAAAATCACCTGTTCCGGAGGGCTCTTCCTCCTGATCCAGAACCACTTGCAAGCGCTTAACAGAAACTGCATACTCCCGTATAGACGCAATCTGTCCGGGAATATTACCCATGGGTCTGGCAATCTGATCAAGCAGCATGGCATAGGCAAAAATCGTACCAATGGACATTCTTCCATGGCCAACCTCGTAGAGGCAAAAAAGGTAACAGATAAGCTTAGGAATCCAACGCACCAAGTCACCCATAACGAAATTAACCGCTAACACTTTGGTTCTGGTGGATTCATTTTTTACAATATCATCCTCTATGTCATCAATACGCTTCTTCTGAAGCTCATACAAATTAAAGGTCTTACCTACCAAAATGCCCTGAATGGCATCGTAGGCGGAGTTTTCCAAATCATCATATAACTGGCGGCGCACTGCTGCCACCTTGCCTACCATTTTAGTAAGCTTATTGGCAATCCACAAAAGTAAGGGATAACAGACAATCGTCACAAGAAGAAGGCGCACGCTCTGCATGCCTATGTAGGTACACACCGTAATAATGGTAATCATGGCAACCAAAAACTCCGGAATGCACTCTGCAAACAGCGCCTCTATCTGATACATATCCGACAAAAGCTTATTCATCAGAGCTCCCGTTCCCTCATCATCAAAATAACGGGTACGGATTCTGACCAGCTTGCTTACCAACATATTACGCATATCTGTCTGCATGCGGATGCTGAATGTATTTTTGGAATAGCTTTTGCCAAAGGCCGCAATGCCGCCAAACATCATAAGAATGATAAACGGAAGCATAAATTCCTTTAAAATTAAGGTTTCTCCTGCAAATAAACTGTCCGTAGCGTCCGCAATTTTGCTGCTACCAAGCACCAGAATCTGCGTCAAGGCATAGGAAAATCCTACATACAAAAAGCACAGATACCAGTATTTTTTTACCGGTGCCATCAAATGATATTTCATAATCTCCCCTTCTCTCCGAATCCAATTTTTCACTATTATACATCTGTTTTTAAGAAAAAACCTCTGTAAATAATGCTGTATGTATTGATTTCTCAGATTTTTTGATGTATTTTAAATATAATAAAACACATTATGTAGCGGAGGTATAAAGATGGCTGAACCAATTCTTCCCGGATACAATTTCAAAGTAGGTCATAAAAAGAAAGATAATCACTACTCCATGCGACGTGCAGAATCCTATGGTAACGCTTACGGAATAGGCTATATGGTATCCGGTGACCGCATGATCATCACCCCCCAAAAGACCGTAATCGTGCATCCGGGTACAGTGCAATTCATGCATAGAGATTTGGTACATCGCACTACTTATGTCTCTGAAGGTATCTATGAAAATATTGGAGTTAAGTTTCGGGAAAATGTTGTAGAACATATCACTGCAGTGATTGGACAGGAAGCATTTGACTCGCTTTATGATCAGATTAGTATTACCTTGACCCCTGAAGCAAATCAGCATATTTTGCAAATATTAAAGAATATAGAATATGAATGGAGTAACTACGACCGTTACTCCGATACCGTTATAGAAGGGCTTGTAATTCAATTTTTTGTGACAGCATTACGAGGGCAATCCATATCCCCCAAGTGGGATATGGTTTTAAAAAGCAAACACCAGACTTTAGTTGACGCTTTACACTATATACAACAGCATTATGCCGAAGACCCTTCTTTAGAGCAAACAGCAGCGGCTGTGCACACTTCAGACGCATACCTCTCCCGGTTATTTCGCTCCGAGCTGGACACTTCCTATTCACAGTACCTTACCGGAGTGAGAGTTTCCTATGCCATGTCTTTGCTCAAAAACACAAATTTACCCATTTCAGAGGTCTCGATACAATGCGGATACCAAAACAGCAATTATTTCTGCGATGCTTTCAAGAAAGTTGTGGGAACATCTCCTTTAAAATACCGCAAAAGCCTTTAAAAGACCCGCACACTTAAGTTGTAAGCAACAATTCCTATGGTGGCTAATACAGCCACCGCCAACACTGCTCCCAACACAATTACAAGCACCGTGGCAGAGGATTTGACCTGTTCTCTTCCCTCGTAATCTACGTTTATATCAATCTGCACCTTTCCGGCCTCATTTATTTGATAGCTTCGTCCACAATGAGGGCAGTGTGCGCGAGTTTTGTCCACAATTTCCAGATTGCCGCCGCAACCATTGCATTCCAGCTTTTTAAGCTCCGGCTTGTCATTGTATATGGTGGTTTCTATAACATCCACCTGAATTTGTTCCTTATTCATCTTCGGTCTCCTGTCTCTTGATATAGCCAACTTCTCTTTCTATACCCAATAGATACTCTGTAAGATTAACTCCCTCCGGCCCACCTTTTAGCACAACAACCTCTCCTGACAACGCAGGCTCAGCATTGGGATTACCGTAAAGCGCCGCCACCTCCAAAAACTTACACTGATTAAGCGGTGCAAAATCCTGGATTTCATTTCCTGCAAAACTGCAATATTTAAGACCGGACATCTCCTCCACGAAAAAAATATCCGTAAGACCACAGCCATCCATCACCAAATACTCCAGATTGGTGTAATGATTCATAAAGTCAGGTTTTACTACTGTTTCTGTATTAATATCCTCAAAAAAACAATCTCTGAATTGTAAGTTTTTCAACTGCTCATTATCCTCAAGCAACTCCGTATCTATACGGTAAGTTACCTTTTCACCAAGAGTAGATTCAAAGGGACTCAACTGCTCATTTATATGCACAGCCTTAAGGTTTTGGTTATTCAAAATATCCTCCAAACCATAAACATATAATTCATCTGCAACCCAACCGCATTCCGGTTGTATAAACAAATATTTTAAATCAGGCAGAGTTGCCAGAGAAGATATATCCAATATACCCTCTCGCTCATAGGAACCGTTCTCAACCCAGTATGCTTCTATATAAACATCCAACACCTCTAAGCTTTCTAATTTAGCCAATTCCTCCACGGCTACCACTTCGTTAGTAGAAAGCTTCAACACCTCCACACCCTGAAACCAATGAATATCCTTTGCAGGTACACACTGGTCCGTTAAGTGTAAATACTTCAGATTCGGCAAGTTTCCAATCGTCTTTATTTGGGGGTTTTCCTCGTCCACCCTGATGGTAAGTTCCTCGAGATTACTCAGCTTACTTATAAAACTACAATCATCCAAATATATGTTTTCCAAAGAAAGTATTTTTAGCTGCTTTAACTCGCCGATTTGCTCCATACCTATATAGCTGTCTGCTCTATCCTTCACAACCAGCTTTTCCAAGTTCTTACAATTGCTTATTTTCGTAAAATCAAACTCTGTTCCAAACCAAATATCTATTTTTAGCTCTTTTAAATTCGGAAAATTTTCTAATCCTTCCAAATCACCCCATGCCGCATATTCCAAAACCTCCACTTTATTGGGATCCATTCTTTTTGAGATAAATTGTTCACCGTCTGTTTCGGAAGATGTGGTCACATAGCGGATATCTGCCTCCTTTGAAAAAGCATCCTCCTTAATCAAGTGCGAATGACCCCCTATTGCCACTCTGGTAAGACCGGTAAGCATATTAAAACTCATTTCATGGTCTCTCGTAAAAGCTTGCTGACAAGTCCAGCGCTTGATAGTTGCCTGAAACTCCTCCTCGCTCTCGCAATCCTGATAATCTGTAAAACTGTATTCTATAATATGAACGTTTTCACTGGTCCCGGGCAATCGATCATTATCGTATTTGATATATCGAATGGAGGCAAACTCCTCCTCTGTAATTTCCTTGTATTCTTTATCAAAAATATCCTCGCAAAAGATTTTTACGGGATCTTTCCCTCTGCCAAGCAAATCATAATCCGAAGAAAACAGTCTTGAATGAATCGCCTCATAGTTAGAGCTGAAAACTGCAATCAGGACAATAAAAGCAATACCCAGAATAAAGCCCATTACAATAAGTGTTGCAGTAATGGTATTCTTGGTGTCCTTACCATCGCCGTAATCCACATCCATATTGACAACAAGACCACCTGCCTTGTTGATAATAAACTTCTGTCCACAGTGGGAACATGCTGCATGAGATTTATCCTGCACATTAAGCGGCGCCCCACAGTCCGGGCACTGTAATTTCAAATATTGTGTTTCCATATGTACTTCCTTTATTTACGTTCTAATACTACTCTGTCGCCATATGTCTTTTGCAATAAGGTCCATTCCTCATCTGTCAGATACCATGCGGCCTTGCCTTCAATTACGAATTGCTTTAAATTGGGACACTGAAGCACCCCCTCCACCATCTCATATACCGCATCTTCCTCTACCACCGGATACAGAAGATACAACTGTTCTATCTGTGTGAAATCCTTAAACATATCAGGGTCATCCAAAACCAGTCGCTCCAAAGTCAGACTTCGCACGTTTTTGATATCCTCAAGCAAATATCGGTCTTCATCCAAATCTTCCTCTGAATAAATCACAACCTCTTTTAGCGTGTCCGGATTTATCCTTTCAAAAAATGTAGAATGTCCGTATCTGGATATATCCGCACGACAAATGATACTCTGCAGTTTATTTTGGTCAGGAAGCACATAGTTGTGCCAGGAATCTGTATACAACTCCAATCGGGTCAGTCCGGTAAAATATTGTATATTAGAGGGTGAAAAGTCAATCACACCTTCTTTTATGATTATTTTTTCTGTACACTGTTCAAAGTCTTCCGCACTCTCATAATCATAGTAATCTTCAAAACTATAGGTAAAATGATAGGACTTCTTAATTCGTTCTATCCGCAGATACTTTATTCGTGCCAAATCCTCTTCATTGATATCCACCACGGGCTTATCATAAACTTCCAACAAAAAATCCCTAAATGCCACCGAAAAACGACTGGCATCTTTTACAAGAACTGCGGTATAAAGCTGGTATGCCAACAAGCCTGCAACAATTACTCCCACAATAGCCATGGCTAGTCGAACTACAAGGGTTTTTACCGGAATATGTAAGCCCACTTTACGCAAGGTAGTCGTTGAAACAAAGTATTTGCTGTCACAGTGAATGCATTTGTATGTATTTTTATCTACCCGCTCTAACTGTCCGCCGCAGGATTCACACTGAGTCGGAACCTTCTTTAGTTTATTCACTATATTACACCTCATAATTTCCTTACGAACAAATAATGCAATTAGATTTATGTTATCATAAAATCCGTACTTTGTGAACAATGTAAAAGAACCGACGAACAGGTTATCTTGTCCGTCGGTTCTACTTATTTTAGCTAAAATTAATTATTGGGGAGCACTGCCACCCATGGCAGCTGCAAGCATAACAACAACAAGGGAACCTGCAATATCCTCTGCAGTAGCCTCTGTTGCATTTGCTGCCTCTGCAGGAAGCTCTATGCCATCAATATCAGTAACTACAAACTCCATTGTTGTACCGTCTTCGGTCATTGCATACTTGTCAATCTCCTGAGTCTCTCTGTTAACATAGCAATCCATCACGGTAGTTTCACCTTCATCATCGATAGACTGAACCTCCAATACATCATAAGTTACGCCATCCTCGGTAACCTCTTTCTTGTAGCTCCAGGAATCAATGTTGTCATTGTCAACAGATGTATCCATCACCGCATCTGCCTCCTCTTCGGATTCAACAGATGCAACCATCCATGCTTCTTCTCCTGCCATATGGGTGTAAGCATACATCTTATCATCAATAGCGTAGATAGTAATACCGGAAACATTAAAGTCATAGGACACCAGACTGGTCTCACCGGAAACAGCTATAGTGGTAGTCATAGTCAAACCATCCTGTTCAACAGTTGCAGACATCTGAGCATTGTCACGCAAAATCTGGTGCTCATCAAAATATGTATCGTAAGCAGTTGCCCACTCGCCGGTTGCTACACTTGCTTCAGAGCTTGCTTCGGAACTCTTCTCGTCGCTACTTGCCTCAGAGCTCTTCTCCTCGGATTCCTTCTCCTCTTTGCTCTCTTCGGATTCTTTTTCCTCGGATTCCTTCTCCTCACTGCTCTCCTCAGATAGCTCTACGCTGCCCTCGTGAGTTACAGCTACATTACAACCTGTAAATAAAGTTGCCATTACTGACATAGCCAGTAACAAAGTTAATACTTTCTTTTTCATAATTTTCCTCCTCATATTACTTTACTGTAATACAGAGGTGAATTATATAAGATTTATTTTCCTTTGTCAAACATTTTATGAAAAGTATATTTACTATAAAAAACTGGACAAAATTTATTTTTATGCTACAATATATTTGTTCCTATTCTATATCATGTTTTGATATACTAATAACTAACAGAAATCTTACTAAGGAGAAAATATTAAAATGATATCGATTATTTTTTACTGGATGATATTTAAAAGATGTGGTCAAAAAGGCTGGTATAGCTTAATTCCCTTATTCAATATATATGCACTGTTTTCCATGGGCTGGGAATCTTCCTTTTTCTGGTTGTATATGTTGTCTATAGGATGTATGGTAGGCGCCGTCTTGGCATCTATCCCTATGGGTGTTGTCTTGGCTTATGCGCTGGGTATGTTTTTATATCTGGTTATGCTTCTGAAGCTGATGAAAAAAATGTCCCGCGGCAAAATATGGGTTATACTCACAATACTTTTTGATGTTGTCATCAATTGTGCATCCTTTGTCATTCAATTTCAGGAGATGTTTCCCGCAGCAACATTTAACTTAAATTTATAAAATAGTGAAGGGACGGGTACGTCGTCAGCAACAAATATTGGATCCCCCCACATACTTAGCACAGATTCCCCGACTATCCAAAGAAAGATAAACTGCTCTTTCTAACCGCTCAGCAATCGTTAATTTCTGAGGATGAGGCAGGCAACTGTCATCCAGCACCACAGCATCAAACTCATAATCTGTCTCAAAGCTGCCTACCTGACCAAAGAATGAACCGCCTCCCTTGGTTGCTAAATAAAAAGCTTCCGGGAATGTTACAGGTTTAGCACATGAATCCACCAGACGCCAATACATTTTAGATACTTGTACAGTATCGGAAATCGCCCGGAAAATAGATTCACTATGGCCACCGGCCACATCGCTTCCCAGACCGATGTTAAGCCCTTTTTCCAAATATTTGCGCGCCGGCGCAATACCGGAGGACAAATTCAGATTGGACGCCGGACAGTGGGCTACAAAAACACCATTTTCTTTCATCAGCTCTACTTCTGCGTCTTCGGACCAGACGCTGTGCGCCATGATGGTCCTGATCTCTGCACCGGTATCCTTATTCTTTCCAAACATATTATGCTGGTCATATGCATCACCATAAAATATATTATTAGGACGCAATTTTCGCACCAGCTCAATTTCTCCGGGATTCTCAGACAGGTGTGACTGTACGGGAAGCTCATAACGAGCCTGTATTTCCGCCAAACTGTCCATCAGCTCATCCGTACAAC
Organism: Acetatifactor sp.; assembly: GCA_045542555.1. GTDB lineage: Bacteria > Bacillota > Clostridia > Lachnospirales > Lachnospiraceae > Acetatifactor. Next base: position 1,386 of record JAZQLH010000059.1, on the reverse strand, counting down.
AGGGAATAAAGCGAGGTGTAAGAATAGGCTTTGTTCTTTGAAATTTTCCGGCAATGTTCTCAAGCCACTCTATCGTATCTTTTGCAGACTGCTCTGCACTCTCCTCCACAAGCTCCTCTGCGGCATCACGGTCCATATTGACCTTACCTACATAACTGACAAGCCCACTCTCCTCCATCAATTCCATCAATAACTCTGTGGCCTCCCTGTGTCTTGTTGCAAAAATGCAGGCACGGGTTGTCGCACTTTTCTTCATGGCATCTGCAAAAATAGAATATGCCTTCTTCGCATAATCCAAGTCTGCATATTTTGTCTCTTCCGGAAAAGCCTGCCCTGCAAGCCAGTCCATCAATTCCAAATCCATCCCCATACCACGATAAGCAAACTGCGGCGCATGTATGTGCAAGTCCACAAGTCCGGGTATAATCAATTTATCCCCATAATCAAAAACGGGTAACGTCTCATATTCACCGGGAAGCATGTCAAATACACCTTGTGACTTGCCATCTATACAGACTACATATCCATTTTCATAAGTAATCAATTCGCCCGGGGTTTTACTATAGCAAATATGACCTTTTAAAACAAATTTATCCATAATATATCTACCTGCTTTTTATCGTATTCTGTCCCAAGTGCCTTGTATTTTATTATACCATATAACAACATCTCTGTCGATTTCAACGCTTGTTAAGATAAGACTGTTATTTGCTAAAATACATTTGAGTGATAAATTGGAAGTTATCGGGCTCTTTAGAGCGAGGAATGGCAATTGAACGTAGTTCAATTGTCTGGGGTGTATAGTTAAGAAAATGGAATTTCCCAACTAAAACAGGAAAACTGCAAGATTCGTTGGGATGAAAGCAAAAAAAAGGTCGAAACGGTGCGTTCGTCCTACTGAAGCAAAAAAATGTTGATATAGTGGGACAAAAGAGGAGCCAGATGTCCTACTGAAATGAAAAAATGTTGATTTGGTAGGACAAAAGAGGAGCCAGATGTCCTACTGAAATGAAAAAGTGTTGATTTGGTAGGACAAAAAAGGAGTTAGATGTCCTACTAAAATGAAAAAGTGTTGATTTGGTAGGACAAAAAAGGAGCTAGGTGTCCTACTGAAATGAAAAAGTGTTGATTAGGTAGGTCAAAAAGGGACACAGATGTCCTACTAAGATGAAAAAATAGTAGTTTGAGAGGACAATAGTAGTAAAGATGCCCCCAAAGGGGGCTACAAGAAGAGCCATGCCGACAGGTTCGCAGGCAAGCCTGCTCACTGTCACGGCGTTCGCCGTATTGTCCACTGTCTAAATATGCTCTTACGTGTGCAAGCACCCGACGAGCAGTATTTAGCCACTGGACAGCATGGCTCATTGCTCGCGCAAATTCCAATTT
>JAZQLH010000058.1:0-54589 GCA_045542555.1 Acetatifactor sp. | reverse complement strand
AGATGTTATATACTTAGTCTGTGGATTGGAGGCAATAAAAATGAACATTAAGAAAATGATTAAAAAAACAGTAACATTTATTTTGGCATCATCAATGGCGCTTTCTATGGCAGCCTGCGGAGGCGGTAGTGAAAATCCCTCCGGTGCAGGGGCGGAAGAGAAGAAGGACTTTGTGTGGGTACCGGAGTATATTGAGCTTGATGGTGAAGCGAGTTTTTATAATGCCAAGGCTAAAAACGGCTATCTGTATTATGAGAACTATGGCTGGGATGAGGCGACCATGACCAGTACATATACCATCAAATCTGTTTCTCTGGCAGATGGTTCGGAGGGCGTTTCTTTCCCCATTACCATGGAGGTGGATGAAAAAAATGGTGGTAGCCGTAATGTGAATACCTTTATTCCCACTGAAGATGGTGTGGCTACGGTTGAGGTCATCTATCACTGGAATCAGGAAACGGGAGAGGATTCATCAGAATATTACCTGTGCAGATATGACAATACAGGAGCCCTTTTATCCGAGACAGATATTACCAAGGAGCTTAAGCTGGATGAAAATAACAGTTGGATTTCCGGCATGACCATGGATGCGGAAGGCAGAATCTATATTGCAGCGGATACGGCAATTTTTCTTCTGGATGCAGATGGCAAGTATCATGGTACGGTGACATTGGGTGCAGATTCATGGATTTACGGCATGGGTGCAGGAGCAGACGGACAGATGTATGTGTCCTATTATAGTCGAAACGGTTCCGGTATCACCTTACAGGTAATTGATTTTGCGGGTAAGGCCTTCGGAGCAAGCTATGAGTGCAAGGTTAGTGGCAATGGTGACGGCAGCCTTGTGACAGGTCCATCCGGCGGATTCTTTATCATAGACAGTAATTGTCTGTATGAGTTCGACATACAGACCCAGAGCTGTAAGGAAATTTTAAACTGGCTGGATAGTGACATCAATGGCAGTTATGTGAATGGTGCCCATGTTTTAGAGGATGGCCGTATTGCGGTGATTAGCAACGATTGGAGCAGCGATAAGGTGGAACTGGCATTGTTAACCAAGAAACCGGCCTCCGAAGTGAAGGAAAAGACAATTATTGAAGTTGCAGGAATTTACACGGATTCCTCCGTTCAGGCTGCAGCGGTTAAGTTCAATAAGAGTAATGATACCTATCGTATCTCCTATGAGAGTTATCTGGACTATAATGATATCGTATACAATGGAGATGAGTCTAATTATGAGCAGCTTATGCAGGATGCCATGAACCGCTTGAATAATGACATTACCTCTGACAATTGTCCTGATATCTTGCTTTTAGGCAATATAAATGTGGACCGTTTTGTGGCAAAGGGCGTTTTCGAGGATTTAAATCCCTGGCTGGAAGGCAGTACCGTAATTAACAGAGCGGACTATTTTGAGAATATTCTGGAAGCATATACCTATAACGGTGCATTGGTAGCAATTCCTAAGAGTTTTGAACTCAATACCTTAGTTGGTAAGGCGTCTGATTTGGGCACTGAACCCGGTTGGACCGTGGAGGAGATGATTGCCTACGGAAAGAAGCATCCTGATGCGGAGATGATGACCGGACTTACCAAGGATTATGCCATTGAGCTGATGCTTCAGTACAATCAGGGAAGTTATGTAAACTGGGAGACCGGTGAGTGTGATTTTAATAATGACAGCTTTATTGGTTTGTTGGAATTCGCTAATCAGTTTCCTGATAAATATGAGTGGGATGAGAATGAGCCTTCCGAGCCTACCAAAATCGGTAACGGACAGTTGCTTCTTTCCAATACCTATATTTATGACTTCCAGAGCATCCAGCTTCCTTCGGCTTTGTTTAACGGGGATGTATGCTTCATCGGATTCCCCAACGAAAACGGTGACAGCGGTACTTATCTTCAGGCAAGTACAGGTATGGCCATCACAACAAAGTCTGACTGTAAGGAGGGCGCATGGGCATTCTACGAAAGCTTTCTTACCACAGAAAACGAAATGTATGACTTTGGTTTTTCTTCCAGAAAATCTGAGTTTGAGGAGGCTCGCACAGAGGCTACCAAGATTGAATATATTTTCGATGAAAACGGTGAACCGTACCTGGATGAAAACGGCGAGCCTATGATTGAGGGTGCCGGCGGTTCTATTGGATATGGCGACGATTGGATGTATACTTTCCATGTGACTACAGAGGAAGAGGCTGATTTGCTGGTGGAACTCATTGGTATTGCCAAACCGGCTACCATTGCAGATACGACAATTGTAAGTATTGTGAAAGAGGAAGCGGGAGCTTACTTTAAGGGACAGCGTTCTGCAGCGGATGTTGCAGGCATTATTGAGAGCCGTGTCCAGGTTTATGTAAACGAGAACAGATAAGAGGGAATTTGATTTGAAGAAATACAGGAAATCAAATAGAATAATGAGAAAGCGCAAGTTTAGCTCGGGGCTGTTTATAGCCCCAAGCTTTCTTGGCGTTTGTCTGTTTTTTTTGATTCCTTTTCTTGTGGTAGTGTTTTATTCCATGGTGGATAATCCCATCGCAAACAATTTTGTGGGTCTAAAGAATTATAAGCTTGTAATGGAGAATATGGCGTTTCAGACAGCAGTGGAAAATACTGTGCGTTTTTCGGTTGTTGCAGTGCCCCTCGCCGTTGTATTATCGCTGCTTCTTGCCATCGTGTTGGAGGCGAAAATACCTTTTCGCAGCCAGTTTAGAACCTTTTTCTTAAGTCCTATGATGGTTCCTGTGGCGTCCATCGTATTAATCTGGCAGGTATTGTTTCATTACAATGGTGCCGTGAATGATGTGCTTGCAGTGTTCGGGGTGGACAAAATCGACTGGTTGAAGTCTGAGTATGCCACCATCGTTATTGTAGTGTTGTTTTTGTGGAAAAATCTGGGCTATAACATGATTTTGTTCATGGCGGCTCTGTCCAGTGTGCCCAGGGATATTCTTGAAGTAGCACGGCTTGAGAGTGCTACACCCATTCAGACCTTTTTTTACATTAAGTTAAGGTATTTATCATCTACCATATTGTTTGTAACCATAATGTCCTTGATAAATTCCTTTAAAATTTTCAGAGAAATCTATTTGCTGACGACAGACTATCCCTATGATACAATTTATATGTTGCAGCATTATATGAATAATAAATTTAGAAATCTGGACTATCAGGCGCTGTCTGCGGCGGCGATAATGATGTCCCTTGTCATGATTGTGATTATTGGTATTTTATTTATTGTAGAAAATCGCTTTGGAAAGGATATAGAAGGGTAGTGTTATGTCAGAGAATTTAAGACAGGCACCTGCCCGGAAGACGGGCGGTGCGGCAAGAAATATTAATAAGCGCAGGGTAAGAAAAATCTGGGCATTTACCAGAGTGACAATGGCAACCCTGGTTGCGGCCGGTTTTGCAATTCTGTTTCTTACGCCAATTGTGCTGACAATCAGCAATTCCTTTATGTCTTCATCGGAAATCTCAGCCAACTATGGATCGGTGTTTGCGGTAAATGAAAACGGCGGAAAGGTCTATATTGCTGAAAAAGTGAATTTGAAATTTATACCGGACATGGTTTCTTTTTCCCAGTACATAACTGTACTGCTTAAGAGTCCGGATTATTTATTGAAGTTCTGGAATTCCGTGATATTGGTTGTACCTATTGTTGTGTTCCAGTTGACTGTGGCGGCGCTGGCGGCATATGGCTTTGCCAGATATACGGGAAAGCTTCGCAGCATCATATTCTTTTCCTATGTGATTTTGATGTTGATGCCCTATCAGGTTACACTGGTGCCGAACTTTTTGGTGGCTGACTGGTTAAATACGCTGGATACCTATTGGTCCATCTGGCTTCCGGGAATTTTTTCACCCTTTGCGGTGTATCTGCTGACAAAGTTTATGAAGCGCATACCTTATTCGGTGATAGAGGCGGCACAGATAGACGGTGCAGGAGAGTGGCAGATATTCAGACGAATTTGCCTGCCGTTATGTAAGGGAGCTCTTTGTTCAGCGGCGATACTGGTGTTTATAGATTACTGGAATATGGTAGAGCAACCATTGATTTTGTTGTCGGATGCGGAGAAACATCCGCTGTCGGTATTCTTGAGTAAGATTAATGCGGCGGAGGTCGGCCTTGCGTTTGCAGTGGCAACTATATACATGGTTCCGAGTCTTTTGGTTTTTTTGTACGGAGAGGATTACCTTGTGGACGGTATTACCTATCAGGGTGGTATTAAAGGTTAAGAGGAGAAAGCGTAATGAAAGAGAAAAGCAGTAACAGAAGAGAGTGGGTTAAGACAGCAGCAATTATTTTCTTAAGTGTGCTGTTGGTGCTTACCTTTTTCTCGAATACCATTATGAATTATTCTTTGCCGGAGGTGGCGACACAGTATGTGGAGCCCGGCAGTATCACAGCTAAAGTTCGCGGAACCGGAACAGTAGAAAGTGCAGACCCTTACAGCGTAAAACTTAAGACCACTGAGAATACCAACGCTACAGGAATGTACGAGGTGCAGTCTGTGGAGGTTAAAAAAGGCGACATGGTTCAGAAGGGGGATGTTTTGTGCATCCTTTCGTCTAATGAAAGTTCACAGGCAGAGGCGGCACAGGATGCATTAGATGCGCAGATTCTGGAGTATGAGATTGCCATTTTGCAGGGAAATGTTTCCGGCAGTGTGTTGGAAAATGCCCAGAGTGGGAATATATCCTCTATGGAAAGTTATCAGAGTCAGGTGCTGGCAAAAGAGCAGGAAATTGAGTATTTGGAGGGATATTTAGAAGAGGCAGAAGATACACTGGCGGCATGGAAAGAGCAACAGACCTATGAAGTGGATCCTGATGATGAAAAGGCGGATTTAGATGCGGCACAGAAGGCATATGATGCGGTTGCCACGGTGGTAAATGATGCAAAAGCAGAAATTGCCGGATGGCAGGCGGAGATTGATAAGAACAATATTGTGATTCAGGATTATCTGGATGGCAAGGTTGTTGTGGGGGATGTGAGTGGCCCTCCTGTTCCGGCCGTGTCAGAGGCTGAATATAATGCAGCAGTGCAGAATAATACTGTGCTGCAGAATAGAATTGACACCAAAAAAGCAGAGATTGCTGACGAGGAGGCCAAGCTTCCCGGTTTGGAGGCTGCACTTAATAAAGCAAGGGAAGAATATGATGAAGAGGTTACGGATACAGAAGATAATGTACAGGACCAAATCGATGAATGGACGCAGGAGGTAGAAAATCGCAGGGAGCTTTTGGAGGAGGCGAAAGAAGCAAAGACACAGTTGATTACTGATATTGTTACGGAGCTGGAGTGGAGTGATACATTGGGACAACTTCAGGAGAATATCGATAAACTTGAAGGGGAATCCGTGGGTGGCGAGATCGTTGCTCCCATATCAGGTGAGATTATTGCGGTAAATGTCCGCTCAGGTGAGGATACCCCTTCTGACGGTATATTATTTAAAATTCAGCCCGAGGGTAAGGGATATACCATGCAGTTTACCGTTACCAATGAGCAGGCAAGAAGAGTGTCTGTCGGTGATACTGCGGAGCTTGTAAACTCATGGCGCTATGATGATGTGGATGTGCTTCTTACAGGTATCAGGCCCAATTCCCAGAATCCCGGTCAGAGTAAGGATTTGATTTTTGATATTACAGGAGATGTAACGGACGGTCAGTCCTTAAGTGTGGCATTGGGAGAAAAGAGTGCGGATTATGAGCTTACCGTGCCGAATAGTGCCATAAGAGAGGATAATAACGGTAAATTTATTCTTATTGTTGAAACGAAGAGTACACCTCTTAGCAACCGCTATATCGCTACCCGTGTAGATGTGGAGGTGCTTGACAGTGACGATACAAGAACCGCTATCAGCGCACCGATTTACGGATATGATTATGTAATAACCACATCAACTGCACCGGTAGAAGCCGGTAATCAGGTGAGACTTGCGAACAATTAAGGAGTAATCGGTATATGAAGAAACTGATACTGGGAATTACCGGTGGAGTGTCTTTTGTAGTATTTTTGGTGCTTTTGGCAGTGACAAATCATATGGCAACATCATTGTCTGACCAGAATATGGCAAGGCGTTGGAGCAAGAAGGGCGATGTGGCACAGATCAGTTGCTTTTTCTCGGCGGATGCCCATGTCACAGAAGATACTTTACAGCAATTTGAATATGAGTTGGTAAACTTCCTTCAGGAGTCCTCCATTACAACGGATTCCACGAACCCGGGTGCGAGACTTTGGACATCCGCATACAGTGCGGAGGGAAAAATTAAGCTTGCCACAGAGTACGGCAGTCTGGAGGCAGACGCTCTGGGTGTGGGCGGAGATTTCTTTATGTTCCATCCACAAAAACTTCTATATGGCTCTTACTTTTCAGGCAATGATATAAATCAGGATTATTGTGTGATAGACGAAGATGCGGCATGGCAACTGTTTGGTTCATCTGATGTGGCCGGAATGATGGTGGATATTAATGGTGTTCCCCATATTGTGTCCGGTGTGATTGAACGACAGGAAGGAAAGCTGTGGGAGACTGCCGGGCTGGACACCACCAGAATATATGTATCAATGTCGACGTTGGAAAAGCACGGAACCTCTCATGGAATGAATCACTATGAAATTGTGATGCCCAATCCGGTAAAGGAATTTGCATTAAAACATGTGGAAGAGAAGTTGGGGAAAAATGAGAGAGAGACAGAAGTGGTGGAGAATCATTCCAGATTTAGTCTTCTCAAGCGTTTTGAGGTAATTAAGGCGTTTGGTACACGTTCCATGAATGGTAAGTCCATTATTTATCCGTACTGGGAGAATGTAGCGAGAGGATATGAGGATATTATCGGTGTACTCACGATATTTATGACGTTTGCATTTGTTTATCCTACAGTACTTTTGCTGATATGGTTTATCCGATGGTGGCGACATAAAGACTGGACAATTAAGGACATTTGGCGTAAGATAGTAGATAGAATGGAACGATTTCGGGAGAAGCAATATAACCGAAAGAGAAAAGAGGAGGAACTGTTATGAAAATTTGGAAGAGGGTTCTTTGCATTGCATTGGCGTCTTCATTGATGCTGGGGCTTTGTGCGTGTAATAAAGAGGGCGGAGGAATCTTCGGAGGCGGCGATAAAAAGGAAGTCAGTGCGAATGCAGCTCTTGCCAAGGAATATGTTTATCGCATGGAAGAGGTTGATTTCAGCGCGTTGCAGACAGCAGAGGTTTCGGATTGTTCCGTGCAAAAGATTTTGTATTCCGGAGATAATGTATATATGGTCTTTAATATATACGGTGTGGATGGTTCGACGGCTTATAAGATGCTTAGCATGAAGGCAGACGGAAGTGATGTAAAGTATTATGATTTTCAGACCAGGCTTAAGGCAAATGAAGAAGAGAAGATTTCTGTTGACGCAGGAATAGATTCTGAAACGAGTTCGGATGAGGAAATTTATTCAGAGTATGTGTATGAGAATGTTGGATTAAACAACTTTATTGTTTCCGGCGATAAGATTTATGCAAGTAAGACATATTATTACGAAAACTATTCTGATCCCGAGAACTACATAAGTATCCGTGATTATTATGTTTGCTGTTGGGATTTTGAGGGAAATATGCTTTGGGAGACTCCTCTGGAAGCACTTTCCGATGAGAATGCATGGTATAATATTACAGCATTATCGATTCAGCCGGATGGAAGAGCTGCTGTATTAATCGGTGGAGAAGATTGCGGGGTAATTTACGCCGAAGCGGACGGCAATGTAACAGATTTGCAGCCGATTAATGCAATGGATGACTTTTTTGACAATGCTACTAATTTTATTGCAATGTCTGATGGTAAGCTTTTGGTGACCTACTATAATAATGATTGGTCCGAGCTGTTTGTGGTAAATTATGATTTTGCAACAGATACGTTATCAGAGCCTCAGACCATGCCTTCTGCCATGTCATATAGTGGCATGAGCAATATGTGTGTCGATGCAAATGGCGATATGGTTTATGTTGACACACAAGGCATCTTTAAATATCATATGTCAGATGCAGAGCCCAAGCAGATGATGAGCTTTGTGAACTCTGATTTAAATGTTTCCTGGCTGGATGGATTTGCATGGTTGGACGATGAGCACTTTGTGGGTTTGTATTCCGTTTATGACGAGTATACATATAAGAGAAGTCTGGAAGGCGGAATCTTTACCAAGGTAGCTCCGGAGAATATACCGGATAAAGATGTTTTGGTTATGGGTGGTGTTTATGTTCCCAGTGATATCAAAAACAGAGTTGTAAACTTCAATAAATCGAGCAATACACATCGTATCGTTATTAAGGATTACAGTCAGTATAACACAAATGAAGATTACATGGCCGGCTATACGCAGCTTAATAATGACATTATTGCAGGTAATATGCCGGATATACTTATTGTGGATTCCTATGGTATGTCCATAGAAAACTATGCAGCGAAGGGGCTTTTTGCAGATGTTGGAGAGCTGATTGCAGCAGACGAAGAGTTTGCTAATGTTGAGTTTATGGATAATGTGTTTGAGGCATGTAAGATTGACGGTAAGCTGTATGAAATTGTTCCGGCTTTCAGTGTGTCTACATATATTGGCAAGACATCTGTTGTGGGCAGTCATACAAGCTGGACTATGGCAGATGCGCAGAAACTGTTGTCCGAAATGCCGGAGGGAACCAATCTTTTTGGAGATATGACCCGTGAGGGATATATCAATATGGTTATGGAGATTTCAGGAAGAGATTTTGTGGATGTATCTACCGGAAAATGTAATTTTGATTCCGAAGAGTTCATTTCCATGATGGAATTTGCAAAGACCTTGCCTGAAGAGATTACCTATGATTATTCAGGGGATGACTGGTACATAGAGTATGAAAACCAGTATCGTGAAAACAGAACCATTTTATCCAGTTGTTATATCAGTAATATTCAGAATCTGGTATATGCAATCAATGGTTCCTTTGGTGAGAGTGTAACCTTTATCGGAATGCCTACCGGCAGTGGTAACGGCTCAGCGATTTATACTTCAAATACCTATGCAATTTCTGCAAAATCTAACTATGTGGATGTGGCATGGGATTTCATGAAGTATTATCTTACCGAGGAGTATCAGAATACGCTGTCATGGCAGCTGCCGATATGCAAGAAGCAGTTTGACATATTAGCACAAAAGGCAACAAGAAAACCTGTTTATGAGGATGCTGACGGTATGCCTCATGAAGATGAGTACTATTATTGGATTAATGATGAAGAGGTACTTCTTGAACCCCTTACACAGAAACAGGTATATAATATTAACAATTATATTTCTTCTGTAAATACAAGGGTTTACTATAATAGAAATATTACGAATATCCTGACAGAAGAGTTGGATGCATATTATTCGGGACAAAAGAGTGCCAAAGAGGTAGCCGGAATTATCCAGAGCCGAGTGCAGCTTTATGTAAATGAAAATCGATAAAATCATGTGATTTGAAGGAGTATGCAGACAGTGATGCAAGGGAAGTGTTTCGTTATCGGAGCGGGCGATTTGACCATGGGTGAGCTTTCGGTATCTGATGATGATTTTGTCATTGCCGTGGACGGAGGATTAAGCTATTGTAGTATTTTAAATGTGGAACCACATGTGATTATTGGCGACTTCGATTCCCTGAGTGAAGGGGAAAAACAGGCACTAGAGGTTCTTTTAGAGGAGATTCCTGATAGAATTATCACATTACCTACAGCCAAGGATGATACAGATATGCTGGCTGCCTTAAAGTATGGCTTAAAGCTGGGATATAAAGATTTTCGTATTTATGGCGGGACGGGAGGCCGTTTTGACCATACGCTGGCCAATATTCAATGCCTCTTATTCTTGAAAAACAATGGCGCTACAGGTTATCTGGTAGATGGAACAGGGATGATTTTTGTGATACAAAATGAAGCAATTCATCTGAACAGGAATCTGGAAGGGGTATTGTCCCTGTTTTGTCTTGGGAAAGAGGCAAAGGGTGTCAATATTGAAAATATGAAATATGTGGTGAAAGATTATACGCTTAAAAATGATTATCCGATAGGCATAAGCAATGAATTTATCGGTGAGGAAGCAATTGTCAGCGTAGAAGACGGAGAGTTAGTCTGTATGATTCAATATGTAGAATGAAAAAGGTCTGGGAAGCTATATGCCTCCCAGACTATTTTTTGTCTATGTCTATCACAGAGAAATATGTTGGATTATATTCTTTGATTTTATAGGATATGATTTCCGTAAGAGCTCCATCAGAAAGCTTGTAGTTAAACGGAGCAACCACATCAAATATCAGATTGGTGTGAGTAGGGCCTTTTACAATGCGGAAGTCATGCATGGTAAGAATCGGGTCAATTTCATTCAGGATGGTTTGGGCAACAGTGTGCAATGAATCTGTCTCGGGGTCATTTACACAGATAGGATCCATATGGATAACGGCACTACAGTTTAAACGATCTCGTAGTTCATGTTCAATTAAATCTACCAAGTCGTGCATTTCCAGAATGTTACCATCTGCCGGAACCTCAGCGTGAAGGGAAATATGTACTCGTCCGGGGCCGTAATTGTGAACCACAAGGTCATGGATGCCAATGATACCGTCATGTGACAAAACAATTTCTGTAACTTCATCTACGAATTCCGGTTCGGGTGCCTGGCCGAGCAAGGGACTGATAGTATCCTTGGCAGCTTTGATGCCTGCGACACAGATGAAAACAGCAACGGCGAGACCACAGTAGCCGTCAATGGTGATGTTGGCAAAATGAGCCAACAAAACAGAAATCAGAACTACAGTGGTAGCACAGACATCGCTCAGACTGTCAAGAGCAGTTGCGCTCATGGATACAGACCGGATTTCTTTGCCGATTTTGTGGTTGTAGATTGCCATATAGCATTTCACAAGAATGGATACTAAAAGGATACCGATGACCAAAGGTGTACATTCCGGTTTTTGGGGTGCGATTATTTTGCTGATGGAGGTTTTAAAGAGCTCGAAAGCCATAAGCAAAATAAGAAAAGCTACCACCAGACCGGAGATATATTCCAATCGTCCGTGGCCGAAGGGGTGGTCGGAGTCCGGTTTTTGACCTGCCAGTTTAAATCCGATCAGTGTAACGATGGAGGAACCCGCATCAGATAAGTTGTTGAAGGCATCGGCAGTGATTGCGATAGAGTTACTTAAGCTCCCGGCCAATGCTTTGCCGCAAAAAAGCAGCAGATTCAGTGCAATGCCCATTGTTCCGCAGAGAATGCCATAGGCCTGACGGACCAAAGCGGTTTGTGTTTCTTTATGATTTTTAATAAATAGATGTGCCAGAAGTCTGATCATATCTATATCCTTTCGGCTGATGTGTTTCTCATAATTGTAATGCATAAGACATAAAAAAACAATACTTTTTCACTTGTAGAAATATGCAGATAATGCTATACTTGTGTCAAATGTAAGTGTATGCCGAAAGGTATCACGGAAACGGAGAGGGTTATGCAGGAGAGAAGAAGAAGTAAAAGAAGTCCTTTGGAGTCTACATTGGTTTTAAAGCGTCTGGACAGCAATGTGGCTGAGGAAGTTTCTATTGAAATCAATGATGTATCTAAAGGTGGAGTGGGTTTTACCTGTAAGGAAGTTTTGCAGATTGGAACAATCTATGAATCTTATTTGACAATCTGGACGAAGGAAGTGCTCCATGCATTCCTGCAGATTGTGCGAATTGAGATGACGAAAGATGGATATGTTTATGGTTCAAGCTTTATCGGCATGCCGGAAATGGATGCATCAAGAATCGAAGTATATCAGACTATCAACGAGGGTGAATAAGAGGAGTAATTCCTATTTTGGACAAGGCGGCCCATATTTTGTGGCGGCCTTGTTTTTGGTGTTGGGATGTTAAAGTAGTGTAATCAGGAGGAATTCCCGAAATGTTTGTTGGAAAATATAATAAATCAGTGATTCTAACCTATATGGGAGTGGGCTGTTCCTTGACAGGGATTGGTTTGGCAGTATGCGGATATCTCACGTTTTCCATGATATGTCTGATTGTTGCAGGCATTTGTGATTTGTTTGACGGTGTTGTTGCCCGTAAATGTAAGCGTGATGAACAGGAGATGGAATTTGGCGTTCAGATTGATTCTTTGGCGGATGTCATTTCGTTTCTGGCTTTTCCGGCGATAATCGGTATGAAACTGATACCGGCAGGCTTGTGGCCGGTTCTTGTGGCATATGTGTTATGTGGTATCATTCGTCTTGCGTGGTTTAATATGTTAGCAATGAAGGAGAATGTTTGTACTTATTATGAAGGCCTTCCTGTGACTTATGTTGCTTTGATTTTGCCCCTGTTTTATCTTGTGTCAGGAATGATACATGTCCCGTGGCAGGGTGTTGTAACGGCCGTACTTTACGGGATTATTGCATTTTTATTTGTTTTCAGAATAAAGATTAAAAAGCCGGGCGGTGTCTGGTATGGCATTTTTGGAGTGCTTGCAATTGTTGTGATTACGCTATTGGTTATCAGGGGGTAGCTATGAAAATCTGGCATCGAAAAGAGCAGAAGTACATAGAAGAACAGGAATATCAAAAAGAACTCTTAGAATTTTTGTATCATACGGTTCCGGGGCGGATTTTGTTAAAAATGATTGTGGCAAATCCTTGGTTTTCCGAGGTGAATGCATGGTTTGAGAGAACACCCCGATCGATAAAGAAGATAAAACCCTTCGTGGAAAAGTATCATATCGATTTGTCTGAATGCGTAAAGAAGAATTTTAAATCTTTTGACGACTTTTTTACAAGAAAGAGAAATTATGATACCAAGGCTGCTAAAACGGATTTGATAGCCATTGCGGATGCAAGGCTTTTGGTGCGTCCCATTACCAAGGGGCTCATCGTGCGGGTAAAAAACAGTACCTACACTTTGTCTGAACTTGTGGGAGAACAGTTTGACGTTTCCCGTTATGAAGGTGGGACCTGCCTGATTTATCGTCTGGCCATGGAGGATTATCACCGCTATGTGTTTATGGACGAAGGTCGAGTGGGGAAGAAGGTTTCCATACCGGGTAAGCTTCATACGGTACGACCGGTATCTGCAAAAAGTCGTGCTTTTGCATCCAATCACCGAATCTGTTCCAGATTGCATACCAAACGTTTTGGCGAGGTGTTGCAAATTGAGGTGGGTGCCCTATTGGTGGGAAGAATTCATAATTACAAGATAAGTCGTTTTGCAAGGCTTCAGGAAAAGGGATATTTTGCGCATGGAGGTTCTACGATTTTACAGTTGATTGAGCCTGGTAAAGCGGTGATTGATGAGGATATCCTAAGGCATTCCATGCAGGGCACTGAGGTGCTGGTGCGCATTGGAGAGACCATAGGATGTGGATTTTCAAAGGAGTAGGGAAGATGCTTAAGAGATTACATATTTATTTTAAAGAGATGTATCCCATTATCCCCAGATTTTTGTTGGGTTTAATTGTTTTTGGAGAGATTTATTTTATTGTGCTTCTGAATTATGGTGTCATGGAATTCCAATTGGGCGTTCAGGAAATTATCGGCGGTTTTACGATTTTTGCATTCCTGTGCTGGCTTCGCATTGCAGATGATTTTAAGGATTATGAGCTGGATTGCAGATTGTTTCCGCACAGACCATTGCCTTCCGGACGGGTTACCAAGAAGGATTTGATGATTTTTATTGTAATTCTTCTGGGGATTACCATTGTGCTGAATTTAATTTTTATGAACAATTTCGGATTTTTCGTATTTTTATTCTTTTACGGATATCTGATGTCCAAATGGTTTTTTCGCAAAAAGAAGATTCAGAAAAGTCTGCCTCTGGCTTTGGTGACACATAATCCGGTACAGATGATTGTGAATATTTATATTATTTCATTTACTTGTATCAAGTATGATTTGCCGGGAATCACCTGGATTACTTTTCTGGCAGCATGGACCTTGTATTTCCCGGCCCTAATCTGGGAAATTTCCAGAAAAATCCGTGCGCCCAAGGAAGAGACGGAGTATGTGACCTATTCCAAATTGTTCGGCTATAAAAAGTCTACAAAATTTGTTCTGATTCTCACATGGGTTGATATTCTTACGAATATTTTATTGGTGTGGAATTTGAACAAGATTTCCGTGGTTGCACTTTTAATCAATGTATTTTGGATGACATGGAAGTTTGTGCAATATATGAAAGACCCGGAGCGGTTTAAAATTGTATCCAAGGTTGAGCGGTATACCTATATTCAGGAAAGTATTATGCTGATTACAGTGGCAGCTTATCTGGCAGTAGGTATGATTTAGAAAGTTATGGGCAGGAGAAACATATGCTGATTACAGAAGAAAATTTTCGGGGGTATCATCCCGGTAGCAAAGCTTGTCGTTTGTTTGAATTAAAAGAATATGGATTCTCTGTGCCTGATTTTGTAGTGATGGATGGAGCAGAAACGGATGAGGAGGTTTTGGGCTGCCTTAGGGAGCGATTCGGAGATTCGGCGTGTTTCTCGGTGCGTTCTTCTGCATCGGTGGAGGATGGCGGTGTTAATTCCTTTGCCGGTCAATTTCGGACAATGTTGCATGTGCCACTAGAGGAAGTGCCGGGAGCAATAAAGCAGGTGCTTTCGGTGGAAGAGGATCAAAATATAGTACATTACTGCAAGGAGCAGGGGATTTCGGCAGCTGATATCAAAATGCATGTAATCGTACAGAAAATGATTCAGGCACAAAAATCCGGTGTGTTGTTTGCGGCTAATCCCAGAGGTCTTTTAAATGAGATGGTTATTGTTCTGGGGGCCGGATGTGGTAATAATGTGGTGGAGGACAAAGTAGATACCACCACCTATTATTATCATGCAACAGATGAGGTTTATTATTATGACAGGCAGGGGGATGCTCCTGTTTTAACAGAAGATGAGTTACATAAGCTGGTACAAATTGGCGTTAAAGCACAGGAGAAATTCGGCTTTTATTGCGATTTGGAATATGCCATAGCGGATGGACAGATTTATGCTTTGCAGGTTCGTCCTATTACAACACTTCCTGTAGAGGCGGAGAGTATCGTTCTGGATAACAGTAATATTGTGGAAAGCTATCCCGGAATTACACTACCTTTGACCCAGAGCTTTGTAAGACAGGTTTATTATAAGGTTTTTCGAAGATTATTGCTTCGTCTGACCCGCAGCAAGAAAACTGTTTTGGGGATGGACGATATTTTGCAGCATATGGTAGATGTGGCGAATGGAAGAGTATATTACCGTATCAGCAACTGGTATGATGTGATTTTGCTTTTGCCTTTTCATAAGAAGATTATTCCGGTATGGCAGGAAATGTTGGGTGTGCGTCAAAAGACCGTAACCTGTCATAAGGAAAAGAAAATTAGCGGTATAAAAAGGACGAGAACCTTTTTTTCTTTTGTGGGGCTTTTGTGTACCACGCCCCGTAAAATGAGGGATTTGGAGAACTATTTTAAAGAAGTTCTGGAGATTTTTGGTAAAATGGATATTGAGAATGCCTCAAACGGGGAGCTTTTATCCTATTACAGAGATTTGGAAAATCGTGTGACCGACAGATGGGATATCACACTGGCCAATGATATGTATTCCTTTTTGTTTACAGCTTTAGTAAAGAGTAGGTTAAAGGCGAAATCCGATAGCAAAGAGAATGTAGATGAGCTGGCCAATCGTTATATTTCTCAAATTGCGGATATTGAGAGCATGAAGCCGATACGGGAACTGGCAACGCTTTCAAAAAGAGCAAGCAAGGAAGGGCGTTTGGAGGAGCTGCGACAACTTTCCTGTAATGAGGATGTGTGGGCTTATTTTGCAGAAGAAAGTAATTCTTTTGCCGTGGCACTATCAGAATATGTGAAATGCTACGGGGACCGCAATGTGGAGGAGCTTAAGCTTGAGAGTAAAACCTTCCGTACGGATCCAATTCTTTTGGTGCAGAAGGTTTTACAGTATGCGGAGAGCGGTTTTGTGCTTCCTAAGGCAAAGCAGGTTGAAGTGCCGGCGAAGGGACTGACCGGGTGGCTTGCAAAGCGTGCGGCTGTCGGGATTAGGAACAGAGAGTCTTCCCGTATGAATCGTGGCAGATTATACGGTATTATGCGAGGGCTGATGCTTCGGGTGGGCGAGAATTTAAAATGCGCTGGTATGCTGGAGCAAAGGGAGGATGTATTTTATATTTTCCTGGAGGAGCTTTCGGAGGCGGTAAGTCAAAATCGGTATGAGCATTTTAAAGAATTGGTTTGTAAGCGTAAGGAGGAATATGCTTTTTATCAAAAGCTTCCGGCATACAGCAGATTGTTGTTTATTGGAAAAGTATGGAATAAACCTCTTGGCGCAGCTGTGTCGGATGAACGGCTGTCCGCAGCGGGGTGTTACAGAGGCGTTCCATGTTCCGGCGGAATAGCAGAGGGAGAGATTTTGGTAGTCAGAGATCCTTCGGTGCTTGCCAACGCAGATGTCAGAGGTAAAATTCTGGTGACTAAAATGACTGATCCCGGATGGGTGTTCTTTATTGCAGCGGCATCAGGTGTGGTGGCTGAAAAGGGCTCTCTTTTGTCCCATACAGCCATTATATCCAGAGAACTTGGCAAGCCTGCGGTGGTAGGGATTGCTAAGATTACAGGATCGTTAAAAGATGGTCAGAAAGTCCGGGTAAACGGTGACACCGGAGAAGTAACAGTACTGGAATAGCAGATATCAAAAGAGCGCAGTTGGTTATCAACTGCGCTCGTATACTGTATAGCCTTTATTTTGCAAGATTTCTTTTGCTTTAGATATGGTGTCCTCATTATAAAACTCAATGCGGAGCACACCGCCTTCAGATTCACGGTTGTGAGCGATTCCGATATTTTTGATACTGATATTGTTCTCGGCCATAATGGTAGCAATTGCTGCCAAAGCACCGGGTTTGTCGGCGATGTCAATTTGAATTGCATAATCCCGCTTGATAGGGCCACTGGAGGTATTGATAAAGGAATCCCTGTAAATTCGTGCGCTGTCAAAAAAGTTGTGTATCACGGTTTCGTCTCTTGCATCCAGTTTCTCGCGAATGGCACAGAGTGCATCGATGTAGTCTGAAAGCAGCTTTGAAATGTTTTCTGTATTGGTCAGACAAATCTGTTGCCACATAACAGGAGAGGAGGAGGCAATGCGGGTAATATCCTTAAAGCCGCCTGCAGCTATCATTTTCATGATGCCGTCCTCGGAGTCGGAGGCTTCCACAAGGTTAACGAGGGCAGAAGCTATAACATGGGGCAAATGGCTGATGGCGGCGGTGACATAGTCGTGTTGTCTGCAATCAAGAATCAAAGGAATTGCACCCAGAGTAGATACAAGCTCTCTGTAGTTGTCTGTTTTTTTCTTGGGAACTGATGCTGTGGGAGTGAGTATGTAATATGCATTTTCTAACAGGATTGCCTTGGAATTTACATAGCCCACCCGTTCGCTGCCGGCCATGGGATGACCGCCGATGAATTGGGATGCAAGGCCCATTTCGTCAATTGTTTCGTGGATTCCTGTTTTTACGCTGCCTACATCTGTAAGAAGACAATCGGGAGAGATTATTTCTTTGATGATTTTTAAGTTGTCATCATTTTTTTGCACAGGAGCACATAAAAACAAGTAATCGCAGGTAGAAAAGGTTTCATCTATGGCATTGGCGGCGGTATTGATTACGCCGTCTGAACAGGCTGCCTCTAAAGCGTTTTTGTTAATGTCATATGCTATAAGTCGGGAAGAGGGAAGCTTTTCGCGGATTGCTCTTGCAATGGAGCCGCCGATAAGTCCCAGACCGATAAAACCAAAGGTGGTTGTATTCATGGTTTTCTCGCTTTCTGCCGTATGAAACATGTATACAGCTAATATGTTATATATTTTACTATACTACTTTAAAGTGTGAAAATCAACAAGCTTTTGTTTAAAAAATTCAAATAAATTTATACAAAAATACTAACAATTACTTGTAATTTGATAAAATATTTAGTAAAATAAGCTATAGGCTTTGGAATAGCCATAAAAGACTTGAAAATCGGAGGGCAACACATGAAAGTTTATACAACTGACAAGATTCGTAATGTGGTATTGTTGGGCCATGGAGGCAGTGGTAAGACCAGTTTGGCGGAAGCAATGGCTTATTTGTCCGGCATCACCTCCCGTATGGGTAAGGTTGCGGACGGCAACACGGTGAGCGATTACAGCAAAGAAGAACAGAAGAGACAGTTTTCAATCAGCACTTCCGTGATTCCTATTGAATGGGAAGGTTATAAGATTAATATTTTAGATGCACCCGGATATTTCGATTTTGTAGGTGAAGCTGAGGAAGCAATCAGTGCAGCCGGTGCAGCGATTATTGTTGTAAATGGTAAGGCGGGTATAGAAGTCGGAACCCAGAAGGCGTGGGAGCTTTGTGAGAAGTATAAGATTCCCCGTTTTGTTTATGTTTCCAATATGGATGTGGACAATGCTTCCTTCCGTCAGGTTGTGGAAGATATGACTGAAATGTATGGTAAGAAGATGGCTCCTTTCCATCTGCCTATTCGTGAGGATGAGAAGTTTGTAGGTTACATAAATGTAATTAGTGAGACCGGTAATCGTTGGCAGGGCAAAGAGGTTGTTGCCTGCGATGTTCCTGAATATAATAAGCCCAATCTGCAGATATGCCGTGATACCTTGATGGAGGCAGTGGCAGAGACCAGCGAAGAATTTATGGAGCGTTACTTTGGTGGTGAAACTTTCTCTGAGGCGGAGATTCGTGCAGCACTTCGTACCAATGTATGTGATGGCAGCATTGTTCCCATGACAATGGGTTCCAATACGCTGTGTCAGGGTGTTTACACTTTGCTTGATGATATTATCAAATATATGCCCAGCCCTGAGAATCGTGAGGTTGCCGGTATTAATATGAAGACCAATGAGATTTATCATGCGGATTATGATTTTGCTAAGGCAAAATCCGCTTATGTGTGGAAAACGTTGGTAGATCCATTCATTGGTAAGTATTCTCTGATTAAGGTAAATTCCGGTGTTTTGAAGGCGGATGATGTGCTTTACAATGTAGATAAGGATATTGAGGAGAAGGTTGGTAAGTTGTATGTGCTTCAGGGTAATAAGCCCATCGAGGTTCCAGAGCTTCATGCCGGTGATATCGGAGCATTGGCGAAGCTTACCGGAGCACGTACCGGTAACAGCTTATCTACCAAGGCAACTACCATCAAATACGGTCAGGCAGAGCTTTCTACACCGTATACCTATATGCGGTATAAGCCGAAGAATAAGGCTGATGTTGATAAACTGTCTCAGGCACTTCAGAAACTTGGACATGAAGACCAGACCATGAAGGTTGTCAATGATGCAGAGAATCGTCAGATGCTTCTGTATGGTATGGGTGACCAGCATCTTGAGGTAATTGTCAGCAGACTTTTGAATGAATACAAAGTTGAAGTAGAACTGAGCAAGCCCAAGATTGCATACAGAGAGACTATCCGTAAGAATTCTGATGTGGAGTATAAGTACAAGAAGCAGTCCGGTGGACATGGTCAGTACGGACACGTTAAGATGCGTTTCTCACCCGCAGATGATTTGGATGTTCCTTATGTATTTGAGCAGGAAGTTGTTGGTGGTGCAGTTCCGAAGAACTTCTTCCCCGCAGTAGAGAAGGGCTTACAGGATTCTGTGGTAAAGGGTCCCATGGCTGCTTATCCCGTAGTTGGTGTAAAGGCTGTTTTGTATGATGGTTCTTATCATACAGTAGATTCCTCTGAGATGGCATTTAAGATGGCTACCATTCAGGCATTCAGAAAGGGATTTATGGAGGCTCATCCTGTTTTGTTAGAGCCCATTGCATCTTTGAAGGTTACCGTTCCCGATGCATACACCGGCGATGTTATGGGTGATTTGAATAAGCGCAGAGGCCGTGTGCTTGGCATGAATCCTTTGGCTGGCGGCAAACAGGTGATTGAGGCAGATGTTCCCATGAGCGGACTGTTTGGTTATTGTACGGATTTGCGTTCCATGACCGGTGGCCGCGGTGAATATTCTTATGAGTTTGCACGTTATGAGCAGGCTCCTTCAGATGTTCAGGAGAAGGAAGTTGCGGCCAGGGCAGCAAAGGTTGCTGAAAACAATTTGGATGAATAGCATTGTGCTAATTATGCGAAAGAGCGGGGTGAGTTGAAATGATTAAAATTCAAGATTTCTGTGATATGAAGAAGTTTGAGGAAATTATGAATAACTGGGCGAAGAGTACGGGACTTGCCACAGTTGCAGTGGGCGCAGATGGTGAGTACATCAGTGATTGTTATAATTTCACGGACTTTTGCATTAAACTGACTCGCGGAAGCCAGGAAGGATGCAGACGTTGTGTTAAAAATGATCAAGAGGGTAAGGGGGTATACTCCTGCCATGCCGGACTGGTAGACTTTGGCATTCCCATTACGTTGGATGATGGAACGGTGCTTGGCAGTGTTATTGGCGGTCAGGTGCTTCCTGAGAATCCTGACGAGGAGAAATTCAGAGCAACGGCAAGAGAGCTCGGCATAGATGAAGATACCTATATAAGGGCGTTGCACAAGGTAAAGGTCAAAACCAGAGAGGAGATAAGTGCATCTGCAAATCTTCTGGGTGATGTTATCAATATGTTTGTGCGTACCAGTTATGTATCCTATATGAATGCTGATTTAATTAATGGGTTAAAAGAAGGCATTCAAAACGCTATGGCAGAAATCGATGAGGCAAATGCCAGTGCACAAAAAATTGCCGGATTTGGCAGTAAGCAGCGAATTTTGGCATTGAATGCTTCTATTGAGGCCGCACGTGCAGGTGAAGCCGGAAGAGGTTTTGCTGTGGTTGCTGAGGAAGTTCAGTCCCTTGCACAGGGTATGGATGTTGCAAGTCAGGAAATTAAGACGGCACTCGCTAAAGCGACCAAGACTATTCACAGTCTGAACAGAAGTGCGATTTAGCAAGCACTAATAAAATGTAGTAGAAGAGGTCACAAATCCGTAATCGGCTTTTGTGGCCTCTTAAATCTATTATCTGGTCACAAATTACCTTTAGATGGTCTTTGATTTTTTGTAATAAAAATGTAAAATAGAAATAGCGAGCTGATTTTCATGCCTTGCAGTATATCTTCCGATTTAATATCCGATGATATAGGAGATGCCAAATGAGAATTGCATTATGTGATGACCAAAGAAAAGTATGTGTAGAGTTAAATGAACTGCTACAAAGATACAATGATGAAAAGAATATTCAGAATAAGTTTATGTATTTTGAAAAACCGTCTGAGTTATTTGAATATATGCATGAAAATGTGGTGGATATTATTTTTATGGAGTTGGATTTTGGAGATGAAGCGGAGGATGGCATTCTGTGGTTAAAGAAGATTTACAAGCATTTTCCACACACAATTTCGATTATTCTAACAAACCATATAAAACGTTATAAGGAAGGCTATGAGGCCAGAGCGTTTCGTTTTATGACCAAACCTATTGAAGAAAAGGAATTATATGCATATCTTGATGCAGGTCTGGAGGAATTACAGCTGACACAAAGTATTTCTTTGATAAGGCGCGGAATTACTTATCCTATTCTGGTACAGGATGTATTTTATTTATCAGCGCATTTTGGTGGAAGTGAATTGTGGACCAAATCAGATACTTTTTTGTGCGAGGAGAGTCTTTTGCAGTGGGAAAATCAACTGCCTGCTGATATGTTTTTTCGGTGTCATAGCAAATATGTGGTAAATTTAGCCCATATAACAGGGTTTGACAAGCAAATGTTAAGCCTTGAAAACGGCGAGAAGATCCCGATATCACGAAGAAGATGGAAGGCCTTTCAATTGGCATATATGAAATATAAAAGCACAAGGTGACAGGTAGAATCCTGACGCTTTGTGCTTTTTGGATTTATTAATTCATGTGTTGATTATAGATTTTGTCAATTTGTTCCAGTTCTTCCGGTGAACTGTGTTTTCGGATGGCTGCGATAGCAGATTGCAATTCCTGCGGTGAAAACGAGAGATTGGCGGCTTTTGCCTGTTTGATAACGGGCATGAGTATTTTAAGCATTTCGGCTTGGTTTTTGCCGGGCCCCATATTTTGTTTACGTAAATTGGCATCGTGAAACATTTTGTTTAGAAAATCAAGCTTATCTTTGGGAATATCTTTGACCAGTTCGTCTGCCATCCAGGCAGGTCGATTATTTGATTCGGACATGATTTGTTTCCTTTCTTTTTATGTGTTGTCTGATTGGTTTTCGGATGCAAACATCCCTTGCATCATATTCATCATATCGTTCATTTGTGATATGTCTGCACCCTGAAACATGCCCATCATTTGTGAAAAATCAAAATTGTCGGCTCCTTTGTTATCGCCTGTAAACAGTTCCGGCGAAATTTCCTGGAGCAATTCAATCATCTGCATCATTTCTTTCATGTTTTCCATGTTTTGAAACATATTTTTCATGTTTTGTATTTTATATTTTTCTTCAGGTGTACAAAAAGGAAGTATACTATTAAGAAGGGATAGAATGGTATTGTCGGTTTCTGCAGGAATGCAGGGAGATAGGGAAAGTGTGGGGTGATCGGCAATCAGCTTCAGTGTATAGAAGAGCTCTTTAAATTTGATGTAGACAGCAAGTTTTCCCTGAATGGATGTATCCATGTAACCTACAAGGAGTTTTAACATTTGAATATGATTGGTAGTAAAAAGTGAGTCAAAGGCTAAAACCCGATCTGTTTGGTTGTTGTCCATATTACCTCCTATGCAGGGAACGTTTGTCTATGTATTTTATGCGCAGAGGGATTAAAATATGGCAAAACAGGCTCCCGAAGGAGCCTGCCTGTCAGAAATACTTATTAGCAGCAGGAATTGCAAGAGTTGCAACCACAGGAATCATTGTTCCCGTTGCCGCAGAAGCAGCTGATAAGAAGAATCCAGATCAGCCATTCACAGCAACCGCCGTTGTTTCCACCACCGAGGATGCCGTTGCCACAGCCATTGCCGCAGCTGTTACCGCAGCCACCGCCACAGAACAGAAGCAGAAGGATAATCCACATACAGCTGTTATTACCGCCCATAAGATTGGAACCGCAGCCACAGCCGCAGTTGCCGGAAGTCAAATTACTCATATTGAATGCCTCCAAAAGTGAAGTTTAGTTATGATGTATTGTATGTCGTGCTGTTTGTCTATGTTTCTTCTTTTGGTAAAAATTTCTATAAAAAGATATTCCACAAGATATTGAAAAACACTTGCATAAATTGCAAGATATAGTAAAATGTATATGATAAGGTAAATTGGAGTTTTTATAGACAAAAGCAGGATGTAAGTCGAAGTAAGTAGGAAAAAGAAGATGGCGCAGAAGGATTACAGTGTGGAGGGGCGTTCCTTTCGCACAGAGGGAGATTATAAACGTGCGCTGCGGGACAAGGAGACCATTGACAGACTTAAAAAGAAGTCGGAAGGGTTTTCTGTTGATAAGCTTAAAGTGCTTAGAGATGATGTGCGTAGCGGTAAATATAAATTTTTTACTCTTTTGGGACAGGATTTTGAGGATGAATTAAATGAGCGTATAAAACGTGGAGCAAATCAAAATTCTAATATACCCAAAAGAGCGGCTGTCAGTGTTACAAAGGTGTCTGATGAAGCCGTACAGGCAGAATATAAACGTCAGGAAAAACGTAGAAGATGGACCATTTTGTTCTGCGCACTGATAGCTGTAGTGAGTCTTGGATATTTTGGCATTTATGTTTATTATAATGAGCGGACAAATGCAGATTATGAAAAACTTTTGGCGCTGAAGGAACAGACGAATGTACCGTCTGTAGTCGGTCCTTCGGATGAGAAGGTTGTTATAAATTATACCAGTGACAGCGCGAAGGAGACGCCGGAAGTCCTGGATGAATATAAAAATTTATTAAATAAGAATAAAAAGCTAATCGGATGGGTCAAAATTGACGATACAAATATAGACTATCCTGTAATGCAGACAACGGATAATGAGTATTATCTGGATCACAATCTGAATCAGGAGTATGACAAAAACGGCTCCATTTTTATGGATAAGGATTGTGATGTTATTAAACCCAGTACAAATTTAATTCTTTACGGGCATCATATGCAGAGCGGTAAGATGTTCGGCGGACTGGATAAGTACAGTGATAAGAAGTATTATGAGAAACACAAATACATAGAATTTGACACAATCTATGAAAAGGGCATCTATGAAGTGATGTATGTTTTCCGCTCACGGGTTTACAGTGAGGAGGATGTTGTTTTTAAGTATTATCAGTTTATTGATGCGATGAGTGAAGTTGAGTTTAATTCCAATATGAAAGAGATGGCAGCGATGTCCCTATATGATACGGGCGTGACTGCCGGCTACGGAGACAGATTGTTGACATTATCCACCTGTGATTATCAGGAGGAGAATGGAAGATTTGTGGTAGTGGCCAAGAAGGTTACGAAAAAGGAGTAGAAAGATGGCTAAAGAGCTTAAGAAAAAGGGCAGAAGACTTAAAAAGACCGTCAGAAAGACATTAGGCACCATATGTCTGATTTCTGCAATTATCATAGCGACCATTCCGGTGGAGGGCTTGCAGAAGGTATCTGCGGATACCAGTGTTACACACAAAAAGCTGGATGCTGCGAAGATGGAGAGCTATTTTAGCGTTCCTGATTTGAAGAATTATACCGGTAAAATTTATACAACCGGAGACGGTACATTCCAGTTTGCCTATGTGGCACCGGACGGAACGGATACGGGTCCTACCAGGGTGGCTGTAATTTTGGGTTATAACAGTGTAGGCGCACTTAGTGGCGGTACACTTGTTATTCCTGATACTGTGGATGCGTATTTGAACTATCGCACCACTGACGGTACCGGTGAAGGTTACGTTGCAGTAGGACAGAAGGGTAATTATCTGTTTTACAAGACAGTTAAGGAAATTATTCCGCCGGTAACAGATGTTTCAGGAAATGAGATTGAGCCTGAGAAAATTGTTTATGAGTATAATCCTTGTTATTACAGAGATTATGACAATTGGAAAGATTTAGGTGCAGAGGAATTGTATTATTATCCTACACCTTCTTCCAATTATAAACCCGATGGCAGCACAGAGCCTATAGCAACTGACAGAAGTGAAGAATATATGCGTATCAAAGATGCTAAGGTCGCATACATAGGCAATCAGTATCTGGAAGTCAGCGATCAGGGAGATGGTGGCTGGAAGATTGGCGATACAATAACATCAGCGGATCCCAACAAGGGTATTTTTGCAAACAGAGGTTCCATTGTGCATTTGGTTGTAGGCGAAAACCTTTCCGGTATCGGTAACTATGCATTTTACAATTGTACAGCCATGCAGAGCATTGATTTGAGTAATGCGTTGAATACTATTGGAAACTATTCCTTTGCAGGTTGCTATAATATGTCCACCGTATCCATGGAGCTCGCTTCAGATATTACGGCAATCGGAGCTCATGCATTTGAGGATTGTCAGGCGCTTAGGACAATCACCATTCCAATCAATGTAAAAACGATTGGTGACGCAGCCTTTAAGGGCTGTTGGAATATGCAGAGCATTGATTTGTGTGGTGCGGGGCAGAATGTTGGTTTGCAGACACTGGGTTGTGATATGTTTGTAAATTGCAGGAATTTGAAGTCCATAACTTTCCCCATGGGATTTAAGGAAGATGTAGATATCAGTAACTTTGAAGGATGTCTTTCCCTACAGTCCATTACAGTGCGTAATACCACTATGAACATTACGGAAGGTACGACTTTCCCGGTCTCCCAAACGACCCCTACATTTGGTTATGATGAATTTAAGACACAGTATACAGTCAGCACCAATGTCAATGGAACCTTCTATTTTGAGGGACCGACTAATGCAACCAATCCGTCTACATTGCATAGTACCGCAAGAGATAATTTCTTTGCATTCAGTTATCTGTCTGATGTAGATTTGAGTCCTTTGCATATTTATGAGTTGACTGTTGATGCGGGGGCCAATAAGAAGGCGACATATCGTGTAAACAACGTAAATCAGTTAGTTGAAACCGAGTTTGATGAGGGTATTACCACCATTGATTTGCCTGAGACAATTGGTCCATATTATATTTCGACCATTAGTTCAAATGTATTTAAAGATAATTGTTCTTTAGAGAAGTTGATTATTCCTGCAACTGTGCAGAATATTGAAGGTGAGGCGTTTGTTGGTTGCCATAATCTGGAGCATGTGGTATTTGAAAACCCCTATAATCTTACCATTGGTGATCGGGCATTCCAGACGCAGGAGGTTACCAGACATCAGAGCGGGTGTGATGGTTCTGTGGAGCAGAATGAACCGAAGCTTACTTTTACGGGGCCTATTTCTGCCACATCGGAGCCATTCCGTTATGCAATGGATCCTGTAAATAAGATTAATACAGGTACCCAGAAGCTTTCCTATATTACCTATTATAGCGGATGGCCTTCCAATTTGACTGTACAGTATAATCCCGACACAGATAAAAATGAATTGACGGATTATCTGACGATTATGGACTTAAGAAATAATACGTTTGGTGCAACTGTTGGTTCAACCGACGAATATGTATATCCTTATATTACGCCGGAATATGCATCTGCGTTGTCTGGTGCATATAGCAAGAAGATTGAGCATGCTGCTACAAATACAGAACCGATGACAGAGGATGAGCAGGCTGCATGGGATGCAGTTATGAATATTGTGTTGCCGGAAGGAATTGAAGGTATTCAGGCGGGCCTGTTTAATGAGAAGGAAAATGATACTACCGGTGATTTCTCAAATGTGTATTATCAGGGAATGTCAGATCCTACATACAAAACCATAACGGCGTATGGATTAAAGGATATCAATGGAGATGACGATCCGGATGATAATAAGGATACAGGATGCTTCGCCAATATGAAGACCTTGTCTAAAGTTGAATTTTATGGCGATATGGAGTCCATAGGTGATTATGCGTTTAAGGGATGTGAAAAACTGGAGGATGTTACTATTCCTGATACGGTTACCGAAGTGGGCTTGGTTCCATTTACCGGCTGTAGTAAATTGGATTATGTGAACTTTCAGGGAAGTCCCTACTATACCTGCTCCAATTCCATTATTTATCAATTGGATGCCAAAGGGGATAAATATAAGATTGTCGAGTATCTGGAAGGTCGAACATCAGGAAGTGTTACGGCTGCAGAGGTGGAGACAGTCAAAGTGATTGCGCCGGAAGCGTTTTCCAAAACCAATGTATCTTTTGCAGATTTTTCCGG
This sequence comes from Acetatifactor sp., assembly GCA_045542555.1. Classification (GTDB taxonomy): domain Bacteria; phylum Bacillota; class Clostridia; order Lachnospirales; family Lachnospiraceae; genus Acetatifactor. The sequence goes on along the minus strand of JAZQLH010000058.1, from coordinate 27,294 downwards.
TACATTGATAGAACAGATTCCGGAGAGCGCATTTGCAGACTGTCCGAAGCTGATACAGGTGATTTTACCTGATTCTGTTAGGACGATTGAAAATGAAGCCTTTACAAAATGTCCCAATATGCAACGTATTACTATCCCCGGACTATACACAACCTTGAAAGTATCTGCTTTTGATACGTCCGGTGATGATAAACCCAAGGAATTGGTGTTTGTATGTAATGAAGATAGTGTGGCATGCGAATATGCCAAGACATATGATTTTCCTGTGGACACCAATGGTATGAATGTTTCATATCGTGTTGAGTTTAGAGATTGGGATGGTACGGAGCTTAAGGTTGGATATGTTGTGCAGGGTATGGATGCAGTTCCACCCGAGGAGCCTACCAGAGAAGGCTATGACTTTGTTGGCTGGTCAGAAGATTATACGGGTGTTAAAGAGGATTTGACTATTTATGCCATGTATGAGACGGAAGATCCCAATGCCAAGAAAGTAACGGTTACGTTCTATGACGATGACCAGACAACTGTGCTTGCAACAAAGAGTGTAAAGATTGGTGAGAAGGTTGAACTTCCTGTTGATCCTAAAAAAGATGGCTATACATTTATCGGATGGATTGGAGATGTGACTGCACCGATTACACAGCCTACCAATTTCTATGCGAAATTTGAAGAAATTGACGGCAGATATGTGGTACAGTTTATCGACCATGATGGAACGATAATCAGTAAGCAGATGGTAGAGCCCGGCACGGCACCTATAGAGCCTAAATCGCCTACCAGGGAAGGATATACCTTCAATGGATGGTTGCCGTCCAGTTTCAGTAATATTACAAAAGATACGGATATTTATGCATCTTATATCAGTGCAAACGGTACTGTAGACGGTAGTGGAAATGGTAGCGGCAGCGGTTCCGGTAATGGAACGGGAAATGGCAGTGGCAATGGAACGACAAACAGTAAACTTTATGTGCTTACAGTTCAGAATGGTAGCGGTTCAGGAAGCTATGTAGCAGGTTCCCAGCCCATTGTCATAGCAGGAGATCCTGCAAGTGGCAAGGAATTCAGCCATTGGACCATCGATCCTGCAGATGCAAAGATTGCCAGCAAGGTATTGACGGCTACGGTTGTTACCATGCCGGAGGCAGATGTAACTGTAACAGCACATTACAAGGATAAGACATCCAGCAGTACCGGTAGCGGAAACTCCAATAATAATAATTCCAACAGACCCAACAGTAATTCCGGAGCGGTAAGCAACGGAACGTCGGTAGTAATTGATAAAAACGGTCTTTCCAATACAGGCGTGGTTTCTGCAACAGTAAAGGGTTCTTCTGATAACTTTGTAATAAAGATAACAGAGAGCAGTATTGCGGCAGAGGCAGCACTGAAGGCGCTGCAGGCGGAATACGGTAATATTGACGATATCAAGTATTTCCCGATGGATATCACGCTGTATGATTCTACCGGAACCAAAAAGATTACGGATACAACAGGACTGTCCATCAGCATTACATTGCCATTGCCTGATTCTTTGATTACCTATGCGGGTAACAATAAAGTAGCGGGTGTTGTAAATAATCGGTTAGACAAGCTTTCGCCCAAGTTTACCACAATTGATGGTGTTGCCTGTGTGACCTTTACGGCGGAGCATTTCTCTCCCTATGTTATTTATGTGGATACGGAGGATCTTACAGCCGGTGTGGTTAAAGATGATACACCTAAAACCGGTGATGGTATTCATCCGAAGTGGTTCTTATCCATTGGTCTGGCTTGTGTATCAGTTGTACTTTTTATGAAGAAGGATAAACGTGCTTCACACAAAGTGAAGACAGCGTAAGAGGAAGAAAAGCATGAACAAAAAAAAGTTGTTGGGTGCGTTTTTAATCATCACATCACTTATCGTTATGCTGCTTCCTGCGGCGGAGGCAGATGCGGGAACGTCTGCCTCCGCTTTTACCATAAAGAGCGGTAAGTTGATAGCGTATAAGGGGACAGATCGAACGGTGGCAGTTCCAAAGGATGTGACGGTTATCGGAGAAGGTGCCTTTGAAGATAACGATTATGTAGAAAAAGTGATTATATCAGATTCGGTGAAATCAATTGAAGGTTATGCATTCTGGGGATGTGATAATCTAAAGACAGTTGTTTTGGGAAGCGGTCTGACAGCAGTAGATGATTTTGCATTTACCAATTGTGATGGTCTGGAGCATATGACAATTCCTTCTAATATCAGAAGCATTGGTATTCAGGCATTTGCGGATTGCAACAATCTGGAGGATATTACAATTCCGCCGGAAGTGGTCGATATCAGGGAAGATGCTTTTGATGGAGATTATCTTTTGAATATTCATTGTGAGACCGGTAGCTATGCGGACAAATATGCAAAACAATTTTATGAAAAACAAAAAGAAATGCCGGTTTATGTAGATCCTGAAGCTGAGGACTCTAAGGACGAATTTCCGGCAGATGGCGTATATTCAGGTGCGGATGCCACCGATAATCAAAAGGAAGATAATGTTCAAGATACTTTACCGACAGGCGAAGTTTGGGGAACTACTACGATTGTTGATAATCAGGCGATGGTATTTATGCAAAATACCGGTCTGCCTGTACAAAATGGTGCGGAAGTTTCCGGCTCTTATAGTGAGGACATTATTCAAGAACCGGGCACAGTGCCACAGCGTGCGCATTATCAGGATGCAGAACTTGTAAAGGAAGTTGTTGAAGCAGATATTTTTAAAATAGGTGATTTCGCATACGCAAGAAGTGGGATTAAAGAGCTTGTATTACCACAGGGATTGAAGGAAATTGGATATGCAGCTTTTTATCATTGTGATAATCTTGGTAATGTATCCATTCCGGAAAGCGTAACAAGTGTTTCGGATAAAGCTTTTTCTCACACTGCATGGGTGAATGATTTTATGAATGGATCTGCAACTGACGATACGGCGGGCGATTTTCTTATCAGTGGTGGCGTTCTTGTGGCATACAGAGGGAATTCAGTAGAGGTAACCATACCGGAAGGAGTCCGAGTCATTGCCGGAGGAGCCTTTGAGGACCATGAGGAGATTAAAACTTTAATTTTGCCAAAATCCTTACAGAGTATTGATGAAAAGGCGTTTTCAGGCTGCAGTCCCCAAAATGTGGAATATAAGGGCGATAGCCTTGATGAACATTTTGTAGAGCAGAGGGTGAGCTTGAATGCGTTTGGTCAAGCTCCTGTGCAAAATAAAGAAAACTCGCCGATAATCTGGGTTATTGCAGCGTTAATGCTGACGAGTGGCAGTATTATTTTGCTTCAAAAAACTAAATAATGGTTATTTAAATGGGATTATCAAGAAAAGTGTTGACAGAAATTGCATAATTGTATACAATTATGCGAGGAGTACAAAAGTGCACCGGAAAGGATGGTCCCATTTTTATATGAGAGAAGACGGATTACAGTTTCAGAATCGTCCTGTGACGATGAATGATAAAAACAATCTTTTACAGATTGAGGAGCATATGTACATATTGGATGATGTGGAAAAGCCCAATGTGTTCCGTAATATGTTTCCTTATTCTGAGGTGCCCAAGATTCCATTTAATGACAGAATTGTACCTCATAATATGCCCAAGGATATTTGGATTACTGATACCACATTTCGTGATGGTCAGCAGTCCAGAGCACCTTATACCACAGAGCAGATTGTGACGATTTATGATTATTTACACAAACTCGGCGGCCCTAACGGTATGATTCGTGCCAGTGAGTTTTTCCTTTATAGTAAGAAGGATAGAGATGCGGTTTACAAGTGTATGGAGCGTGGGTATCAGTTTCCGGAGGTGACAAGCTGGATTCGTGCAAGCAAGGAGGATTTTAAGCTTGTTAAGGAAATCGGTATGAAGGAAACCGGTATTCTGGTAAGCTGCTCCGATTACCATATTTTCTTAAAACTTAAGATGACCAGACGTCAGGCTATGGAACACTACTTAAGTGTTATCAAGGACTGTCTGGAGGAAGGAATCAGCCCCAGATGTCATCTGGAGGATATTACAAGAGCGGACATCTATGGTTATGTTGTGCCTTTCTGTTTGGAACTTATGAAGCTGATGGAGCAGTACAAGATTCCTATTAAGGTTCGTGCCTGTGATACTATGGGTTATGGTGTGAACTATCCCGGTGCGGTAATTCCCCGTAGTGTACAGGGTATTATTTATGCGCTTCACGTACACGCAGGTGTTCCTCATGAATTGATTGAATGGCATGGTCATAATGATTTCTATAAGGCAGTAGTAAACTCTACCACAGCATGGCTTTATGGTTGTTCCGGTATTAACACCTCATTGTTTGGTATTGGTGAAAGAACCGGCAACACTCCCTTGGAGGCTATGGTATTTGAATATGCGCAGCTTAAGGGCGATTTGAATGGTATGGATACCACGGTTATTACTGAACTTGCTGAATATTATGAGAGGGAAATCGGATACAGAGTACCTTCCAGAACTCCTTTTGTAGGTAAGAATTTCAATGTTACCAGAGCGGGTATTCATGCAGATGGCTTGCTTAAAAATGAGGAAATCTATAATATTTTCGATACTGAGAAATTCCTGAACAGACCGGTTCTGTGCGCAATCTCCAATACTTCCGGTTTGGCCGGTATTGCACACTGGTTGAACACATATTATAAGCTCAAGGATGAAAAACAAGTTGATAAGACTTCTGAGCTTGTAAAGGAAATTAAGATATGGGTTGACGAAGAATATGCAGGCGGACGTGTGACAGTGCTCACAGATGATGAGATTGTTGCCTGTGTAAACAGAGTGTGTCTGGAAAAGGGTATTACCCTTGGATAAGGAGAGGAAAGTGGCTGGTTATGATGTGAAGCAGGAAGTGACGGATAAGTACTCCCTGCGAGGAAGAGTTTTTCATAAGCTGAGAGAAGATATTTTAAGTGGCAAATATGCGGATCATGAGGAGCTTAAAGAAGTGGCAATCGGCGAGGAGCTGGGTGTCAGCCGTACTCCCGTGCGTGAGGCGTTTCGACAGTTGGAGCTTGAAGGTCTGATTCAGATTATTCCCAATAAGGGGGCATATGTCACCGGTATCACAGAGAAGGATGTTCAGGATATTTATATGATTCGCTCTCTTTTAGAAGGATTGTGTGCCCGCTGGACCACGGAACATATTACCAAGGAACAGTTAGAGGAAATGGAAGAGAATGTATATCTTGCCAAGTTCCATGCCCAGAAAGGGCATCTGGAGCAGTTGGCAGAGCTTGACAATCGCTTCCATGAGATTATGTATGAGGCATGTAATTCTAAAATGTTAGAGCATCAGCTCAGAGATTTTCATGAGTATGTTCTTCGAGTGCGCCGCAGAACTTTGAATAATGCAAGCAGAGGTCCAAAGTCAAACGAGGAACATGAGCAGATTTTGGAAGCCATCAAGGCAGGAAATGCCGATTTAGCAGAAAAACTGGCAAACCAGCATATTATTAATGCATACGAGAATATGGTAAAAAATGGCTTGCATGAGATTTTTGCAGGACAGGATAAGCAAGATAAATAATTAATACAATGAATGCAGGAAAGGCAGGATATTTATTATGGCTAAGATTCAGATGACCATTCCCTTGGTTGAGATGGATGGAGATGAAATGACCAGAATTCTCTGGAAAATGATTAAGGATGAGCTTTTGCTTCCCTATATTGATTTAAAGACTGAGTATTATGATTTGGGTCTTGAGTACAGAAATGAGACTAATGATCAGGTAACTGTTGATTCTGCAAATGCAACTTTAAAGTATGGTGTGGCAGTAAAATGTGCTACCATCACACCCAACGCTGCAAGAATGACAGAGTATAATCTGAAGGAGATGTGGAAGAGTCCCAACGGAACCATTCGTGCAATTTTAGATGGTACTGTATTCCGTGCGCCTATTTTGGTAAAGGGTATTGTTCCCTATGTAAAGAACTGGACAAAACCTATCACCATTGCTCGTCATGCATATGGTGATGTTTACAAGAATACTGAGATTAAGGTTCCCGGTGCAGGTAAGGCAGAGCTTGTTTACACTGCAGAGGATGGAACGGAAGTACGTCAGTTGATTCATGATTTCAAGGGTGCAGGAATTATTCAGGGCATACATAATACTGAGGAGTCTATTTCCAGCTTTGCAAGAGCATGCTTTGGCTATGCAATTGATACTAAGCAGGATTTGTGGTTTGCTACCAAGGATACCATTTCCAAGAAGTATGACCACACCTTTAAGGATATTTTCCAGGAGATTTATGATGCTGAGTACAAGGCAAAGTTTGAGGAGCTGGGAATTGAGTATTTCTATACTCTGATTGATGATGCCGTAGCTCGTGTAATTCGTTCTGAAGGCGGATTTATCTGGGCTTGTAAGAACTATGACGGTGATGTGATGTCTGACATGGTGGCAACCGCTTATGGTGACCTCTCCATGATGACTTCCGTACTGGTATCTCCCAGTGGTGTGTATGAGTACGAGGCTGCTCATGGTACTGTACAGCGTCATTACTACAAGCATTTGAAGGGTGAGGAGACCTCTACCAACTCCATTGCAACTATTTTTGCATGGACCGGTGCGCTTAGAAAACGAGGCGAGTTGGATGGTAATTCCGAACTTATGGCATTTGCAGATAAACTGGAGCAGGCTTGCATCAAGACCATTGAGGATGGAAAGATGACCAAGAGCCTTTCCATGATTTCTACCTGCGAGAACCCTGTAATTTTAAACAGCCTTGAGTTTATTCAGGCAATCAGAGAGACCTTGGACAGCCTGATGTAAATTAAGTTTGTATTGATTGGTAAATAAAAAGGAGAAGGAAGCTTTTAATAAGTTTCCTTCTCCGATTTTTATTCTGCAAGTTGCTCCCATTCCTCATATAACTTTTCCAGTTGGGAATTGATTTCATGCTGTTCCTTGCTCAGTTCCTGTAATTTTAGTATCTGAGTTCCATTTGCAGGGTCTGACATCTCTGCATCAATTGCACTAAGTCGTTCTTCTAATCCGGCAATTTTATCCTCGCATTTCTTTAAATCATTTTCTTTCTTGCGCAGGCGGGCCTGTTCTTCCTTTTGAGCCTTCCAATCCAGCTTGTTGTCGGAAGGAGTGGAAGATTTACTGCCGGCACCTGTGGAAAATACGGTGTTGCCTGCTGAAGTGTCAGTTAGGCCAAGAGCGGACATCTGTGTATCTTTCTTTTCCAAATAGTAGTCATAGTTGCCAATATAATTTACAAATTGTCCGCCATTTAAATCTAAGATGCGGGTAGCGGTTCTGTTAATGAAATATCGGTCATGAGAAACGTAGAGTACGGTTCCTTCATAACTGTTTAAGGCATCTTCTAAAATCTCTTTGGACATGATATCCAAGTGGTTTGTGGGTTCGTCCAAAATCAAAAAGTTCGACTCTGACAGCATGAGCTTGGCCAGAGATACCCGACCTCGTTCTCCGCCGCTTAAATCTTTGATAAGTTTAAAAACATCATCCCCGGTAAACAGAAAAGCTGCCAGTACATTGCGGATTTCGGTGTTGGTAAGATAGGGATAGTCATCTGAAATTTCTTCAAATAAGGTTTTATCTTCATGGAGTACATGGTGATCCTGGTCATAGTAACCGATTTCTACATTAGTACCCAGGGTGAATTTGCCTGAATCAGCGGTATGAATACCGTTTAATATTTTTAACAGAGTTGTTTTACCGGTACCATTGTCGCCGATAATAGCTACATGTTCGCCTCGTTTGATTTCAAAATCCACATTTGCAAAAAGCTTTTGGTCACCGAAGGACTTGGAAAGTCCCTCTATGGTAAGTACATCATTTCCGCTGGTGCGATAGGGTGTGAGCGTAAGACGCATGTCGGTACGCTGTTGGGTGGGTTTTTCTAATCGTTCAACCTTGTCCAAAGCCTTCACACGGCTCTCAGCACGTTTAATTGATTTTTCGCGGTTAAAGGAGCGTAGTTTTTCGATGACTTCCTCCTGATGCTTGATTTCCCGTTGTTGGTTTAAGTAGGCGTTCAGTTCTGCAATGCGAAGCTGTTCCTTTTTGATGGCATAGTCCGAATAATTGCCGGTAAAGGTAGTAGCTTTGCTTTGGTCAATTTCAATCACCTTAGTGGCAATTCGGTCCAGGAAAAACCGGTCATGGGAGACGATAAGCACGGCGCCTTTGTAGTTCAACAGATAAGTCTCCAACCATGTGATAGAATTCAAATCCAAATGGTTGGTGGGCTCATCCAAAATAATTAAATCAGGTTTTTGCAAAAGAAGCTTTCCCAAGGCAACACGGGTTCTTTGGCCGCCGGAGAGAGTGGAGACGGATTTGTTAAATTCATCTTCAGTAAAACCAAGGCCCTTTAATACACCTACAAGCTCGCTGCGATAGGCATAGCCATCACCCATCTCAAAGGCGTGGGTTAAATCACTGTAACGTTTCATTAAAGCATCCAGTGCCTCGCCCTTCGTATGATGCATGGCTTCTTCGGCCTCGCGAATCTGCTTTTCGAGCTCTACAAGGCCTTGTTTTACGGACAAAAGTTCTTCGTAAATGGTTTGAGTGGTATCTACGGCATCGTTTTGGGCCAGATAACCGAAGGTTCTGTCCTTGGCAAAAGTCACAAGGCCTTCATCGGGTTGCATTTGGCCTACAATAATGCGTAGAAGAGTAGTCTTGCCGGCACCGTTTACGCCGACAATGGCAGCCTTTTCGTAGTCCTCTATATGAAAACTGATATTTTTAAGGACCTGATTGTCTATAAATGTTTTGCTGATATTTTGACATGAAAGAATCATGGTGGTTCCTCTTTTAGATATAGATTTTGTCGGCAATATTGCGTTATCGACATCTAATCTATTTTATCCTTTGTCAGAATCTCTGTCAATTATGAGATTTGATGCAATTTTTCGCTGTGTTCACTTACGACCTGTTTTAAAACAGATATATCCTGCCGCATGGTTTCAATTTCCTCTGCATTATCTTTATATTTTTCGTAAGTGGAAGTGTAGCATGCTTCGATGGTGCGTAGTCGGGGTAAAATGATGTTTTCCTGAGTTAATTCAACTTTAGTGAGCCGGGTTTTGATATCGCAAATGTCGTTTTCCATAGAGTGAATGCTCTTTTTCATGTCGTCGATATCGCTCTTAATATTATCGATATCGCTCTTAATATTATCGATATCGCACTTAATGTTATCGATCTCGCTCCTTATATCACAAATGTCACGCCTCAGATTGATGATGTTACTCTTGTTTTCATAGATATCGCTTTTCATTTCGCTTATATCATTTCGGATATCGCAGATGTCGCTTCGGATATCACGGATATCACTTTTGATATCATGGATTTCATCCCTGATGGGTTGCAGCATATTGGATAAAGCAAGTAAAATTTCGTTGTCTGTCATAGCGTATGCTCCTTTCTGAAATGTAGTGGTTAATTTACAGTTGTTTCATTTTCATATAAAGAGTCGCAGAACCTTATTTGTCGGCGTTTTGTATTCAATTGTCAAAGTGCAAACGGAAAAAATATGAAATGCATTTAAGAAAGAGCAGGAAAAAAGAAAATGATTTTAGAAAATCTTGAATTGATAAAAACATCGTATCATAAAGAATGGGAAATAGCAATACAAAATTATTGACATACTTTTAACAAAGTGGTATGATAAGGAAAAGAAAATTCTTAGTAGATTTGGAGGGATATCTTTGGAGACAAAAGAGATTTCACAGGCTGTCATCGGACGGCTTCCCAGATATTTGAGATATTTAGGTGATTTGAAGGACGAGGGGGTTGAACGCATTTCTTCTCAGGAACTTAGTGAGCTGATGAAGGTAACGGCGTCTCAAATCCGTCAGGATTTTAATAATTTCGGTGGCTTTGGTCAGCAGGGGTATGGATATAACGTAGAATACCTTTATCAGGAGATTGGTAAAATTCTGGGACTGGATCAGACCCATAATTTTATTATTATCGGTGCGGGTAATCTGGGAAAAGCTCTGGGTAATTATATGAATTTTGAACGCAGAGGCTTTATTTTTAAGGGCATGTTTGACAAAAATCCTGAGCTGGTGGGTCAGGATGTGCGCGGTGTGAAGGTTATGCCCATGGAAGAGCTGGAAAGTTTTGTGCGAGAGAATGACATTGATATTGCGGCGCTTACCATTCCTAAGACCAGTGCTGTAGATATTGCTGATATTCTGGTTGAAAACGGTATTCGCGCAATCTGGAATTTTGCGCATGTAGACTTAAATGTACCCGAAGGAATTTTGGTTGAAAACGTACATCTTTCCGACAGCCTGATGAAGCTTTCTTACAACATTAATCGCATGGCGAATGATTAAAGTAATCCGGCTTGGTATGTAGACGCAGGGAGGCTCTATGGCAGATAAAAGCAGACAGGACAGGTTTTCGGAAGCCCTTTTAGGGAAAAATATTCCTATACTTACATTGGATAATAAGTGGTATCGTTTGTTAGATGAGGCGGGACGAGCCATGGTAAAGGATTTGGAAGATGAGCTGAACGGACTTTTGAAGAGGCAGGGCAAGCTCAATACGGAAACCAAGGAAATTCGTCGGCTGAAAAAGAAGCTGATGAATGATATTGTGACCATGGTTGATGAGTTGGCGCAAAGTGGTAATCCTAAGCTTGAAAAAGAGATTGAAGACAACAAACGTCTGATTGCAGAGTGTAATGAGAAGTTGGAAAGCTATCAGGAAGAGTTGATTGATTTGCCAAGAGCCATAGACAGAATTAATATTAATCTGATGCTATTTACCATGGAATATTGTTATGATACCATGCAGGATAATCAAGAACAGATAGATGAGATTGCCCGGTGGGTAGCAGAGGTGCGTATAGAGTTAAAAAAGAATCTGATAAGAAAGCAGGAAATGGAATATAAAAACCAGGAAATATATGCATATATGAATGATATTTTTGGTGCAGAAGTAATGGATTTGTTTGATGCAAATTTTAATGCAGATGAATCAGATAAATAGCAGATATTTTCCCATCCGTCCGGACATATTAATGCAAGACGGATGGGATTTTTGCGTATTAGGGCTTGCACAATCTTTTATTTCAGCGTAAACTTGAAACATATGTCAGGAGGAGTGTCATGAGATATGTGGTGACAGCGGAGGAGATGCGCCGTTATGATGCCAATACAATAGAACAAATTGGAATGCCGGGAATGGTACTTATGGAACGGGCGGCACTTGCTGTAAGAGATATTGTGCTGAAGGCCTGTGGTGACATTGGGGGTATAGCTAATAAACAGAGTGCCTTGATTATGGCGGGGGTCGGTAATAACGGAGGGGACGGAATGGCGCTTGCCAGACTGTTATCAGATGTTGGTTTTGAAGTGACGGTATGGTGTGTGGGGGATGAAAACAAAGCCTCTGCGCAGTGGAAAAGTCAGAGGAAGATTTTAGAATGCTACGATGTTTGCTTTTGTGACATTCCGGCAAAGAAGGAATATACTATTTTAGCGGATGCTTTGTTTGGTGTGGGATTGTCCCGTGAAGTGACAGGTGTATACAAACAGGCAATCGAACATTTTAACAGCATGCAGGGATATAAAATAGCATTGGATGTGCCAAGTGGTATTTGCAGTGACTTCGGAACGGTTTTGGGATGTGCGGTACATGTTGATGAGACGGTAACATTTGCTTTTGCCAAGAGGGGACTGTATCTTTATCCCGGATGTGAATATGCGGGTAAGCTGACTGTTGCAGATATCGGAATTGACGAGCATGCGTTTATGGGGTGTTCTCCTAAGATGTTTTGTCTGGATAGCCCGACAGAGTGGCTGCCTGCAAGAAATGCCTTTGGCAATAAGGGAACCTATGGTAAGCTGTTACTGATTGCCGGAAGCAAGGGAATGGCCGGTGCGGCAATCCTATGTGCAAAAGCGGCGTATCGCTGTGGTGTCGGGATGGTAAAAGTGCTTACTGACGAATGTAATCGGGAAATTATGCAGACATCTGTGCCGGAGGCTATGTACGGAACTTATGATATGCTCAAGGACAGTATTGATTGGGCAGATGTGGTTGCCATAGGTCCTGGTATCGGCAAAACTTCTGAGGCAAAAGCTTGTCTTAAAGCTGTTGTAGAAGGTTGCGGGAAGCCATTACTGATTGATGCGGATGGACTGAATATTTTAGCGGAGGATAAGGTGCTTGTGGAGTCGTTGGCTGTACAACACAAACGCCAGATAGTTCTAACTCCGCATGTTGGCGAGTTGTCAAGGTTGACCGGGTTGAACATTGCACATCTAAAGGAATGCTTGTGGAAATATGGGCAGGAATTGGCGGAAAAACTACATGTAATTGTGGTTGCAAAGGATGCCAGAACTTTTGTCTGTGCGAAAAACAAACCGATATATATGAATTTGTATGGTAACAGCGGCATGGCTACTGCGGGTAGCGGAGATGTGCTGGCTGGCATCATTGCAGGACTTATGGCCCAGTGTGCCGGAGGATATAAAGACGAAGCGTCAGCTGATTTTGGCTTTCGAATGGCGTGTGCCGGAGTGAGGCTTCATGCTGCGGCAGGTGATGCAGTGACCGTTAAAAGCAGTGAATATGCCTGTATGGCAGGAGATTTGGCAGAAGAGGTACAAAAATGGATTTAAAGAAACGAATTGAAACTTATAAAAGAGTCTGTGCGCAGGTGGATTTAGATGCACTTATGACAAATGTAGAGTATATGAGGGCCGGAGTCAAATCGGACACAAGGATGCTTGCTGTAATTAAAACGGACGGATACGGACATGGTGGAATACCCATTGCAAAAAGTCTGGAGCATTTGGATTATCTCTATGGATTTGCCACAGCAACGCCGGAAGAAGCTTTTTTGCTTCGTGAAAACGGTATCAAGAAACCTATTTTAGTCTTAGGATACAGCTATCCCTATGCTTATGAAAGGATGGCAAGGGAGGGGATTAGGGCTACTGTTTTTGAACAATCTCAGCTTCATGAGCTTGTAAATGGTGCAAAAGTAGCCGGTGTGCCTATACATGTACACATTAAAGTGGATACCGGCATGGGACGTATTGGTATTACGCCGGACGACGCCGGGTTATCATTTGTAAAAAGTGTGATGGAATATGCCAAGGATGGACATTTGACCATTGAAGGTATTTTTACTCATTTTGCAAAGGCAGATGAAGCTGACAAAAGCCATGTAAAGGGGCAGTTGTCTTGCTTTGTGGCATTTACGGAGCGCGTGGAAAATGAGCTTGGACTTAAAAATGTTTTGAAGCATTGTTCTAACAGTGCAGGTATTTTGGAGCTTCCAAAGGCAAATATGGATATTGTGCGGGCGGGTATCAGTCTCTATGGTTTGCGCCCTTCAGAGGAAGTAAAACAAGGGGCAAAGGAGATGAAGCCGGTGCTTTCTCTGCGAAGCAGTATCGTCTATATCAAAACCATTCATGCAGGCCAGAGCGTCAGCTATGGAGGAACCTTTACGGCGGATAAGGATACCAGGGTTGCTACAATTCCCGTAGGGTATGGTGACGGTTATCCCAGAGCACTTTCAGGTCCTACCGGTTATGTTTTGATTCGTGGTAAACGGGCACCGATTCTTGGTCGTGTCTGCATGGACCAATTTATGGTGGATGTAAGTGATATTCCTGATGCTTTGGTTGGTGATGCGGTGACATTAATAGGACGGGATGGCGTTGAATGCATCACGGTGGAAGAATTGGGAGATTTGTCCGGAAGATTTAATTATGAGCTTGTGTGTGATTTGGGCAATCGTGTTCCCAGAGTGTTTATAAAGAATGGTGAGACCATTGCGACGCAGGATTTGTCAGGCTATCATGAAGTGTGAGCGGATATAAAATAAATTGAAAAATTTGGAATACCTCCGATAAAACAGGCAATACTATCTGCAGGCCGGTTTGGCAGATTGGAGGTAAAATGAGAAGAGGCGATGTGTATTATGCAGATTTAAGGCCGGTGGTTGGCTCTGAGCAGGGTGGAATTCGTCCTGTTTTGATTGTTCAGAATGATGTGGGCAATCGTCACAGCCCAACGGTTATCTGTGCAGCAATTACCTCAAAGATGAATAAGGCAAAGCTTCCCACGCATATAGAACTTCGTGCTGATAAATATGATATGGAAAAGGATTCGGTGGTGCTTTTGGAGCAACTTCGAACCATTGATAAGAAAAGATTAAAGGATAAGGTTTGCCATTTGGACGGAGAAATCATGAGAAAAGTCAATCATGCACTCATGATTAGTTTGGAACTGACTACATAAGACCACAGTTCTTGAAATCCGCCCTTGAAGAAAATACAAAATAATGTTATGATGAAGTATGTATGTTTAACAAAAATAAAGGAGATAAAAGATGTCAGGACATTCTAAATTTGCGAATATTAAACATAAAAAGGAAAAAAATGATGCGGCAAAGGGTAAAATCTTTACCATCATCGGACGTGAAATTGCAGTTGCTGTAAAAGAAGGCGGCCCCGATCCTGCCAATAACTATAAGCTGGCTGCAGTTATTGCAAAGGCAAAATCCAACAATATGCCCAATGATACTATTGAACGTGGTATTAAGAAGGCAGCCGGAGATGTTGGCAATGTAAATTACGAATATATTACTTACGAAGGCTATGGCCCTAATGGTATTGCAATTATTGTAGATACCTTGACCGATAATAAGAATCGTACTGCAGCAAATGTGAGAAGCGCATTTACTAAGGGTCAGGGTAACATCGGTACTCCCGGTTGTGTATCCTTCATGTTTGACAAGAAAGGTCAGATTATCATCGATAAAGAAGAGTGCGATATGGACGCAGATGACTTGATGATGACTGCTTTGGATGCAGGTGCAGAGGATTTTGCGGAGGAAGATGACAGCTACGAGATTCTTACAGATCCCGATACTTTTGAGGATGTAAGAAAGGCTTTGGAGGAAGCGGGCATTCCTATGCTTAGTGCAGAGGTTACCATGATTCCTCAGAATTATGTGGAGCTTACTGATGAGACTGCCATCAAGAATCTGCAAAAGACATTGGATCTTTTGGAAGATGATGACGATGTGCAGGCAGTATATCATAACTGGGATGAATAAATAGGAAAATAATATTGCAGGCACCACCCGCAAGGGGTGGTGTTTGCTGTACAATTGATTTATTAAGCCTATGACAGATTCAGGGCTTGGGAGGTAAGAAAATGGCACAGAACCCTAATTTTAAGAAAGAAACAATTTGCATCCAGTCCGGATGGCAGCCTGTAAACGGTCAGCCCCGTGTACTGCCTATTGTTCAGAGTACTACATACAAATATGATTCTTCCGAGCAGATGGGAAGATTGTTTGATTTGGAGGAGAGCGGTTATTTTTATACCAGATTGCAGAATCCTACCAATGATTTTGTGGCGCAGAAAATTTGTGAACTGGAGGGCGGTGTGGCAGCAATGCTTACAAGCTCCGGACAGGCAGCGAATTATTATGCT
Source organism: Acetatifactor sp. (assembly GCA_045542555.1). Classification (GTDB taxonomy): domain Bacteria; phylum Bacillota; class Clostridia; order Lachnospirales; family Lachnospiraceae; genus Acetatifactor. Next base: position 11,812 of record JAZQLH010000058.1, on the reverse strand, counting down.
GTATTTAATATCTGCGAGGCAGGAGACCATGTGGTTATGTCTTCTACAGTTTACGGCGGAACATTTAATCTTTTGACTGTTACCATGAAGAAGATGGGAATTGAGACCACTGTAGTTGATCCTGATATGTCTGAGGAGGAGCTCAATAAGGCGTTCCGTGATAATACCAAGTGTGTTCTGGCTGAGACCATTGCAAATCCTGCACTGGTTGTGCTTGATATTGAGAAGTTTGCAAAGGTTGCACATGAGCATGGTGTTCCCCTTATTGTGGACAATACTTTTGCAACCCCTATTAACTGTAATCCTTTTGAGTGGGGAGCAGATATTGTTACCCATTCCACTACCAAGTACATGGATGGACATGCTATGTGTGTGGGCGGTGCAATTGTGGATTCCGGTAATTTTGATTGGGATAAGTATGGTGATAAGTTCCATGGATTGACCACACCTGATGAGTCTTATCATGGTGTAACTTATACACAGAAGTTCGGTAAGGCTGCTTATATTACCAAGGCAACCGTTCAGTTGATGAGAGATTTAGGATCTATTCAGGCTCCTCAGAACGCATTCCTTTTGAATGTGGGTTTGGAGACTTTGCCTCTTCGTATGGAGAGACATTGTGCCAACGCTCAGGCTGTTGCAGAGTTTTTGGAGCAGCATGAGGATGTGGCTTGGGTAAATTATCCGGGTCTTAAGAGTAACAAGTATTATGAACTTGGACAAAAGTACCTGCCCAAGGGAAGTTGCGGCGTTATTTCTTTTGGCCTTAAGGGTGGAAGAGATGCGGCGGCTAAGATGATGGATAAGCTTCAGATGGCAGCTATTGTGACTCATGTTGCAGATGCGAGAACCTGTGTGCTTCATCCTGCAAGTCACACTCATCGTCAGATGAATGATGAACAGCTTCGTGAAGCAGGTGTAGCGCCTGATTTGATTCGCTTGTCTGTGGGCATTGAACATGTGGATGATATTATTGCAGATTTAAAACAGGCAATAGAAGGATAAAATACTAACCAAGAAAAAGTCGGAGGAAAGTATGGATAGATTAGCGATTGTAGTACCCTGTTACAACGAGGAGGAAATGCTTAAAATCTCCTCTGAGGCACTGCGAGGAGTCTTAGATGATCTTGTGGCGAAAGGGAAAATTGCAGCAAACAGCTTTGTTATGTTTGTAAATGACGGAAGCAAGGACCGCACGTGGGAATTGATTCAGGAAGAGCATAAGGCTTATCCCGGGCAGGTTTTTGGCGTGAATCTTGCCGGTAATGTAGGGCATCAGTTTGCTCTTACAGCAGGTTTGATTACGGCTAAGGACTACAGTGATGTGACTGTTTCCATTGATGCGGATTTACAGGATGATATTACTGTTATTGAAGAAATGATTGATAAATTCCATGCAGGAAATGATATTGTGTATGGCGTGAGAAAAGAACGTAAGACAGATACGTTCTTTAAGAGAACCACTGCGCAGGGCTTCTATAAGGTTATGGAGCTTATGGGTGTGAAAACCATATACAATCATGCTGATTTTCGCCTGATGAGTAAGAGAGCGGTAGAACAGTTCTCTCAGTATAAAGAGACCAATCTGTTTTTGCGCGGTATGGTTCCTTTGATTGGCTACAAGACAGAGTGTGTTTATTATGATCGTAAGGAACGTGTGGCCGGGGAATCCAAATATCCTCTGAAGAAGATGCTGGCACTGGCATTTAACGGGATTTCTTCTTTTAGTGTAAAACCTATTACCATGATTTTGGGACTGGGTGTTGCCATTGTATTTGTTTGCGTGCTTGCAGCTATTTATGCATTAATTTCTTACTTTACCGGAAACGTTGAGCCCGGATGGACGTCCCTCATTTTGTCAATTTGGTTCCTTGGCGGTGTGCAACTTCTCGCAATCGGTTTGGTGGGACAGTATATCGGCAAGATTTATATCGAGGTAAAACAGAGACCTCGTTACAATATCGAAAAGGTTTTAGCGGATGAGCAAGAGTAATATACCTGAAGTTATTATGTGGGGTGTTTATGTAGTAATTACGGGAGTGTGCCTTATGGGAATGGCTGTTGCGAGTAGCAACAGTCTGGGATACGGCATTGGTTTTGCTGTGATTTTAGCCGTTCTCGGAACAGCACTGATTGGGCTGCTTGCAGGGGGAGTACATAAATTCTGTCAGAAAAGTAATCCCGGGTTGTTCTTTAAAAACAGGAAGTTTTTAGGAATGGCGATTGAAGGCTTGGTTTTGTCGGGGATTTTAGTGGGAATGGTATTTGTCCGATTGCCGTATTCCTGGAATGTTACAGAGTATGATGTGTATGAATTGGCACAGATAAATACGGTAAAGGCAGATGCTGTGTCCGGCCACGGCGGCTATGATTTGTATTTTGGGCTTGTAAGGTTGTCGCTTTTGTTGTTAGGAAATCATGCTTATGCGCCGGTGGTGCTGCAATTGATACTGTTGGTGTGCGCTTCGGTTACTCTATATTTTGGTGTCCGTAAGTTGTCGGGAAGTATACCTGCGTTTGTGGCAGTTGCATTTCTGGGATTTGCTCCTTATATGGTGGAACAGACCTGCAAATTGACTTCATTTTTGCCGGTTTTATTCTTTTTTGGAATTGCTTTGATTTGTATTGGTGGCATAGGTTGTGGTATGTCACGGTCTGATACGTTGCCTGACCGGATTGCGGCATTGCTTTGTTATGTGACATCGGGATTGTTGATTGGTTTGTGCTGTTATCTTGATATATCAGGAATTGTGCTGCTTGTTATTATGACCGGAGTAATCTGTTCTGCTGACAAAATGCAGTGTGAGGATTCAAGCCTTGCAAGGATACTTGGTAATCCTGCGATTGTGTTTATCAGCATTGTGCTCTTTGCTGTATTTATGTTTGGGCTTTTGCACGGTAATTTTGGTAATATTACAAGACAGCTTGCACTTTTTGTCCCCGGAACATTTCGGATTCCCATGACGGTAAAAGAACAGGGAAGTTTAGTGGAAGGCTTGGTTATGGTCGGCCTTCTTGTGTTAGGTGTATTCTCCTTTTGGTTTCAAAGATGCATGGGGAAGCGTAAAGATTGGTTGTTTGCAGTAATTCTTTTGGCCGCAATGCAGTGCTTTGGAATTTCTGCGGTTGAATATTTTGACGGATCTGCACTTTTATATCTGTTTTGTATGGTTTTGGCAGGTTGTGGAATTTCGGATGTTTTCATGGGAAAAATGCAAAAGGATGAGGATGCAAAGGGAGATTTTGATATGGCGGTTATTGATATGGATTCACCTGAAAAGACGTCGGTAAATCAGGAAACGGTGCAGGAAATAGAATTTATCGAAAATCCGTTACCGTTGCCTAAAAAGCATGTCAAAAAAGTAATGGACTATGATATTGAAGTTTCGGATGATGATGACTTTGATATTTAATTGGCGGATAATATTTTGTAAGATGTAAATATTAATAATGCAAAAAGACTATACCAATGGGTATGGTCTTTTTTAGTGATAAAATATAACAATTTATTGTGTGGAGGAATATACATGTCAAAGAATCAAAAATCAGAGCATACAGACGATAAAATCAATAAAGAGGAGCATCAGGACGAACGCATTGAGCAGATAGGACAATTGACGTTAAATGAAAATGAAGCGCATCAGGAAATTCATTTATTATCAATTATTGGAGAAATTGAGGGGCATGATAATTTATCAAATAATGCCAAAACAACTAAGTATGAACATGTTTTGCCTCAGCTTGCAGCTATCGAGGACAGTAAGGATATCCAAGGAGTGCTTGTTATTCTCAACACCATGGGTGGAGATGTGGAAGCGGGGCTTGCCATTGCAGAAATGCTGGCATCCTTAAGTAAGCCGACGGTTTCTCTTGTTTTGGGTGGAAGTCATTCTATTGGTGTTCCCATTGCGGTAAGTACAGATTATTCCTTTATTGTGCCTACGGGGACGATGGTGATTCATCCGGTTCGCATGAATGGTATGGTCATTGGAGTGCCTCAGACCTTTGACTATTTCAAACTGATACAGGATCGTATTACAGGTTTTGTTTGCAGACATTGCAAAATTGATAAAGGGCATCTGGAAGAATTGATGATGGAGACCGGTTTTTTAACCAAGGATGTAGGTACGATTCTTGTGGGAGAGGAAGCGGTAAAACATGGAATAATCAACGAGGTTGGCGGTATTGACAAGGCAATTTGTAAATTGCATGCATTAATTGAAGGAAAATGATTGTTTATGTGATGACAAAATATAAGAAAAATGGTATAATTGTGCTTTAGGAAAAGAAGTATTGGAGGTTTGAAGCAAGATGGCTTCTTCATCAAATAAATCAACTAAAAGTACAAGCTCAACAAGACGTTCAACCAATAGAAATTCCGGAGGAAGTACGCGCAAGAGCAGTGCCTCTTCGAAAACAGCCAAGAAGAAGGATGCAAGACAGATAGAACAGGATAGTATGCTTTTTCATGAGATAGGATTGATTGCACTGTCTTTGGTCATGATTCTTTTGTTTTTCTGTAATTTTGGCGTGGTAGGTCCCGTGGGAAATGCCATCCGAAATGTGATGTTTGGTATTTTTGGTTTCCCGGCTTATGCCGTTCCCGTGCTTTTGTTTGTAGCAGTAGCGTTCTGGTTTGCAAATGAAGGTAGTCCCACAGCACTTCGCAAGATGATTGCCGGCATTGTTCTTTTTCTGATGCTTAGTGTTGTGTGCGAGTTGATTGGCGGGAATGTTACTTCTTTGGACGCATATGACATCAAAGAAATCTACAAACATAGTAGTGAGGGAAGAAAAGGCGGCGGCGTGCTGGCAGGCAGTCTGACCTATCTGTTGCACCATAATCTGGAAATGGTTGGTACAATTCTGGTAGTTCTTTTGTGCTCGGTAATCAGTCTGATTCTGGTGACAGAAAAGTCCTTCCTTGGCAGTGTCAGAAGCGGGTCTGAAAAAATTCGGGAATTTTCCGCAGAGGATACGCAGAGAAGAAGAGAAGCAATCAGACAACGTAGGGAAGAACAAGAACGAATCAGGGCTGAGCGCGAAGAGGAACGTCGTATCAGAGCGGAAGAAAAGGAAAATGAGAAACTCCTTTGTAAGGAGGAAGCGGAGACTGAGAAGATTCCCCGCATGGAAAAGAAAGTCAGTGGTGTGATGATGGATACCTCTCTTAAAAAAGAGGAATCCGTACATAAGGACGACATTCATGAAATTACTTACAAAGAGACTACGGAAGTGACGCCTCAGTCGGCATTTGCTTCACAGGAACCGGAAATACCGGCCTTTGATTTTGATAAAATAAGAGTTCGGTCTGCGCATCAGGTAACCTTGTCGGAGATTTCGGTACAAGATTCTGATATGGCGGAATTGACTTCAATGCCTGAAGAAAAGATTGAAGAAGTCAAACCTTCTGCATTGCCGCTTTCGCATCAGGCAGAGCAGATTCGGGTACATAAAGATGGCATTACGGCCGGTGCAAAGCCTGCTGCAACGGCTCCCAAGGACAATGGTCTTTCACCTGCAGAGAATCAGGTTCACAAGGAGATTCAAAATGCAGAGAAAAAGGTTCCCCGCAAGTACATGTTTCCGCCGCTTTCCAGACTCCAGAAGGGGGCAAGTGTTGGTGGAGATTCTACTCAGGAGCTGAAAGAGACAGCAATGCGTCTGCAACAGACACTGAATACCTTTGGTGTGAAGGTAACCATTACCGACATCAGCCAGGGCCCCAGTGTTACCCGATATGAGCTTCAGCCGGAGCAGGGCGTGAAGGTTTCCAAGATTGTGGGGCTGACCGACGATATTAAGCTTAACCTTGCAGCAACAGATATTCGTATTGAGGCACCCATTCCCGGCAAAGCAGCCATCGGTATTGAGGTTCCCAACAAGGAGAATATGACGGTTGCGCTGAGAGATTTGTTTGAGAGTAATGAGTTCAAGGAGTTTCCTTCCAATATTGCATTTGCTGTTGGTAAGGATATTGCGGGTAAGACCGTGGTGGCAGATATAGCCAAGATGCCTCATATGTTGATTGCAGGATCAACAGGTTCCGGTAAGTCCGTGTGTATTAACACCTTGATTATGAGTATTTTGTATAAGGCTCATCCGGATGATGTAAAGCTGATTATGGTAGACCCTAAGGTTGTTGAGTTGTCTGTTTATAACGGAATTCCTCATCTTTTGATTCCGGTTGTGACAGATCCCAAGAAGGCCTCTGCAGCGCTCCATTGGGCGGTGTCTGAGATGGAGGACAGATATCGCAAGTTCGCAGATTATAATGTGCGAGATTTGAAGGGCTATAATAAAAAGCTTGAAACCATGAGAGAAAATGGGGAGGAGGATGTACCGGTAAAGCTTCCTCAGATTGTAATTATTGTGGACGAGCTTGCGGATTTGATGATGGTAAGTCCCGGCGAGGTGGAGGAATCCATCTGTCGTCTGGCTCAGCTTGCAAGAGCCTGCGGAATCCATTTGATTATTGCAACCCAGCGTCCCAGCGTGGATGTTATTACCGGTTTAATTAAAGCCAATATGCCCAGCCGTGTTGCATTTGCAGTATCCAGTGGCGTGGATTCCCGTACCATTCTGGATATGGTTGGCGCAGAGAAGCTTCTTGGTAAGGGTGATATGCTGTTTTATCCCCAGGGATATTCTAAGCCTGCACGTATTCAGGGTGCCTTTGTATCTGACAAGGAAGTTTCGGATGTAGTGGATTTCCTTAAGAATCAGATGCTGGGCAATACCTATGCAGAGGATATTCAGGAGAAAATTAACAGCATTGGAACCTCTTCGGCAAGCGCAGGAGGCGGTGTTTCTTCCGGTGGTGACAGCGGAAGGGATGAATATTTTGCAGAAGCGGGTAGATTTATTATCGATAAGGATAAAGCTTCCATCGGTATGTTGCAAAGAGTATTGAAAATAGGTTTTAACCGTGCTGCTCGTATTATGGATCAGCTTTGTGAATATGGTGTTGTAGGAGAGGAAGAAGGCACCAAGCCACGTAAAGTATTGATGAGTATGGAGCAGTTTGAACAGCTCTTAGAAGAAATATAATTCAGTGGAGGATATGCAATGAAAACAGATATCGAAATTGCTCAGGAGGCCGTATTAGAGCCGATTCAAAATGTTGCAGGGCGACTGGGTATTTCCGAGGATGACCTTGAACTATACGGTAAGTACAAGGCAAAGCTTTCCGATGCGTATTTGGATAAAATAAAAAATAATCCCAATGGTAAATTGATTCTTGTGACAGCCATTAACCCCACTCCGGCAGGAGAAGGTAAAACAACAGTTACCGTAGGTCTTGGAGAGGCCTTTGGTAAATTGGGTAAAAATGCAGTAATTGCTTTGAGGGAGCCATCTCTTGGCCCCTGCTTTGGCGTGAAAGGTGGTGCGGCAGGTGGCGGTTATGCACAGGTTGTTCCCATGGAGGATTTAAACCTTCATTTTACAGGAGATTTCCATGCAATTACTTCTGCAAACAATCTGTTGGCAGCACTTTTGGATAATCATATTCATCAGGGTAATGCACTTGGAATTGATACCAGACAGGTGGTATGGAAACGCTGTGTGGATATGAATGACAGAGCGCTCCGTAATGTTGTGGTAGGTATGGGTGGCAAAACAGACGGTTTTGTGAGAGAAGATCATTTTGTGATTACTGTTGCCAGTGAAATTATGGCGATTTTGTGTTTGGCGGATGATATGAAAACATTGAAAGAAATGTTGTCCCGTGTGGTTGTTGCCTACAATTATGCAGGCGAACCTGTGACCGCAGGAGATTTAAAGGCTGTAGGTGCGATGGCAGCGCTTCTTAAGGATGCCATGAAACCTAATCTGATTCAGACTTTAGAGCATACACCTGCATTAGTTCATGGTGGACCTTTTGCAAATATTGCTCATGGCTGTAATTCAGTAAGAGCCACAAAAGCTGCTCTTAAGATGGCAGATTATTGTATCACAGAAGCCGGATTTGGTGCAGATTTAGGGGCGGAGAAGTTTTTTGATATCAAGTGTCGCAAGACAGGACTTAAGCCTGATGCGGTGGTCCTTGTGGCTACGGTACGTGCTTTGAAATATAATGGCGGGGTAGCCAAGGCGGATTTGGGAACAGAGAATCTTGAAGCCTTGAGCAAGGGCATTGCCAATTTGGAAAAGCATATTGAAAATGTACAGAAGTATGGCGTTCCTGTAGTGGTTGCATTAAATTCCTTTGTGTCTGATACAGAGGCAGAGCATGCTTTTATTAAAGAGTTCTGCGAGGCAAAAGATTGTGAGTTTGCACTGGCTAATGTGTGGGCTAAGGGCGGCGAAGGCGGTGTGGAGGTTGCTAAGAAGGTACTTGCGACTCTGGAAAATAAGGAAAGCAACTTTAAGCCTATTTATGAGGATGCATTGCCGTTAGTTGAGAAAATCAGAACTGTAGCAAGAGAGATTTACGGTGCGGGAGATGTAACCTTTGCTCCGGCTGCAGTAAAACAGCTTGAGCGCCTTGAGAAGTTAGGGTACGGAAAACTTCCTGTATGTATGGCCAAGAATCAGTATTCTTTGTCTGATGATCCTACACTTTTAGGACGGCCGGTTGGTTTTGAAATTAATGTAAGAGAAGTGTATGTTTCTGCAGGAGCCGGTTTTGTTGTTGTCCTTACAGGGGCGGTAATGACCATGCCCGGACTTCCGAAGGATCCTGCTGCGTACCGTATTGATGTGGACGATGACGGTAAAATAAGAGGATTGTTTTAAAGATACTTAGTAAGTTAAGTGTTGCAATATACACACTGAGAGGAACAGCTTATGAATTGTCCGAATTGTGGGGCAGAGATGAAAGAAGGTCATCTCTATTGTGAAAAATGTGGTGAAGACATTCATATTGTCCCGGACTTTGAACCGGAGCTGGAGAGTAACATAGAGCAGAGTCTGGGTCACATTGTCAAGGAAGTGACACAGACAAAGGAATCGGCTAAAAAGGAATTTTCTAAAGAGAAAATAAGATTATTGGCCGGTTGGGGCGTGACGGGTGCAATTGCTTTATGTTTGATTGTTGGAGTAGTGATGCTGTTTCAGTATTTTTCAGCAGATTACCAGACCAATAAAGCCAGACAAGCCACTGAAAAAGGCAAATATGAGAAGGCGATTCGTCATTATACCAGAGCCATGGAGTTGGATGAATTCAATGTGGATTTAAAATTCGAATTGGCTGAGGTATATTTTCTGGAAAACGATAAAAATGAATATGAGTATTGGCTGTTGGATATTGTGGATGATCCGGGAATCGACTCAGAGCGGCTGGAGAGTGCATATGGTAAGTTGATAGCTATTTATAAGGCCAGAGGAGAGTATCAGACCATCAATGATATGCTTCTGGGATGCTCCAATGAGGCGATCAAAACAAAATATCATGGTTACCTGGCGGCACCACCTCAGTTCAGTGTGGCTGCGGGCGAGTATACGGAGGTACAGGCGTTAAAGCTTACTGTCACAGGTAAGGGAACAATATATTATACCACTGATGGCAGTATGCCGGATGAGAATTCAACAAATTATACGGCACCGATTATTCTTGAAAACGGAATTTATAGAATTTATGCCATATTTGTAAATGAGAATGGTGTTTATAGTGAACCGGCTTATGCAGATTACTATATTGATGTGGAGGAACTTGATGCGCCGGAAATCAATGCAGATGGCGGAGATTACAGTTCACCCATAAATATTACTGTAATGAATGATACAGAGAATATCTACTATACAACAGACGGTTCTGTGCCCACTATGGATTCGCTTCGATATTCTAACCCGATTCCTATGCCGCTTGGGGTAAGTACCTTTAAGTTTGCAAGATTAGAGCCGGGGCGTACCAGTCAGATAGTTGAACGTACGTACACCTTCGTGCTGGATACTGATTTGACGGCGGAAGCGGCTGTCGACAAGGTGCGGGAGCATTCTTTGGCTATAGGCAAAATAACCGATAATTCCGGTCATTTTGATGAGACGAATGCCTGTTATCAATATCAGTTTTTATGGGTAACCAATATCAATGATATTAATGATTTTTATGTGATTGCTGAGGTGCTGGTAGATGCAGAAGGGATTTCTACTAAGACCGGCAACTATTTTGCAGTGAATGCATATACAGCTAACCTTTATAAGCTACAGATTTCTGAAGGAGTCTATACGCTTATGGAGATATAATTTTAAGAAAGTATTTTATGTAATATAAATGAATGGAGAGGTGTGCTTATGTACAAAATTCTTAAAAAACAGGAGCTGGCTGCAAACATCTATCTTATGGATGTCGAAGCCAAAAGAGTGGCAAAGTCCTGCCAGCCGGGACAGTTTGTCATTGTAAGAATGGATGAGGAGGGTGAGAGAATTCCCCTTAACATCTGTGATTATAACCGTGAGGCTGGTTCTGTTACCATTGTATTCCAAACAGTCGGTGCAGGAACCAAGATGATGGCAAATTTGAATGAGGGCGATGCATTTCATGATTTCGTAGGACCCTTGGGATGTGCGTCAGAGCTTGTGGAAGAGGAGCTTGCGAGCCTAAAAAAGAGGAAGATTCTCTTTGTTGCAGGTGGCGTTGGTGCGGCACCCGTATATCCTCAGGTAAAATGGCTTCACGAGCATGGTGTGGATGCAGATGTTATCGTTGGTTCCAAGACCAAGGATATGCTGATTCTTGAGAAGGAGATGGAGGCAGTTGCCGGCAATCTCTATGTGACCACTGATGATGGGTCCTATGGCCGTAGTGGAATGGTTACCCAGACAATTAAGGATCTGGTTGCTGAAGGTAAAAAATATGACCTTTGTGTGGCAATCGGTCCTATGATTATGATGAAATTTGTTTGTCTCCTTACTAAGGAACTTGAAATTCCTACCATTGTCAGCCTGAATCCTATTATGGTAGACGGTACGGGTATGTGCGGAGCATGTCGTGTAACAGTTGGCGGCAAGGTGAAGTTTGCTTGTGTGGATGGCCCTGAGTTTGACGGACATGCTGTTGATTTTGACGAGGCAATGAGACGTCAGCAGATGTACAAGACTGCAGAGGGAAGAGCCGTTCTTGCAGTGGAAGAAGGTGCCACCCATCATGGCGGTTGCGGACATTGCGAGTAATTGAGTACGGAAGGGAGAATCAAGATGGATGTAATGAAGAGAATTCCTGTGAGAGAGCAGGATGCAAAGGTGCGTGCAACTAATTTTGAGGAAGTTTGTCTTGGATATAACAAAGAGGAAGCGATGGAAGAGGCTTCCAGATGTATCGGATGTAAAAATGCTCAGTGTGTAAAGGGCTGTCCTGTAGCTATTGATATTCCCGGTTTTATCTCTAAGGTAAAGGAAGGGGATATTGAGGCTGCTTATCAGGTAATCAGTGAGTCCAGTGCGTTGCCTGCAGTATGTGGACGTGTATGTCCCCAGGAGAGCCAGTGTGAGGGTAAATGTATCAGAGGTATCAAAGGCGAGCCTATATCCATCGGTAAGCTGGAGCGTTTCGTAGCTGACTGGGCGAGAGAAAACGGTGTAAAGCCCGAGGGTGCAAAAGAAAAAAATGGTAAGAAAGTTGCTGTTATCGGCTCCGGTCCTGCCGGTCTTACCTGTGCAGGAGACCTTGCTAAGATGGGGTATGATGTGAAGTCGGAGGCCAAGCGGTCTTAGGAAGACAAGAGGCAAGTCCAACTCCTTGGCTCACAGAACGACATGGCTACGATCCGACTTTGCAAAAGAAAAAAATGGTAAGAAAGTTGCTGTTATCGGCTCCGGTCCTGCCGGTCTTACCTGTGCAGGAGACCTTGCTAAGATGGGGTATGATGTG
>JAZQLH010000057.1:0-2285 GCA_045542555.1 Acetatifactor sp. | reverse complement strand
GAGTGCCAGCAGCTTCCAGAACTCCATCGGTACCTCACCTTCAAAATACCCATTCACCATTCCGCTGGCAAACGGCGGTGCCTCCTGCACACACCACACAATCCGGTTGAACTCCTCCCATGGATCACCGTAATCATCCCGGTTAAAGTCGATTACTACGAGATTTCTATCCGTATCAATCATCAGATTCCCTGTATGATAATCCCCGTGCTGATATGTCATCGGCCGACCCTTTAACAAATGCCGGTTCTGCTCAATATATGTAATAAAAGCCTCTCCGTTCTCGTACTTTAACGGACAGTTCTTGTACATCTCTATCTTTCGATCCATCTTACGATTGAAGAAGCTTTCCCAATCCTCCATCCCCTCCGGTGCTTTGATGGAATGCATCTTCTTTAAGTACTTTCCGGCTTCCAGTCCATAATGATACAGCACCTCTTCGGTAAGCTCCGGTGCTATATTCCTTAAATCTCTTCCGTCAATCCAGCTCTGCAGGGAATATACTCCCTCGTCGCAGGTACCGAACTCTATCGGCTGACACATCGGAATCCCTAATTGGGATACCCGCTGCATGTTCTCAAATTCTACCTTCTTTTGCTCGTACTGCTCCATCGGCGTAATGCGAAGCAGGAAACTCTGTCCGTTCTTGTCCGTAACTTTGTATTTCTCCTCGTGCGACCAGCCATTTTCGATTTTTTCTACTTTAACAAAATCCGATAACTTCATCTCTTTTATCCTTCCCTACACTTTTTCGCCCCTAATTTGGCTCTCCAGTTACACTTTTTCGCCCCATAGCCCAAAATGACGTAACTCCAAACGTTGAACCCGGGTCTTGCGACCAGCCCAAAGATTAATTTATTTCACTCTCTTCGACAAATGTATCTCCCCATCATCCGTATACCCAAGCTTACCGTACACCGCTTGCGCCGTCTCGTTTTTCTTCCCTGTCAGAAGTTCGTACTTGTGAAGCGGATACTTCTTACTGCAATACTCTTCTACAAAAAGAATCATCTTGCTTGCAATCCCTCTTTTTCTATACTCCGGCATAACATACACTTCCGTAATCTCCGGCGTATAATCCTCATAACAAAAGGACTTCTTCAACTGTACACAGACAAACCCAACCAAGAGATTGTCTTCCTCATCCACAATCACAACTTCCTGTTGATTGTCCCGAAGCGATTCCCGGATGCGCTCTATCGTTCTTTCTTCTCCGTTAAACTCCTCATTCAGACGTCTTAATTGTTCTGCATCATTTACAGTCGCTACTCTTATCATGATTTCCCTAATTCTCCTCCAACAGTCCGTAATAATTGCACAACCGAACTACAGCATCAAGACTATCCTCCGGTTCCACCCACAAATCCGGAAAATAACCAACACCCTCTGTTTTTTCCAGCCTTTGATCAATGCTGTATTGCGACCCGAATTGAAGCCGGATACCGCTGTTTGGCAGATACACAGCGTTTATATTTCCGAAATTCAGGCATCCTCTCGTATTCGTGCCTACCAGCACAACCTGTTTTCCCATAGTAAGCATATTCGCAAAGATTTCTCCGGCAGAGCAGGTATTACCGTCAATCAAAACGAAAATAATGTTTCCGGTATCCCAAGGAACCCCATCGGAACGCTTATAGTGCCATGAACCGACATCTTTGCTGACACCTCCGTAAACAACTGTATGAAAGTTGCTTAATTTAATTGACGACAACGTTTTTCCCTCAACTTGTTTGTCACAAAAATATCTGAGCCATAAACGGGCATGATTGGCATTTCCACCATTATTCCCCCTAAGATCCAACACAAACGCAGGTGCCTTTTTGTATTCATAGGAAGCACCGGTGAATACAAATTTCTCCATCCTGCTATCGTCACCACTGAGCGAATAATTGTGTATCACCGAAAGCCGTCCATCAGCAACGGCAGTTTCAGAAAAAACCTCAGCATACGTATCATCCGAGTGCGATGTTGGTTTTGCCAAACGCCAGCGCAAATCATATTCAACCCCTTCGATGGTCATCTTGGCAGGAAGCTTTTCCGGACTCTGAACAACCGCTGCAAGACAATATGTAATAGCTCCATTAGGACCTATCGTGCGCTTGACGTATTGGGAATCGATACCGGTCGGGTCATCAAAATACAAGTCCCGTACAAAATAAGTAGATTGCAAATATTCCCGGTCAACAATCCATGTGCGGCGCTGATTGGTTACGATGTAAAAATGATCATCCGCAATCACCGGAGATAACGAATCCCATAAAAGTTTCCATAAATCGTATGTTTTG
>JAZQLH010000056.1:0-16106 GCA_045542555.1 Acetatifactor sp. | reverse complement strand
GCACACTCCTCAAATTCACCTGTACTGCTGTTAAGGGTATAGGTACCGGGCTCGGTTACCGTATCAACGTAATTACCATCAACGAATTTTGCAATCGCCGCTCCCTGTGCAAGGGTAACACGATTAATGATACCTGGAAGTGCCGGATCATAGTAGAGCTTCCCGGTAACGGTGCCACCGTTAATAGTGCCGTTCTCCAGCCGGACAGTACCGAATGTGCCATTTTCTATGATTCCATTGTTTGTAACATAGCCGAATGTGCCATTTTCTATGATTCCTGTGCTTCCGTTTTCAGCATATCCCAGCGTACCTTCCGTGTCTACAATTGTGCCATAATTAAATAATTGTTTACCGTATTCAGCTCCGATAGAGCTGCCCGTACAATGAATCAGCTTAGCAGAATAACCCGCATAAAGATGCGGCCCACCGCTGGTAACGTCAAAAGACCTATTAGCAGGTGCAGAACCTCCTCCCGGGTTCCCATTCGCGTCATAATACCAGTAGGAATCACTCTCCAGCACATCAAAATCCACCGTAATAACACCTGCCGCCTGCACATTCATCGTAGGTCCGATAAGCAGCATGCACGCCATCAGAAAGCACAATAATTTCTTTGTCAATCTTCTCTTCATAACATTTCCTCCGCTTGTTTATTGTTTCTATTGCTTCCGTACTCGTTCCCATAATATGGCAATACACAAGAATTATACATCAAATTCCTGCGAAAGAAAAGCACTATTTTCCTGAGTTTCTGCAGTACAATAGGAGGAAATTATCGTGAATGATAATCGATATAGCCCAGGGAAATTAAGTATAGTATACAGGCTTTGAGATATGTTATAATAAAACAAAATTCATTACAAATCATCCCGATTAATTCCACCCCACCAAGGAGGTTCCCATGAAAAAACATCGTTTCATCATCGTAGGTTCCGGCTGGCGTTCCCTCTGTTACGTTCGAATCGCCAAAGCCCTGCCCCAGGTTTTTGACCTCTGCGCCATGCTTTGCAGAACGCAGGAAAAGGCGGAACGCATGGCCAGAGAAAACAACATCTACACCACCACATCCATCGAGGAATGTAAGGCCATGAAGCCGGACTTCGTTGTGGTTGTGGTGAATAAAACCTCCATTGCTGAGGTGAGCAAGGAATGGATGAACTACGGGTTTACCGTGCTCTGTGAGACCCCGGCTGCTCTTGATACGGAGACCTTAAATGAGCTGTGGGCACTTCACAATGCCGGCGGGCGGCTGATGGTGGCAGAGCAGTATATATATGACCCTGTGTATCAGACCCAGCTTCAAGTGCTGGACAGAGGGCTCATTGGTGAGCCTTCTTTCTTACATCTTTCTTTGGCTCATGAGTATCATGGGGCCAGCCTTATGAGAGCTTATCTGAGTGTGGATGCAGGAGAAACGTTTACTGTGGCGGCTAAGACCTATGCATTCCCCACGGTGGAGACTATGAGCCGTTATGAGAAGTTTACAGACGGCAGAGTGGCAGAGAAAAAGCGTACCGTTGGAACCTTTGAATTTGCGGATGGGAAGGTTGCCATTTATGAATTTGACTCGGAGCAGTATCGTTCACCCATCCGGAATAATTACGTGAAGCTGCAGGGCGTTCGGGGCGAGATGAAGGACGATGTATTCTACTGGCTGGATGAGCAAAATGAGCCCAGAAAGGCGCGTCTGGTAGCTTCTGAGGTGCAGTTTACCAGAGACAGTGACAATCCCAATCTGAAGGTTGCCTATGAATGTGAGGCAATCAGATGGGTGCAGGAGGGCGCAGAGGACCGGGTGGTATATGAAGCTCCCTTTGGCCTGTGTGGCATGAACAAGGGAGAAACGGCTGTGGCGAAGCTGATGGTTCAGGCGGCAGAGTATGATAGGCAGCAGGCCGGCAAGAACTTGCGAGATGCTTTGCAGGATGCGTATATGGCCATTCTGATGAAGCAGGCAGTGGAGACGGGAGAAACGGTTGCATCAAAAGTACAGTCCTGGCATGAAGCCTAAAGCGAATAGATAAGCAACACGGAGGAGATAACCTATGGCAGATAAGATACGGGTAGCGCTGGTGGGCGTAGGCGTGATGGGGTCTAAGTATGCTGACATGATTGTGTCGGGAGAAGTGAAAAATATGGTGCTTACGGGTGTGGTAGCAAGAAATCCCAAGGCCAAAGCGTGGGCAGAAGCCTTGGTGGACCCTTCGGGCATGCACCCCAATATTTACGCAGACGTTGACGAACTGTTTGCCCATGCAGATGATTTTGATGCAGTGATTATCGCGACACCTCACAAGACCCATGAGGAGATTGCGGTTCGTGCCTTTGCATTGGATAAGCATGTGCTGTGTGATAAGCCTGCAGGGGCCACCATCGGTCAGGCCCGAAATATGACGGATGCCTCCAAGAAGTATGACAGAGTTTACGGTATGATTTTCCATCAGCACAGGTACCCGAAGTACTTGCATATCAAGCAGGCTCTTGACAATGGGGAGCTTGGGGATTTGAAGCGTATGCTGGTGGTGAATTCCAGATATTTTCGCACAGCTCATTATCATCGGTCCGGAAGCTGGAGAAGCAGTTGGAACGGTGAAGGCGGCGGTGCGTTGATTAACCAGGGCGCTCATATTCTGGATATGTGGCAATGGTTATTTGGCATGCCCATAAAGCTTTATGCAGAGATTCCTTTTGGCAAGTATAATGATTTTAAGGTGGATGATGAGGCTACCATTAGCATGCGTTATGCAAACGGCGCCACCGGTGTGTTTATGCTGACCACCGGGGAGGCGGTATGGCAGGAGCGTTTGGAAATTGTGGGGACCAAGGGGAGGATGCTGTTAGAGGACGATACGCTCCATATCTATCGCTACAGCAAGGATGCTACGGAGTATATTGCCACGGAAGAAGTGAATTCCCGTGAGAACCTTACTATCACAGAAGAAGTCATTGATTTTGGCAAAGCGAAAGAGCCTTATGTGGAGATGCTTGAAAATTTTGCGGAGGCAGTGCTTGCAGGGGATTCCTCTATTCTTTTCGTGCCCGGTGAGGATGCTGTGAACCAGCTGATGCTTACCAATGGGGCGTACTATTCGGCATGGAAGGGAATGCCTGTGGAGCTGCCACTGGATGCTAAGGCGTATGAGGCGGCGTTTCAGGAGCAGTGTGAGGGGGAGTAGCGTGATAGGCTATGCTTGAATTTTATATGGTTTTCAGCTAAAATTTAAGCAACGGGAAAGGAATCGTACAACTGAAAGGAACTCGTATAAATGAAAAAGTACAGGCAGCGATTGAGCGGAAGCAATCGCATTACACTTATCATTCTTATAATCAGTCTTTGCATTATTATGACACTTAATGCTGTTTTGGTGCAAGCCTATGAGTCTGTGAGTATCAAATCTGAGGGACAGGTAAGGTTAAGTAACATCACAGGGCGTGTAGATAATAGTTTGTATCGCTCAGAATGCCTTTTAAATAGTGTTGCAATGCAGATCGAGCATATTATTGCCATGGATGATGATACGGCTGCGCAGCTCGATGCGTATTTTTCGCCGGAGATTGTTGAAGAGATACGGATAGAATCTAACGGCAACTGTTTTGGTGTATATGCGGCCCATAACGGCAATCTTTATATGAATGATTTTGTGCCTGATGAGGACTTTGTTTTGGATGAGCGTGCGTGGCATATCGGTGCTAAGAAACGCATGGGAGCCATACATATTACGGAGCCTTACATTGATGCTAACACAGGAGAACTTTGCTATAGTATGTCGAAGGTTTTATCCGACGGCACTACAGTGGTGGGATTGGATTTTAGTTTTGGTGAAATCCAAAGCTATATCGAAGAAATGAATGGAAACGGTTCCGGTATCAGTTTTATCGTAAATGATGCCGGTATGATTATGGGCCATTCAGATGCCGGATATGTGGGGCAAAACTCAGGAGAACTGGATTTTTATAATGAACTTGTAAACAAAGTATATATGCTTTACGGAGAGAGCTTTGATTATCGTAGCGGCAATGCGAGATATTCTGTTTTTTCCGACAAGACCAATTATGATTGGTACTTGATTGTCTGTGTGGATGAGGCCGGTATATACGGCCTGGGAAATAGCATATCGCTGTATATTTTGCTGTTTATGTTTGTGTTTGCGGTGGGAATTGTACTGTTCTTTATACGCATTTGTCACAACAAGGCGGCGGCCGAAAAGGCGCTGGCCGTAAAGGAAGCGTTTTTGGAGGACTTGAGCAGGGAGTTGAGGAGTCCTTTGGCCAGAATCACACAACGCGCAGATAATATTGATGCTTTTGGGGAAGGCGGGAATTATGCTGCGGCTGAAATCGGTGATGCAGCCAAGGAGATTAGCCGGATGGTTGACAATATTGTTGTCAAGGCTGATACAGAGGTGCAAAAGAGTGTCGAAGAAGATATTGTTAAAGGCAAAGACAGTTCGGAAAATCACCGTTCAAAAATCGCACTTATAACATTGGTGCTTGTTACTACCGGTTTGATTTCATGTATTTTTAATACAATTATATCGGTTGGGCAGCAAGATACGGAAATGGAGAAGGAAACCATCTCTTATCTCAATCAGGTTGAGGAATGGGCATTGACCAACAAGACGGTTCTTGATGTGATTGCTGATAGTATTGCTGTTCAGGATGGTTTTGGGCAGGATTATGAATTTGCCAGAGATTATCTTGATGATATTGTATCTAAATATGATGGAATCTCCGTAGCCTATTTGTGTAATCCGGAGTGGGAGCACACTGTAATCATGAACAATGGCTGGGAGCCTGATGAGGACTGGCATGTTGAGGAGCGTCAGTGGTACGTGGATACGATGGCTTCAACAGATAATTTCAATATATCTGCGCCTTATCTGGATGAACAGACGGGACTTTATTGTGCAACATTGAGTAAAATTGTCTATGATGACAAAGGAAATTTTATCGGGGTGCTTGGTATTGATTACTACCTTGATAAGCTGATTGCTATTTTGGGAGAAAGTTATACGGATACAGGATATGCTTTCCTGACTGACGGAGCTGGTAACATCATTAATCATCCTTATGAGGAATATCAGATGACAGCCGGTTCCACGGTAAATGCGACAGAACTTTCATACAGGATGGTGCTTCCCCGTATTGATGCGGATTCCTCTTTTGTCAATGCGGTTTCCTTTAGGGATTATGACGGTAAATTAAAGGTTTGCATCGGAATGAGAGAAGATGTCTCCGGATTTAATGTTTTGTTTGTACAGAACATTTGGGAGATGATAGGAGATGTTGTTTATTCCGTTTTGTTTTATTGCGCAATGTTTGCGGTATGTATCATCAGTGTAAATGTGATTATGTTAAATGTTACCCGTTGGCAGATTAAGGTTAATCGTGAGCTGCAGGAGGCTGCAGAGCAGGCAATCAATGCCGGTAAAGCCAAGAACGATTTCCTTGCCAACATGAGCCATGAAATCAGGACGCCCATCAATGCGGTTCTAGGCATGAATGAAATGATTATGCGTGAATCCGGTGAAGAAAATGTTGTGGGTTACGCATCCAATATACAGAGTGCCGGAAGAACGCTTTTGTCCATCATCAACGATATTTTGGACTTCTCCAAGATTGAATCGGGCAAAATGGAAATTGTGCCTGTAGAGTATGATGTAAGCTCTCTGGTCAATGATATTGTAAACATGGTAAAGAGACGTGCAGAGAAGAAAAAGCTTCAATTCATTCCTGAAATAGATGAAACCATTCCTGCAGTGTTATACGGCGATGATGTAAGGCTCAGGCAGATTATAACCAATATTCTTACGAATGCGGTAAAGTATACCCATAAGGGAAGCGTGCGTCTGAAGATGAATGTGCTGGAGAAAACAGATAAGGTTGTTAAGCTGAAGGTTCAGGTTACGGATACCGGTATAGGTATCAAAGAAGAGGATTTGGAAAAGCTGTTCACTTCCTTCCAGCGTCTTGATCAGGAGAAAAACCGTAACATTGAGGGAACCGGCCTTGGCATTACCATTGTTCAAAGGCTACTTCACATGATGGACAGTAGACTTGAGGTAACCAGTAAATATGGGGAAGGTTCCACTTTTTCTTTTGTGATTGAACAAAGAATTATCAAAGATGAACCCATCGGTGATTATGGAAAGCGGTTCCATATTGCTACCGAAATACAAGATAACGAAAATATCAAAACAGCTCCGAGAGCGCGGGTGCTGGTGGTGGACGATAATGAAACAAACATCTTAGTTGCCAAGAGTCTCCTGAAGCGTACCCGAGTGAATCTGGATACGGCGTCAAGTGGTAAGCAGTGTATTCAAATGCTTAAAAAGAATTCCTATGATGTTGTTTTCCTGGATCATATGATGCCGGAAATGGATGGTATCGAAACGCTCAAGGTAATTAAAGAAGAGAAGCTTGGGGAGAATACAGTTTTTATTTCACTTACGGCAAATGCCATTCATGGTGCGAGACAAAGTTATCTTGATGCCGGATTTGACGACTATCTGTCCAAACCGTTCACCGGACACGATATCGAAAAATGTTTGTTCTCGCATTTGGATGATGCGTTGGTGGAGCGTAGCGAGGTACAGACAGAGACGATTGGCGATGAAACAACTGATGTAAGTGTTGAACCGGTACAGGTGAAGGCCTCGGAAGATAAGGAGCTCTTTAATGTGGAAACCGGTATGGTATACACCGGTGGAGACCTTGATACGTACCATGAGGTTCTTGAAACCTATGTGAATAGAGCTGAGGAAAAACAGGAGCTGATGGCGAATCTGTATGAAGAAAAGTCCTGGAAGAATTATATCATCGAAGTGCATGCCCTTAAGAGCTCCTCTTTAATCATTGGTTCTAATAAGCTTTCTGAACTGGCAAAAGAATTGGAATTTGCAGGCAAAGAGGAAAGGTATGAGGTGATTGATGAAAAGAATCAAATGATGTTGGATATGTATAAGCAGGTTGTTGCTATCGGTCGGGATTATCTGTACGGTTTAAAGGCACCGCAAAGCGAGACTGACATGGCTGACCTTATGGAAATTTCTGCAGAAGAGGTGGCACAAATGGCTATGAAAATAGAGATGTTGTGCAGTATATTTGATGCGGATGAAGTTATTGAAATCTGTGAGGAGGCTGCCGGGTATTCTGTAAATGGCATAGCCTTAAAACCCTTATTTGATGAAGTACGGGCAGCGGTAAGCAAGCTTGAGTACGAACTCGCAAGCATGAAGGCCAAAACAATCTATAATATGGTGCGGGAGTTGTAACCTTATGCCTGCCTAAGTTGTGTTATTGTTGAAGGGAGTAATTGATATGATAAAAATTCTCTATATCTGTCATGGGAATATTTGTAGATCACCCATTGCCGAGTTTGTCTTTAAGGACATGGTATCCCGTGCGGGACTCTCCGACCACTTTTACATCGCCTCTGCGGCTACCAGCAGAGAGGAAATCTGGGGCGATGTGGGCAATCCCGTCTACCCTCCTGCCAAGGCAGAACTGGCCAAGCATGGTATTTCCTGTGAGGGCAAGCGGGCGGTGCAGGTGACCAAGGCGGATTATGACAAATATGATTATCTGATTTGTATGGATACCAATAATGTGCGGAATTTAAGCCGCATTATCGGGCCGGACAAGGATGGAAAGGTAAGTCTTTTGCTGGATTATGCGGGGCGGACCGGGCAGTCCATTGCGGATCCTTGGTATACCGGTAATTTTACGGTGACTTATAGCGATGTGGTGGAAGGCTGTGAAGGGCTTTTGAAGTTTTTACAAAAGCAGGGGGAGTTGTAAAATGAAGAGTAACAAAAAGAGTGCGTTGAGAGCAGGTGCATTGTTTGGTGTATATATGGGGCTTATTTTGGGCCTGTTTCTGGTGCCCTGTGCGGGATGTTTTGGTGCAAGATTTGAGTCAGTTGTGGGAATTATAATCGGTCTGATGATTGGTGTGCTTTTGGCAGTTTTGGCTGGTGGCTTGTCAGGTCTGATTTATGGTTTGATGATGTATTCCTTTATGGAAAAGAAGGCTAAGGAGTTTGCGCCCCTTAGAGAGTCTTTGATTGCACAAAGGAGACTTTACTATGATGATGGTGCTAATCACTTTGTAGGTGCAGAGGGCGTGGGCGGCTGGTTGTTTTTGTTGAAAGATTCTCTGTATTTTAAGTCTCATCAGCAAAATATTCAGGTGCATGAGCTGCAGCTTCCGTTAGTGAGTATTCGCAAGGTGGAGTGTTGCAAAAAGCTTGGTATGAATACCGGGCTGAATGTGGAACTTGTGGACGGCAGAGTGGAGAAGTATACGGTAAATGACCCTCAGGTTTGGGAAAAGAAGATTTATGAGGGGCGGCAGAGAATTTTGCAAAATCAGGCATAGTACATAAAAGGAGCTACACACGAATCAGTGCGTAGCTCTTTGTTTGATTTGTTGGTTTAATCTTCCCAGGGAATGTAAGCTTCCGTGGAAGGTTTCTTTTTGTAGATAAGGCGGAGCTTCCAACTGCAGCCGGCAAACATTAAGCCATAGAGGGCATAGGCCTTGAGCCAGGCACTGAGTTCGCGCTGGGGCTCGGCTAAGGCTAAGTTGTCTTTGTAGTAGAGGAGAATGGTGTTCTCGCCATGGCGGGCATCCATTCCGCTTACGTCAAAGGACTGGATTAAGTTGCCGGTTTCGTTGTCCCAGACACGGGCCAGTTGTCTCTCCTTGTATACCGTGTATTCGGCCTCCACGCAGATGCCGTTATGGACTAAATCAAAGTTTCTGTATTGTTGCCAGGCGGTATATAGGATTACCACGAGGGCAACAGCCCAAAGAGCCCACCAGATACGGGCTTCGTAGCTTTGTTCACTTTTTTCGGATTCGTAATCTTGATATCTTCCCATGAGAGGTCTCCTTGATTGCTTGGGGAATTCTTTTTTGGTAAAATAGATATGATTTTGTAAGTATATCACACAAAATTTTATATGGCAAGAGGAGGAAGCTATGGCGCAAATACAGGCGGTGTTGTTTGATTTGGATGGAACCTTAATTGATACAGAGCGTTTTTATCGGGTGTGTTGGCCACGGGCGGCAGCAGCCTTCGGATATCACATGACGGATGAGCAGGCTCTTTGTATGCGTAGCCTGGGACGTCCCTTTGCCCCGGCGCAGTTGAAGGAGTGGTTTGGTGAAGCGTTTGACTATGCCTTGGTGCGTGGAAAACGCAAGGAGTTGATGGAGGAAATGATTGCAAAGGAAGGCATTCAGGTAAAGTCCGGTGCGGTGAATCTTTTGGAACTTCTTAGGGAGAAACAAATCACGACAGCAGTGGTAACTGCCACGGATTTGGAACGTGCTCACAGATATTTGGAGCAGGTAGGACTAGGTGACTGTTTTGACAGGGTAATCAGTGCCACACAGGTACCGCAGGGAAAACCTTCGCCTGATATCTATAAATTTGCCTGCAAAGAGCTTGGGTTGAATCCCGATGAGTGCATTGCGGTGGAAGATTCCCCCAACGGCGTGCGCTCCGCCTATGGAGCAGGTTGCCACGTAATCATGGTGCCGGACCAGACGCAGCCCGATGAAGAACTGACAAAATGCCTCCTTGCTTCCGTCCCCAACCTTGTTGACATTGCAAAATACGTGTGAAACAAGGAAGAAGTTTATTTTTTTGTTATCATGTGATGTGTCGGTCTTGATTTTTAATATTGAGTGTGTTATTATTTTAACAGACTTGAAATATGAACCAAATTTATGATTTTTGGAGCATTTTATTTTGTACCCTAATACGTGTTTTTTGGAATTTGTGTAGAATCACTTAGGCAATATCTCTCCTGCCACGAGACCTCGAAAAACGCCGGTGCTTGGCGAGGTCATGCATCATAAAGATGTTCGAAGCGCATTTATGCGATAGAGAACATCTTTATGATGTATCGAGCCTAGCATCCGTTGCGCTTTTTCGCGGAGTGAGAACGTTCCGTGGCAGGAGAGATAGCGCCTAAGTGATGGGCCACAAGTCCCAACCCAAGAACACGAATTGGGGAACCCCAAAGTAAAATGCGGAAAGGATGAATAGCATGGGCCAGAAATTTGAAGCGATTGTAGAGAAAGTGAAATCATGCGGCAAGAAGACCGTGGCAGTGTCCGTGGCGCAGGATGAGGCTGTGTTGGAGGCAGTTCGTGCAGCCAAGGAGCGTGGTATTGCGGACGCTATTTTGGTGGGGGATGAGAGCAAGATTCGTGAGATTGCAGATTCTATTGGTATGGATTTGGAAGGTTATGAGATTATTGATGAGCCGGATTTGATTCAAGCATCTTTAAAGGCGGTGAAGCTTGCCCATGACGGTAAGGCTGATATGTATATGAAGGGCCTCATTGACAGTAAGAATTTCTTGAAGAGTATTTTAGATAAAGAAGTGGGTCTGCGCACCGGAGGTCCCTTATCTCATGTGTGTGTGTTTGAGGTGCCCGGTATTGACAGACTGTTGTTTCTCACGGATGTAGCGTTTATTCCTTATCCCACTTTGGAAGATAAGGTGAATATTATCAAGAATACAATTCCTGTGTGTCGTGCCTGTGATGTGGAGATGCCTAAGGTGGCTCCGCTGGCGGCGGTAGAGGTGGTAAATCCCAAGATGCCTGTTACGGTGGAGGCGGCAGAACTGACCCGTATGTGTGCAGAGGGTGAGATTACCGGCTGTATCGTGGATGGGCCTTTGTCCATGGACTTGGCCATTGATGCGGAGGCTGCCAAGCATAAGGGCGCTACAGACCGCAAGATTCAGGGTGATGCGGATGTGCTTTTGTTCCCGGATATTCATGCGGGCAATCTGGTGTATAAGATGTTGGTGCATCTGGTGGATGTGCAGAATGGTTGTATCCTTACCGGTACGAAGGTTCCGGCGATTCTTACCAGCCGTTCTGATTCCTTTGAGACCAAGGTAAATTCCATCGCACTTGCGGCAGTGGTTGCGGAAGAGATGAAGAAAGGGGTATAGACATGTCTGTAAAAAGTTTGATTATCAATCCCGGTTCTACCTCCACTAAGATTGGTGTGTTTGAGGATGAGACCTTATTGTTTGAGGAGACACTTCGTCATTCTACGGAGGAGATTTCTAAGTATGCTACGATTGTAGATCAAAAGGATTTCCGTAAGGAGATTATCACCAATCTTTTGGCAGAGAAGAATTTTGACATGAAGTCTCTGAATATGGTGGTGGGTCGTGGCGGAATGTTAAAGCCCATTCCCGGAGGCACTTATGAGGTAACGGATGCTTTGCTTGCGGATTTGAAGGTTGGCGTGCAGGGTCAGCATGCGTCCAATTTGGGCGGTATTCTGGCTCGTGAAATCGGTGATTCCATCGGTGTGCCTTCTTATATTGTGGATCCTGTGGTGGTGGATGAGCTTGCGCCTGTGGCAAGGCTTTCCGGTGTGCCGGAGCTTCCCCGTATCAGTGTGTTCCATGCCTTGAATCAGAAGGCGGTGGCAAAGCGTTATGCCAAGGAAAGCGGTAAGCCTTATGAAGAGCTTCGTCTGATTGTGGTACATATGGGCGGTGGTGTGTCCGTGGGTGCTCATTTGAATGGTAAAATCGTGGATGTGTTCAATGCGTTGGACGGCGATGGTGCATTCTCTCCTGAGAGAGCGGGCGGTGTGCCCAGCGGTGCGTTGATTAAAATGTGTTTCTCCGGTCAGTATACGGAGAAGGAAGTGTATAGTAAAATTGTGGGCAAGGGTGGCTTTAATGCTTACCTTGGTACCAATGATATGCGTGAGGTCAAGAAGATGGCGGCAGAGGGTAATGAGGAAGCTGCTTTGGTAAAGGAAGCTTTCCTGTATCAGGTGGTGAAGGATATTGGATCCATGGCTTGTGTGCTAAAGGGTAAAGTGGATCGGATTATCGTTACCGGCGGTATCGCTTACGCAGAGGATGTGGTAGATGCCCTTAAGGAAGGTGCAGAATGGATTGCGCCCTTTACGGTTTATCCCGGTGAAGATGAACTTCTTGCGCTGGTGCAGGGCGGCCTGCGTGTGCTGAATGGCGAAGAGAAGGCCTGTGAATATTAAGCAATAAATAAGTATGGAGGAAAAGTAAGATGGATAGTCAATATATGGGTGGTGTACAGAATCAAAATCAAGGGGGCGCAACGGGAGCGACGGTTTGTGGTGTGCTTTCTCTTGTGTTTTTGTGTGTTCCTCTGCTTTCACTTATTTTCGGTATTGTAGCTATTGTTTTGGGTAATAAGGCTAAGAAGAGAACCGGAAATGCAGCCGGTACAGGCGGCGTAGTCATGGGGGCTATCAGTGTGGTTATTTCACTGATTTCAACGATTGTGACAATAGCGGTGTTTGTAGGTGTGATGGCTCCTTCGTATGTGAAATATACAGAGAAGGCCAGTGTTGCTTCAGATATGCAAATTTGTGATTCAGTGCGTATGGCTATTATGACAGGAATGAAAAATCCTGCAAATGGGGACGATGCAGAGAGTGTAGAGTTCCTTGCGGAGTATGGTGATGGCGAGTATTATAGCGTGTCTGAATTGTATGATAGCGATTGCCGACTGGCAGAAGACGTGACAGATTGCTTGGGAGATTCCTATGCAGAACTGATGCAATCGATTAAAAATGAAGATGCAGAAGATATTGCCTTTTGTATAGACGGTGATGATGTTTCTGTAAAGCTTGTAGGCACAGATATTGTGGTGGACTAAACAGGATAATGCAACCATTGTGGACCGGAAGGATTTCCGGTCTTCGTGTATTAAATGGCGAGGAGAAGGCCTGTGAGTATTAAATAGCGTAAGCGCAGAAAGAAGGAATCAGTGAAAGTAAAAAGAAATATATGGCAGCGGTTTTCGCCGGTGAGACTCATCGTAGGAGGCTATTTGCTGGTGATATTGGTGGGCACTTTGCTGTTATCATTGCCGGTAGCGGCAGCTGACAGGCAGGCAACACCGATTACGGACTGTCTGTTTACGGCAACATCAGCTACTTGTGTAACGGGCCTGGTAAGGTATGATACCGCTACCCATTGGAGTTTGTTTGGAGAACTTGTGATTCTTAGCATGATTCAGGTTGGCGGAATAGGTTTTATGACAGTGGCCATTATGGCACTTGTTCTTGCAAGGCGTAAAATTGGTCTGAGCCAGCGGTTTATTATGCAGGACTCCATATCAGCACCGCAGTTGGGCGGCATTGTTGAAATGGTAAAATATATAGTGACAGGTACCTTTTGCGTCGAGGCAATCGGTGCCGGTCTTTTGGCTATTGATTTTATCCCTCGATTTGGTTTGAAGAAAGGGCTCTATTTCTCAGTATTTCATTCGATTTCCGCATTCTGTAATGCCGGGTTTGATTTGATGGGAGGTACCACGGGAGAGTTTTCCTCATTAACAGGACTTTCTGATAATGTGTTGGTAAATCTGGTGGTTTCAGCCCTGATTATTGTGGGTGGTCTTGGATTTTTTGTGTGGCATGATTTGGGCGACAAGAAGTTCTGTTTTAAAAGATTTGCTTTGCAGAGTAAGATGGTTTTGTCTATCAGTGTAGGATTAGTGCTGTTGGGAATGGTTGCTTTTTTTGTATTGGAGAGCGGCCATGAAATGTTTGAAGGCCTGACGGTGGGAGAACGGATTCTGGCAAGTTTGTTTCAATCCGTATCTGCAAGAACCGCAGGATTTAATACAACAGATTTGGCGGCCATGACAGAATCCGGTATTATGGTGATGATTTGTCTGATGCTGGTGGGTGGTTCTACCGGCTCCACCGCCGGCGGTATTAAGACTACAACTTTTTGGGTCTTGTGTGTCAGTATCATTGCAACTTTTAAACGCAAGAAAAATATTGAGGCTTTTGGACGACGTATGGAGGAAGGAATTACAAGAACTGCGTCTTGTATATTTATGACGTATTTGATTTTGGCAGTTGGTTCGGCTGTGGTAATTTCTTCATTGGAGAATGTGCCTATTTTGACGGCATTATTTGAGACGGTATCGGCTATTGCTACGGTGGGACTGACTTTGGGAATTACACCGGGACTTGGAATGGTCTCCAAATTTATTTTAATTTTTTTAATGTTTTGTGGTAGAGTGGGGTCCTTAACAATGTTGCTGGCGCTTTCATCTGAAAAGCGGACAATTAGTTCAAGACTGCCATTAGAAAAAATTCAAGTGGGGTAAAAATATGAAATCAATTTTGGTGATAGGTTTGGGACGTTTTGGCCGCCATATGGCCAAGAAGCTTATGGAGAATGGCAATGAGGTAATGGCGGTAGATATCAGTGAGGAGCGCGCTGATGCGGCGGTAGGACTGGTACAACAGATTGTTATTGGAGATGCCACGGATTCTCGATTTATGAAGAGTCTGGGAATCGCGAATTTTGACCTGGCGGTTGTAGCAGTTGCAGATAATTTCCAGACGGCATTGGAGATAACGGTATTGTTGGATGATTTGGGCTGTAAGTATATTGTGGCAAGAGCAACTAAGGAAGTTCATAGAAAGTTGCTGCTTCGAAACGGTGCCAATTATGTAAGCTATGCAGAAAAAGAGGTTGCCGAAAGGCTGGCGATTCGTTTTGGATCCAATAGTATTCACAATTATGTGGAGCTGACGCCGGAAATCGGTATTTATGAAATTGATGTACCTAAGAAGTGGCTTGGGAAAAATATGATAGATTTGGAGATTCGTACGAAGTTTCATGTAAATGTCATGGCTATCAAAAAGGAAGACGAGATTTTTCCATTGCCCCATCCTACCCATGTATTTGCGGCGGATGAATGTGTTATGGTAATGGGCACCATGGAGGCGATTCGTTATATTGCAGAGTAAAAAATCCGGACTGGCAGTTAGTGTCAGTCCGGATTTTTGCGAAATTCTCTGGGAGATTTGCCATATACTTTTTTGAATAAATCTTTGAAATAGTTGCTGTCGTTGAAGCCGTACTCCAGAGCAATCTCCGTGATGGTGCTGTCGGTGGTGAGAAGTGCAGCCTGAGCGTGCTTCAGTCGCACGTAATTCAAATATTCCTTGAAACCCATGCCCGTGGTCTGTTTGAACTTCTTGCTAAAGTAGGTAGGGCTTAAGGATGCCACATTGGAAACCTGTTCTAAAGTCAAGGGTTGCTTGAAATTTTTATAGATGTATTTAGTGGCAAGCAGGATGTCGGCGTCCTTGGAATGAAGCAAGGAGGGCTCTTCTTCTGCAAGCACGGAATGGCGCATGAGCATGAGTAAAAGCTCCTGCAAATAAACAGACAGAAATGCATCGGAGTGTTCATCAATGTGTGCGTATTCAGAGAGCATGCGTGAAAGAAGACTTACAAAATTATCCCGGTAAAGGGCAGGGACGCTTCCCATGAAAGAGTGTGCTGTATCTGCATTGTCAATTAAAAGGTATTCTTTTTTAAAATAAATCATGCAGATTTCGCAGTTTTCTCCTTCGTTATAAAGGGAATGATGAAGCTCTCCCGGAGCAATATAAACGAGGTCACCTTTTTCCAGTTCGTAGACAGTGTCCTTTAGAAGAAAATGACACTTGCCGGAAAGTAGGTAGAAAATCTCGTAGAAATTGTGATAGTGGTCGGGCTGCAAGGGAGAAAAATCGCCACGCTTACCCTTCTCGATTATGATGTGGTTGATGTCCTTGCGTTTTGAACCTTGTTTTGAAAACGCCATTTTGTCTGTTGGTTGCATAAGATATCTCCTTGTAATGCAAATAAATTGTATCGCAAGTTGCTTATGTTCTTAGAATATCATGAAAAGCAGGGAAAATCTACCCAAAAATACGGTTTACATAAGCGAAAAAATGCTTTATACTGATAAAGTGTTGAAAATACTGAAATACATAAAAGGAAATATAAAGGAGAAGAATTTATGTATATTACATGTTTGGACCTTGAAGGCGTATTGGTGCCTGAGATTTGGATTGCCTTTGCGGAGGCAAGCGGTATTCCCGAGCTGAAGAAAACTACTCGTGACGAGCCCGATTACGATAAGTTGATGAAGTGGCGTATCGGCGTTTTGAAGGAGCACGGTCTGGGCCTTAAGGAAATTCAGGAGACCATTGCTAAGATTGATCCCATGCCCGGTGCAAAGGAGTTTTTGGACGAACTTCGTTCTATCG
>JAZQLH010000055.1:0-63859 GCA_045542555.1 Acetatifactor sp. | reverse complement strand
TTGATTAGTCCCGACTACAGTAAAAATCCCAAAATGTTTTATAATATGGTGGTTGAATTAAGAAATGAAATAGCCCCTTTATTGATTTTGCCCATCATCAAAGAAGGGATTGCAGATGGTTCAATTACAACGGAGCAGCCGGAAGAATTGGCTGATTTTCTGGCTCTAATAACAAATGTTTGGTTAAATCCTATTGTTTTTAAAGATAAGCCGGATGTAATTTGCAGTAGATGTATTCTTTTATCAGAAATGCTAAAGGAATTTAATCTTGATATTATGGATGAAGAGGTTGTAAAAAAGTTAAAAAGTTTTGGAGAATAATAAGATGAGAAATACTTTTTGTACGGTTGGAATCCTTTTTGCTTTATGTTCAATTGTAGAATATATTGAATTTTTATTTATCAGAACAGACCAAACAATAATTGCAGATAATGTATTTACGAAAATTTTTTGTATCATTGCAACACTTGTTGTAATGAAAATGAAAGGAATTAAAATTCAGGATTTGGGATTTAAAAACAACAAAGTCATTAAGTATTTAGGATGTGGTTTGGGGCTTGGAATATTAACATTTGCCATTTCGTACGGAGTGGAATATATCATCCTGACAGCAGCAGGAAAAAATCCAAATCCAAAAGTTTACATAACGAATTTCGGTCTGACAGGTGCTACTTCTGAGGTTTCACTATCTGTTATGGCAGTAATGATTTGCATTGTTGTAAATATCATAAATGTGATTGCTGAAGAGGGATTATTCAGAGGGTTTATTCTAAAAGTTGTTTCAGAAAAATGCGACTTTAAGGTTGCTAATATGATTCAGGCAAGTCTGTTTGGAGTATGGCATATTGTTATGTGTGTGCTTGGAGTGTATGATGGTCAAATGACAATTCCGGTAGCCGTTGTGTTTGGCATTGGTTATGTAATTCTTGCAGGCATTTTGGGTGTGGAATGGGGAATTTGCGTTAATATGACGGGAGTTATCTGGATGTGTGTTGCAGAACATTTTTTTAATAACTTTATCGGAAATATTTTACATATTGTCAGCTCAACCGGAACAGATGAATTACAGATTTTGAGAATCGTTTTATCGAATCTGCTTTCACTGGTAATAGTTATTGGAATTAATCGCAGAAATATTGTGAATAAGTCGCCCATATGTTAGACTAAAAAAAACAAGGTATTTCACGGGAGGATGGTTATATGAAGGGGAACAGATATCAATTTAACATGAGTTCGGAAAAGGACCCGATAACCGGTGTTGAGGTTGTGAGAATTACGGATAATAAGGCGCTGTATGACAGACCATATTTTACCACACCACAGTTTAGTGCAGATGGAAAATACACCATATTTGTGTCGGATTTCACCCATACATCCATTGTTGTCAATCCGGATGCACCGGCCATTGGAAAGATCGGTTTTGGCGAGTTATTCCTGCTGGATATTGAGAAGGGTGAGGCCCTTCAGGTTACCCAGGGTGAGGCCATTAAGATGGGACACGGTGCCCACGCAATGCTTTCTAAGGATGGCAAGCGGGCGTATTACTACAGCAACGAGTATTTGAAATGTGTTGACCTGACCATTTTGGAATCAGAAGAACTGATGAAGGTTCCTTTTCTATATAATTTCCACAGTTTAACCATGACGGATGACGGAAGGTATATTGGCTTTACGGTGGTGGAGGAAGTGCCCCTTATCACAAGTCAGTTTACGGACCCTTTTTCCGGTTCTGCGCCGGGAGGAAGAGAACGATTTTTCAAGCAGCCAAGCAGTCTTGTAATCAGATATGATATGGAGAAGAGAACCGGCGGTGTTGTGACCGGCGGTCACGATCGGATTACCCACACCAGTTTTAAGCCCGATGATGGGGATTACATGGTATTTTGTCATGATGGTCCATGGGAGCTGGTGCAGCGTATGTGGACGGTAAAAGTATCCACAACTCAGGTGTCGCCCCTTGTGGTGCAGCAAAAGCATCTGGAGCGTGTGGGGCATGAATTTACAACGGCAAAAGGAAGAATCGGCGCCCAATATTCCTACCGTTACAGGGCGGATATGGAATACTTTATGAATGCAGATATTCTGGTGGATTTTGACGGCAAGAATGAGGAGCGTTTCTACTATCCGTTTCTGCGGCCGGAGCACATCAATGTCAACTTTGATGAAACCTACGCGGTTGGCGACAGGGCAATGCTTTCCGCTGATATGAAAGACAGCAATAAATACATTGCGCTGATTGAATACGACAGAAATGATCACAAGGCAAATACGAACCTTCTGTGTTACCACGGAACCTCCGGAAGAAAACATGCCCACTCCCATCCTGTATTTACGCCGGATGGCAAGCACATCATGTTCTCGTCGGATAAGGAAGGTAGCCTCAATATCTATATGGTTGAGGCAGATTTGAGCAAAACAGTGAGAAGTATTTAATATTGGAGGATGGAAAATGAAAATAGGATTTATCGGTCTAGGTAAAATGGGACTTCCCATGGCAAAGAATCTCTGCAAGGCAGGTTATAGCGTGTATGTGCATTCCGGCAACAGCGATAGCCAGGCCCAGATGTTACAGGAAGGCGCACTTGCAATCGGAAGCTTCCAGGAGATGGCACAGCTGTGCGATGTGGTAATTACAATCGTTCCTGCCGACAAGGAGATTCAGGAGCTTTACCTTGGGGAAGACGGCCTGATAGCAAATGCCAAAGAAGGTGTTACCTTTATTGACATGACTTCTGCCAAGGGGAATACCAAGGAGCTTGTAAACGAAGCCATGAAGGCTTCCGGCAAGGAGCTTCGGTTCGTGGATGCTCCCGTCAGTGGCGGCGTGGCAGGTGCAGTAAATGGTACCCTTACCATTATGACTGGCTGCGAAGAGAGTACCTTTGAAGCAGTGAAGCCGGTGCTTGAGGCCATGGGCAAAAATATTATCTACACGGGAGATGTGGGAACCGCATCCAATGTAAAACTGTTAAATCAAATGCTGAATGCCGGCAATACCGCAGTGGCGGCAGAGGTTTTGTGCATGTCAAGGAAGCTTGGCGTAGATGACGAGGTGCTTAAAAATGTGGTGAGCCAGAGCAGCGGCCAAAGCTTTGTATTTGACCGAAATGTGACCAAGTTCATGATGAGCGGCGACCACACACCGGGCTTCCGCCTGAATCTTATGAAAAAAGATGTGGGTCTTTTTATTGATGCCGCCAATGAATTGGAGGGATTTACACCGGTGACCCATCTGGTGTATGAACTGTTCAGGGCGTGCGCGAATCAGGGAATGGGCGATTTGAATTATACCAGTATACATAAGTGGATGGAGGAAAATCAGGGGGAGTAGGAATTGAAAATAGGAATGCAAACAGAGGGAATAGCCAATCTAACAAAAGTACAAAGGGATTTTTTTCGGGTTATTGTACGAGGTGGGAGGTGTTAGCATCTTTGGTATGACATGAGGAGGATGGTTAGAAGCGAGGCAGAGATGCCTCGCTTTTATAATGGAGCAAAAAGACTGTATTATGCAGAAAAAAATGGACCAGCGTGTATTGATAAAAACATGGAAACATGATATTATCTACACAAGGTTATTTGGAGCGGTGGTAGTTTTAGAGGATTGATAATGAAGAAAAAACAAAAGCTAAAATATGCAAACATAACTAAAAAATGGGGGGGAAAGGCAATTCGTTCGTATTATGATTCCCAAATAGATGTTTGGATAAATCAATTTGAGGAAGACGAAAGGGATGTTGTATTAGAGTTATTAAAGCATTTTCAATATTATACTAATAGAAAACTTAATAATTGTGTACGCGAGCTATATTCCAAATTATGTGAACTACAAAAGTTTAATTTGGATAATGCAACAGTGTTCATTCCAACATATAAAGAATATGGAGTAGGGTTTTCTGACCTGTTTTTTAATATGTTTTGGACGATGAATGACTTATATGATTATTCTGAAAAGAATATTTATTCATTGTTAGCTGAGGATAAGAGTTTTGAATCAATAGTAATTGTTGATGATTATAGTGGAACTGGTGGAACTGTAAAGAAGACAATCAAAAAGTGCCTAGAAGGAAATTGTAATTGTGAACAAACGCAATTTTTTGTTTTGGTTTCTGAAATGTCATGTAATGCTAAGGAACGAATAAAAAGATTTGCGGAAACGAATAAAATATGTATCGAAATTGTTGCTTTAAAGATATCGGATAAAGCATTTAAGGAAAATTATCTGTTTGATGAAAATGGATCAAAAGTAATGAATGATAGGTATTATGATGTAAGCGTGAGATATAAAGTAAAAGAAGATATGATTTTAGGATATGAAAAAACGCAGGCATTAGTTGCGTTTGAATATAATACACCTAATAATACGTTAGGCTTATTTTGGCATGAGGATGAGGAGTTTATTTCAATATTCAAAAGGCATAAGAAGAAATCAACTACGTTATCATCAATGCAGAAAGACGCATCGAAGAGAAAGAAGCAGCGAGAGACTAATGTAGTAAGAAGGCATGACGAAAAAGAAGCATATGTATTCCTGATGATTTATCTTATAAACAAAGATATGAAATTTAATTATGACGAAGCCTGTGTAGAATTTGGAATGACTACTGCTCAAATGGATGAAGCATTACATTATTTGTTGGAAAGAAAATATGTTAAGATTGTTCAAGGACATTTTCGTCCGACTGCTTTATTAAAAGAGTACATAAAAATAACCAAGGTCAAATCTGTGGACTTGGTATCTGAAGAAAATATATTAATAGGTGAAACTGAGAAAAAATATGTGCCGAAAAATTTCGAGAAGACTTTTTCGGGTTATAAGTTATGATAAATAAATACCGGTACTTAGAAAATGAAAAGCAAGTAGCTTTTCTATTAGAAAGATTGCTTGTAAGCGATAATATATAGCGGCCAGCGCGCCTAAAGGCTTTCCGCTGTAGCCTTGCTATATATTATCACTAGGCTGCGCCTACGCGGCTTACCAATAATGCAATTATTCGCAACTAGCACGTGCTACAATCTGCGATTTCCGCACTGTTGCTCATAATTTTTAATTAAAGAATTAGTAAGTACCGGTATTTTATTTATATAAGAAGGGGTAAGTATGTATGATAGAGAAAAGCAGCAGGGAATAATAAGTGAGAATACGCATGAGTTGATACAGATATATTCTGAAAGATTAATTCAAAATGATGTCCCTGTTATTTTTAATTTGCGACATCTAAGGAAACTTTTGCAGATACATAAAACACAACAAAGTGAGTATTTTGGTGCTGGGAAATCGAATTTATATAGGCGTTTTAAAATTCCGAAGAAAGCAGGTGGATTTCGGACAATAGAAGCGCCTGTTCAAGAGTTAAAAATACGTCAACTATGGATTAAACAGAATATATTAGATAAAGTGCATGTTTCAGAGTATGCAAAAGGATTTAAAAAAGATACATCCATTTATCACAACGCAATTCAGCACGTAAATAAGGAATTAATTATTAATGTTGATATAGAAGATTTTTTCCCAAGCATTACATATCGAAAAGTTTATAGAATATTTAGTTATTTAGGATATACAAATCAAGTTGCGCATTTATTGACCAAATTATGTACTAATGATCAAAATGTGATTCCGCAAGGAGCTCCTACAAGTCCAGTAATCTCAAATATTGTATTAATTAAAATGGATAAGCGGCTTGGGGAATTAGCAAAAACAGCGAGATGTTCTTATACAAGATATGCGGATGATATTACCTTTTCAGGAGATAAATCTATAAAATTTCTTTTGCCAATAGTTTGTAAGATTATTGAAGAGGAGGGATATAAAGTTAATAAAGATAAAACAAGGCTTCAATATTCAAATCAACGTCAGGAAGTTACAGGATTAGTTGTAAATAAAAAGGTGAGTTTGTCAAAGGCTACTATAAAAGAGATAGAAAATGCAATTTATTACTGTCAGAAGTATGGTGTTCAAGAACACATGAAAAAGATTCAATGTCAAAAGAATTTTTATAAAGAGCACTTGTACGGAATAGCCTATTTTTGCAAGATGATTGATAAAGCTAAAGGAGAAAAGTATTTGCAGGAATTAGATAAAATAGAATGGCTATATTAATTTGTATGTGAAGGTCTACTGAGACCTATAAACCCTCAGAGCATATTATATTCAAAATGTTAAAAGGAAATTTCCGCAAAACAGAATTATTGCAAGACGTGTAAGAGTAAAATAGTGCAGTTCCGAAAAATAATTTATAGTTTTTTCGGAACTGTTTTCATTTTTTATCGCATTAAGTGTATCCACAATTTTGATAGTATTAAGTTCTAAAGAATAGAACAAGGGGGGAAGGGTGTTGATGATGTAATAATGTTGCATAAGACTCACTGTTGTGGTATTATTAAAGAGGGTTTGATAGGAGCAGAAAATATTATTATAATTATAATGAAGCACAAAGAAAGGAGGTGACAACTATGAAATATGAAAAACCCAGAGTTTTAGCGCAGAGTACTGTGCAAATGGCTGAATGTCGTCCGAATAGTAAGCCGAGCGGTAGACCTTGTAATCCACCCAGACCAAGCGGACGATAAAAATCATTTAACTACAAACGACAATGTTATGATTAACATTGTCGTTTGTCCATAAAGGAGATAATAAAATGTATTTCAAACAAAAGTCAAATATTATGTATAGAAATTATGGTTCATTTGGATATTTAACAGACAATAGAAATTTTGGATATAAATTAGCCGATGATGATGAGAATTACATAGGAGACAAAATTGTATCTGCGAGTGGTGCAATCTTTTTATCAGTTTTAAGTAGAAAACCTCAATCAATAGATGATTTGGCCGAGAAAATATGTGCGCAATTCGTAGATGCAGATATAGAAGTAATTAAGAAGGATGCGATAGAATTTTATTTATCTCTTGAAACGGATGGTTTTGTTGTTTCAGGTGATACTGACCAAGAATGCCATGAAAAAGATCAAGGATTTTCCTATAAAAACATGAGAATTAATAATGAAAAAGAATCATGTGCTGTGAAAAAAGCGGAAGAAGATTCTACACAGGATTTCTTTGATGAGTATTTTAATAATGAACCACGATTAACAAGTTTACATATAGAAATAATTAGTAAGTGTAATGAACGATGTATACATTGTTATATTCCGCATGAGAAAAAAACAAATATTATGAGTTCGAAGATGTTTTATAACATTTTGGAACAAGCTAGAGAAATGAACTTGTTACATCTAACTATAAGTGGTGGTGAGCCGATGGCGCATCCCCATTTTATAAGTTTTTTGAGAAAGTGCAACGAGTATAATTTTTCAGTTAATGTGCTTAGTAATTTGACTTTGTTGAATCAGGACATTATAGAAGAAATAAAAGAAAATGCCCTTGTGTGTGTTCAAACCTCACTATATGCAATGGAGGCAAGTGTTCATGATTCTATAACACAAGAGAAAGGAAGCTTTGAAAAAACCAAGCGGGCTATTCTAGAGTTAATTAAAAATGATATTCCGGTTCAAATTAGCTGTCCGATAATGAAACAAAATATGCATTGTTATCGGGATGTTAAAGAATGGGGGAAAGAATATAATATTAATGTTAGCAGTGACTATGTGATCATTGGAAGATACGACCATACAATTCAAAATTTAGAGTGTCGATTGTCAATAGAAGAAGTTCGCCAAATTATCAATCAAGATGTTGATAGTAATCCACAATATATAGAATCTTTAGAGAGAGAATATCTAAAGAAAAAAGATACTAATCCAAATGATCACATATGTAGTGTGTGTCATTCATCTATATGCATATCAGAAAATGGTAACGTATATCCATGTGCCGGTTGGCAGGATTATGTTGTAGCTAATATTAATCAGGCAAAGCTTAGTGATATTTGGGGTAATTCAAATAAGGTAAAATATTTAAGAAATTTACGAAGAAAAGATTTTTCTCAATGTATCCAGTGCCCAGAAAATGAGTTTTGTACTATGTGCATGGTTAGAAATGCTAATGAACATCCATTAGGGGATCCTTTAAAGGTAAATCCCTATTTTTGTCAAATTGCTAAACTAAATAAGGATATATTTTTCGATAGAAAAATAATGTTGTGATAGAACAAGGATAAAATGTTGGTTTAGTTTTAGGTGCTTTATAGCGTTAAGCAGTTGCAATAAGATGCGCTACCAAAAAAGGTATCAGTTTCAGGAAAAATGATTTCAGGGAATATTCTACAAAAGAATAAAAGAATCGCAGTTGAGTGGGTTATGGATAACTTGGAAGTGCTAAGGAATAAGTAGAGTAATAAGTATGGATTTATAATATTTCCAGATATGAATGTAGAAGTTCTTTTACTAAGGTCTGACACGGAGAGGGAATAAAGGCAAATAAACAGCCACTATTCGTTAGTAGTAATCTACTACGAACGGTGGCTGTTTTATGCTTTACGAGCGTGGAGAATTGTATTGTAAATGTTGCACATGAATGATATAATTTTATACATTAGGAGGGTTTAGAAATGAACAAAACGATTTCTATGAGTATCAGGGTAAGTGAAGAAGAATTAGCAAAATTGAAACAGGCTGCAAGAATTGAAGCATATGCATCATATAGCGAGTTTATAAGGCGAACAGCTTTGAAAGAGGCTGATAGAATTATTAGAAAAGAAGAGGATAGAAAATGATTACGATAGATAATTTGAAATTGGTGTTGGAAGAATTAGCTTATGTTAAGCAAGCAAGAAAAAATGTTTATGTAAAAGAATATCCTGAATTTGAATGCTCGATTAAAGTAGATTTTACAAATAAAAAAATAACATATCCAACAGATAAAGGGATGATTATTCATAGGCAAACGACTTGTAATTTTTCTGAGAATGAAAATTTTGTTGTATTGGAGTGTATTACAAGTCTGCTAGATAAAGGATATAAACCAGAACATATAGAATTAGAAAAGCCTATGCCGGGGGGATTGCGAGATACAGGTGGTTTTTGTGATATACAGATAAAGGATAACGATGGAAAAACATTTCTATTGATTGAATGTAAGAAAGCTGATGAATTTGATAAACATTGGAAAAAGACAATGCTGGATGGAGGTCAATTGTTTAGATACTATAATTCGTATCGTCAATCGCAAGCGCTTTGTATGTATATGTCTGATTATGTAGATGGAAGAATAAAGCGTGTTACAAATATTATATCAATGTTAGATAATGAGGAATTGTTAAAAACAGATAAATCCTTAAAAAGTTTTAGAGCGGTTCAATTAGATAATGGTGATAAAGCTGATTATTTCAAAGTTTGGAAAGATACATACCAACAAGATTTTGCGACAAGAGGAATATTTGAAAAAGATATAAAACCATATACAGTAGGTAAACAAAAATATACTGTTGATGATTTGGATGAAGTAGATAATGAAGCTATTCAAAAGAAATATCATGAGTTTGCCACTATATTGCGCCAGCATAATGTAGGAAGTCATGAAAATGCGTTTGATAAATTGGTTAATTTGTTCTTGGCTAAAATTGTTGATGAAACTATAAATGCGAAAGAACTTCAATTTTATTGGAAGGGGGCAGCTTATGATGATTACTTTAGTTTACAGGATAGACTACAAAAACTATATAAAGAAGGAATGGAAAAATTTCTAGGTGAAGAAGTTACATACATCGACCAAAAACAGGTAAGTGACGCCTTTCATTTATTTAAAAATGATCCGGACGCAACACGGAATAAGGTGCTTGAATATTTTCGGCAACTAAAATTTTATACGAATAGTGATTTTGCTTTTCTGGATGTACACAATGAGGAACTGTTCTATCAAAATGCAGTAATATTAAAAAAATTGGTTTTGATGCTTGAAGATATGAAACTTAAAACCGAAGAACAAAATCAGTTTTTAGGGGATTTATTTGAGGGATTCCTAGATGATGGAGTAAAACAAAGTGAAGGGCAATATTTTACACCATTGCCAATAGTTAAATTTATAGTTTCTTCACTACCAATAGAAAACATAATTAAAGAAAATGCTGAGATTCCGAAAGTAATTGATTACGCGTGTGGAGCTGGACATTTTTTGACAGAATATGCTTCTTATATTAAAGAATATGTAGAAAAGTACAAAAGTATTTCTGTTACGGAATATTACAAAAAGATTTTTGGTGTTGAGAAAGAATATAGGTTATCTAAGGTGGCTAAGGTATCTTCCTTTATGTACGGAGAGGATGATATACAAATAATATACGGGGATGCGTTGGCAGCAAATGACAAGATTGAAGATGGTAAATTTTCAGTTCTAATTGCTAATCCACCATATAGCGTAAAGGGATTTTTGGAAACCCTTCCGGCAGAAGAACGTGAAAGGTATAGCTTGTTTCCCAAGGTATCGGATGCTGTAAAAAATAATAGTATAGAAACTTTTTTTGTTGAGAGAGCAAAGCAACTTCTTAAGGCACGTGGAGTAGCAGCTATTATTTTACCAATAAGTATATTGACAACTAAAGATAATTTATATACTGCATGCCGAGAATTGATTTTAAAGTATTTTGATATTATTGCTATTTCAGAATTTGCGGGAGGGACTTTTGGAAAAACGCCAACAAATACCGTGACATTATTTTTGCGTAGAAAAGATGATAATCCAGATATAGCGGAACATTATTGGAATCGAATAGAAGCTTGGTTTGAGGGAGATTCTTCGAAAGATATTATTTTTGAAGATGAAATTTTAATAAAGCAATATTGTGAGCATTGTGAGATTGATTTTAATAGTTATTGCAATTGGTTATGTGGAGGAATTCTTCCAACAAGTGAGATATTTGAGAAATATTTAGCAAAAATAAAAAAGAGTGCTTCATATAAAAAAATAGAAAACAAAAGAATTACCTCAAAGTACAGTGATTATGATAAAAATGCTGAAAAGAATGCATTTTTAGATTCTGAAATTAGAAATATAGAAAGAGAAAAATTGTATTATTATATGTTGGCAAAATCTAATGCTTGCACAGTAGTTGTGTCAAAAACACCATCCGGCAAAGCGTTAAAAGAGTTTTTGGGATATGATTGGAGTGAAAGTAAGGGAAATGAAGGTATAAAATATTTAGGAATTAGAGATGATGACGATACTCTTGAGAATAATAAGGGAATACGAAGTATTGAAACCCCATTATTCAATCCTAATGATTATGAGGATAATAATAAGATAAACTCCATAATTAGATCTAATTATTTAGACATAGAGTATGAAGTGCCGGATGATTTGAAAGAATATGTTGCGACATATAGGCTTGAAGATATGATTGATTTTTCAAGGGTAGAATTCAATAAAGCAATAAAAACTAATGTTGCAAAGAAAATGGTAGTAAATAGCAAGTATAAAACTGAAAAGATTTCAAAAGTATGTGTGAAGATTAATCCATCAAAAACGGAATTGGCATCTGTTCCAAAGAACACATTAGTTTCATTTGTTGATATGGATTCTATTTCAACCAATGGATTTATACAAAAAAAAGAAGAAATAGAGTTGGATAAATTAAGTGGAAGTTACACTTATTTTAAAGAAGGGGATGTGATTGTAGCTAAAATTACACCTTGTATGGAAAACGGAAAATGTGCATTGGCTACAGGGTTATCAAATGGAATTGGTATGGGTAGTTCTGAACTTCATGTATTTAGAGCTGGAGAAAAAATATTAAATTCATATTTATTTGCATATTTAAATAGAAGTGTTGTCAGAAAGTATGCTGAATATAATATGACGGGGTCAAGTGGACATAGAAGAGTTCCAATTGATTTTTATGAAGATTTACAAATTCCAGTACCAGACAAGAAAATACAGCAGAAAGTAGTAGATGAATGTAAGAAAGTAGATATAGCGTATAATGAAGCAATAAAGAGTAATGAGGTTTTATTTGCTCAAATTGAAACGCTTATAAATTCTACTACTGGAAAAACTAAGAAATTAGAAAGGGTTGCTCCTTTTGTAACGGAACGAGTTTTAAGTTCAGATATTGATATGAAATCATACGTGACTACAGATAATATGCTTCCGAATTTTGGCGGGTGTAAAGAATATGCTGGTGGATTGAGTGGAGAGTCTATTATGGCTTACAAAAAGGGTGATATTCTAATTTCTAATATACGTCCATACTTGAAGAAAATATGGTATGCAGACAAGGATGGGGGATGTTCACCAGATGTATTGATATTTAGAGTCAAAAATGAAAAAGAGATTTTGCCCAAATTCCTATATTATTCGCTGAAGAGACAGCAATTTTTTGATTGGATAATGTCAGATGTATCTGGAATGAAAATGCCAAGAGGAGATAAAGATACAATATTAGCATATTCAGTAACGGTTCCAGACATTGATGTGCAAAAAGATATTATTAAAAAAATTGAGGCTATTGAAGCGGTCATAAGTAAGAACAATATTATTATTGATGACTATCCTGAAAAGAAAGATATAATTATAAAACAGCTACTTTTACTTTAGGATAAGGAGCGGGGAAGGTCAAATCCCTACACTCTTTCTGCCCAAAGACCGGCGCCTCCTCACGCACGAATTTTCGCGAAATTGAACAGGGGGAGTCCTCGGAACATCTGCATCATAGTGGAAAAATATAATAATATGAAATTAAAGAAAACCGTATGGAATGCAGTGATATGTAGACCATACGGTTTTGTCATTTTGTTATAATTTTTATGAATTTTTCTTGCTTTTTTGAGCGTTTTCTATGCGTTTTCTGCGTCTAAAATCACGTTGGTTTTGTACCTTACGAGCCTTTTGGCAGGCTTCTTTATCACAATATTCCTGCTTGTTATTTCTGCGGACGAAAAACTTCTTACAGTGGCGGCAAGAGATAACGATACCTTCTGAAAAAGCTTCCTCTTTTCCGATATCTTCCGGAGCAGGTGCTTGGGCGAGAATGGTTGCAAAGGTGCACCATGCGATATCGAATACGGAGTGAGCATCAGCGGATAATTCCATTCTGCCTGTCTTTGGAGTTACCTTTAATCGCATCTTTACATCCGGGAATCGGTCTAATAAAATGTCCCGGAGTTCTTCATAATTATCATAAGGCTCTGAACCAAATTCTCCTTCGGGGGCTTTTTCTATAGGGTGTTCCTTTTCATATTCTCCATAAACTTGCACTTCTTTTATGATGTCCCTGCCTGCGGTATTGACATCTAAATCCGGTATTTCCCTTGAATAGAACTTAAAGCGTTCAAAATGGGAAGTGGTTTCAAAATGTTTTCCTTCTTTATAAAAATGGTAGGC
Source organism: Acetatifactor sp. (assembly GCA_045542555.1). Lineage (GTDB taxonomy): Bacteria > Bacillota > Clostridia > Lachnospirales > Lachnospiraceae > Acetatifactor. The sequence continues at coordinate 50,581 of JAZQLH010000055.1, read as the reverse complement.
AGCTTCTTCATCTGCAATGCAAATGCCTTCTAATGCCCGGTAGAAGAGATAGGTAACATACAAATGACCTAGGTCTTTCATAAATTCATCAATGGAAAAGACACATTCTTTTTCAAGCGTTTTTATATCAAAATGGTTGATGTCAAATTTCTCATCATTCAAATCTTCATATATAAAGTCTATGCCGTAGGGGTGCATATACTTTTTGCACTAATCAAGGATTAAGGTCACATACGGAGTCTTATTTTCAAAATCATCGATTTGGCTTGCGAGGTTACAAAGGCTTGATAGGATTTCCAAACCGGATACGGATTCATCCGTTGGAAATTCCGGCGGGTTCTTTGCATCGCAAATCGGGTAAGCACAGTAGTCACTGCCAAAATAATCGGTGTCATATTATTTGAAACGGGTAGCGTGATAAACAAGCTGTCCGATTCCACCCAGTTCTTTATGTCCAAGTATAGCTGTGGTTCTGTCTGCTTTTGACGAAACATATTCTCCATTCCAATTATAAGGCATTTTACTATCCCCCTATCGTTAAATGTTAACCAAAAAGCGTAACCGTCAGAAAATAAATTGCGGTTACATTATATCGTACAATAGTCTCGTAAACAATAGAGAACAGATAAATTGTTCAAAACCTATTATGCACCTTGACAACTTCATCCCATCATCAAAATGAGTGACACAGCATACTGCCAAGATGGCTGCCTACCGGAGTGGTGGTTGTAAGAGCAAGTTTTGAGAGCAGGACACAAAATCACTATTACAGAAAATGAGAAGCGATTATAAAATCCCAACTACCTCCCCAAACACCCCATTCAACTCCTCCCAATCCTTCCTATGGTCATCCGCCATCTCTTCCCCCTTCTTTTTCCAGACCTCCAGCTCTCCCTTAATAAACTCATAAATCACCGGAATCTGGGGGTTCAAATCCTTTTCCTCCGTGACCTTTTTGACCTCCAATAATTCCTCAATTCCTGCCCTCAAATCCCCGGGCAGTTCCATCTTCATAAGCTCATCAAAAAGTACCGGAGGTGGGCAGTTGTAGGCCTCAATATACCGGCACGGAAGCAGCGGACGAAGGGCATAGAAATACTTCTTATACTTCACCTGTTCGCCCTGCAAATATCCCTCAAAGGTATTCCGGGCCGTGCCGTAATAATGGTGAATCCCTGCCTTTGCAGAGAAATAGTTCTTCGCAACTTCATAAATCTGATCCCACTCAGCGGCCTTTTGGTACACCACAGGCGAATTGCTCCACTCAAAAAGGGTGGCATTTCCCCGTCGAAACTGCACAAGTGCCTTTTTCAAATCCCAACCGTTGATATCCAGCACCTCATCAAGCTGCCATTCAATCTTTGGATCATTTCATCCATATCAATACGCCCCTTCAATTGCTTTTCGATTTACATATTCTACAAACGCACCAACCTTCTCCATATCCGGATTGTCCGGAAGTTTCGACTCTCTGGTGGCCCGCTCAAGCTCTTTTTCATAATGCCCAAGGACTTCATAAAATGCATCCTGAAAGCTGTGGTCCTCCTTCTGGAACTCGCCCCTCCGAATCTGTAGCAAAAGCTCCAAATCCTCGGCGCCTCTGTGGGTTCTGATTTCCCCCTTATCCAGAATGTCAATGGCCATCATAAACAACCGGATCAGATGCATGGCGTGCTTGTTCAGATGATTGTCGTCCTTTTTCTTGTTGCGCTTGCCAATCTTGTCATAATCCCGCACAACCATATTCATGGTGGCAAACATTTTCTCGTACTCACGAAGAGGCATGTGCTGATAATTGGCATCCACGAAAATCTCTGTTTCCAGCCCCTCCGTTACCGCCTTGTCAATATACAGGCGAAGGCTTCCCTGAGTGGTCTTTTCGTAGCGTCTGTTAAAATCTTCTAAGGCATTTTGCACGGAGTTTAAAATGTGCTGTTCCCGCTCGGCCTGGGGCATGGAGTCTCTGGCAATGGCATTCTGAAGCCGCCTTAACTGCGCACTTGCATAGCCTCCGAAGGACTTGGCTGCCCGTTTGGAGAGAAACACATCCTTGTGGTCAATCAGCTCCTGTCCCAGAGCTGTCTTAATCAGATACTGCTCCTCGTCCAGCCCCAGAATTTCACAGGTGTTGGGATTGCACTCCAAAAGCAGTTTCACAATTTTATTAAAAGAATAGATCACCGTGTCCGTGTGGTCGTCCTCGTACTGTTCAAATTCCGTAAGCCCCAGAAGGTCTGAAGGCATGTTTAGCGTCACGCCCCGAAAATCAATATCCCCGTTGCCGATGCTGGTGCCGTAAGCGTGGCTGCCGCCCAGACCCAGCAAAATAATCCGCTTCCCAAGACGCTCATGGGTGCGTAGAAAGTCATATTCGGGACTGTTCATAATCTGTCCAAAATCCATATTTTCCCCTCGATTCTAAGCTTGTTCTATTGGGATGATTATAGCATTATTCCCGGGAAAGGGGAAGTGGCGGGTGCGGCGGCGGGTGTTGCCGCAGTTTAAATTTTGTTAAAAATGCTCATTGACACTTTAGGAACTCTATACTACAATCATCTTATCTAAAACAACATTGTTGTTTGCAATACTATTACTCGCAATTCTTGCGATTCTATTTCTAAGGCGTTTCTGCCGTCTTTCACAGGAAATTAAGAGAATATTGTAGGGTGGAGGGCGCCCGTATCCTCCATCGGAGAGGAGGATTTATGGGGAAAAAGGATATTGCTGTATGTAATTTTTTGTCGGACAAGGACAGGTTTGCGGAGATTGTCAATGCGGCGGAGTTTGGCGGAGAGCCGGTGCTTCGGGGAGATATGCTGGAGGCGGAGGATTAGAGCGGATAAGGAGAAGGCTCTGGTGGTTGAGGGTGTAAAACCATGTGCCTTTAATACCAATCCAGGCAAAAGGGACAAACTTCATCCGGTACATACTGTCTGTTTTTATCATGGGACGGATAGCTGGGACGGTCCCAGAAGTCTTAAGGATATGATGGATTTTGAGAATGCACCGCCGGGTTGGAAGGAACGGTTTCACAATTATGAGATGAGTCTGTTTTGTGCCGGGGAAGTGGCAGATTTATCACAATTTAAGACGGGTGTAAGGCAGATGCTGGAGGTGATACCTCTTCGAAAGGATAAGAAAAAATTAATCGAATTATGGAGTCATGAGGAGTACAAGCATCTGGATAGGGATACGGCGGAAGTGATTGCTATTTTAACAGATACAAATTATGTGTTGGAGCGATTGGACGAATACAAAAAGGAAGGAGAATATGATATGTGTCAGGCGATGGATGAATGGAAAGAGGAATTGTTGGCGGAAGGTAAAGCGGAAGGTATTGCGGAAGGTAAAGCAGAAGGTATTGCGGATGGGATTCATCAAGGATTGATAAAGGCGGTTTTTAGTCTGATGAAAACGATGAAATTTACTGTAGAGCAGGCTATGGATGCATTGGAGGTTCCTGAGCAAGACAGAGACCGATACAGAGCCCAAATCTAACTCCCTACTTCCTGATACAAACAGGTTTACCACGTCGTCTTTTTTTGGTAAAATGAAAATGTATATGGTTTCATACGGGTTATACAGAGGAGGAAGCTCATGAACGTTAATATCGAATTTTTTGTCCTGGATCCTATAGAGAATCTGATTACTTGTCTGAATTTCAAAATGGATAAGGTGATTTATTTCGGTCATAGTGACGTGATGACATCTGACAGACAAAAGCATACGGAGCGTATTTTGCGGGAAGTGTGCGGTGTGAAGCAGGTGGAGTTTCATGTGGTGAGCCAGAAAAATCTCTCCAGTGTTGTGGAGAGAATGACGGAAGTTTTAAAGCGTGAGCAGAAGAATAACTGTTTCTTTGATTTGACCGGAGGCGAGGAGTTAATTGCGGTAGCCATGGGTATTTTATCAAGAGATTACAAGACTCCCATGCATCTATATGATGTGGATTCCGGTAAGCTTCATATGCTCAATAAATGGGAGACCGTTGGAATTGCAGATGTTGCAGAGAGCAGAAAAGTGGAGATGACCTTAGATGAGATAATCGGATATCGGGGTGGCAGAATCTGCTACAGACATCAAAAAATGTCTAAGAGTAATCTGGATGATGAGGATTTTAAGGCTGTTGTAGAACGGATGTGGGATATTTCTAAGGAAGATCATGCCAACTGGAATACACTTTCCACAATTTTCCAAGACTGTATTGAGGATGAATATGATAAAGTAAATGTATCCGTGAGCGTTGAGCGGCTGAAAGTGAAATTGGCTAAACGTCGTAATATTAATAGCGTAAATGTTTTTGCCGCTTATCTGAACAAGTTGCAGGTGGCAGGTGCATTGACGAATGTGAGAATTTCACAGGAACGGGTGGAATTTACTTACATCAGTGAGCCGATGCGGGAATGTCTATTGGATGCAGGTTGTTTACTGGAGCTTCGTACCTATTATAACCGCAAGAGTACCGGTCTGTATTCGGACTGCAGAGTGGGTGTTCACATTGATTGGGATGGCGTGTTTGAAGGCCACAATCTGGATGTGGAAAATGAAATCGATGTGATGTTGCTTGAGGGTAATGTTCCGGTATTTATTTCATGTAAGAACGGGCGAGTAGACCAGATGGCATTCTATGAGCTGGATACGGTTGCAACACGATTTGGAGGTAAATATGTGAAAAAGGAGCTGGTGGCATCTCATCCAATTGTCGGAGCTTACTTGCGCAGAGCGGAAGAAATGAAAATTAAGATTACCTGTGAGGAGTAGAATTTGAGAAAATATCAGTTAAAAGTAGTAGCAATATTGATGGGTTTGATGGTGTTGGCAGGGTGTGGAGCCGATGAGAAGAAAGCACCGCAGTTAAATGAGGTGCCAACTACGGAGTCTGCCGCTTCGGTGCAGGAAAGTAGTGCAGAGGAAGATTTATATGTGCTAAATTTTGAGGCCACAACGATAGATGGCGAAATAGTCACAAGTGATTGTTTGGCGGATTCTAAGCTTACTATGATTAATTTGTGGGGAACCTATTGTAATCCTTGTCTTTCAGAGATGCCTGATCTGGGTGAGATTGCGTCGTCTTATGACAAGGCGGATTTTCAGCTTATGGGTATTATCTGTGACGTGCCGGAGGGAGCTGATCAGAAGGATATTGACAATGCGAAGGCTCTTATTGAGAAAACCGGTGCAAATTATCCCCATCTTTTGTTGAGCGAGTCATTATATGTGAATTTGGTGGGAGGTACAGATGCCGTACCGACGACCTTTTTTGTCAACAGTAAGGGTGAGGTGCTGGGTTATGTGGTAGGCGCCAATTCCAAGGAGACTTGGGTGGATTTGATTGAGCAGCTTTTGGCAGAGATGGAAACGGCAGAGCAGTAAGAGTCAATTCAGTAAGAGGAAACATGATGGCAGAAAAGAATGCAAAGGTAAAAAGACAAATCCCTTTTTCGCTGTGGAGTATCGGGTTTACGGTGGGTATCATTATGCTTGTCTTGGGCGCATGGCAGAATCAGTTTGCCGATATTTATCGTAAGGCTGTCATGATTTGTCTGGAATGTATCGGTATCGGATAAAGGAAGGAATGTACTATGAGGAAATTCAGTCCGGCCAGAATCCGGGTGTATTTTCAAATAATCTATACAATTATTACCAATGGATACGTCTATGGGTATTTAAACGGCAAGATTTATAAGGGGCCGCTTAAGTATGCCTGTGTGCCGGGACTGAACTGTTATTCCTGCCCGGGGGCCATAGGGTCCTGCCCCTTGGGGGCGCTGCAATCAGCTTTAAATGCAAGGGATTTGCAGGTGCCTTTTGCAGTGCTTGGATTTTTCTTTGTATTTGGCAGTTTGTTGGGAAGGTTTGTGTGTGGATGGCTTTGTCCCTTTGGTCTGGTGCAGGACTTGTTACACAGGATTCCCTTGTTTAAGAAGCAAAAGCAGCTCCCCGGCCATCATATTTTGAAATATGGTAAGTATGTAATGTTAGTGGGGCTGGTGTTTATCGGCTCGGCCTTTTTATTCACGGGCTATGCCAAGGTTCCGGCCTTTTGTAAATTTATATGCCCTTCCGGTACATTATTTGGGGCTATTCCTCTTGTGGGGACCAATGAAAGTCTGCAGTCTCAGATTGGTGGATTGTTTTACTGGAAGATGGCAGTTTTATTTGTTATAATCTTTTTGTCTGTAAAAATTTATCGTCCCTTTTGTCAGTATCTGTGTCCGTTGGGGGCGATTTATGGTTGGTTTAACCGCTTCAGTCTGGTACAGATTCATTGGCAGCAGGAGGGCTGTACTTCCTGCATGGCATGTCAGAGGGCCTGTCCGGTGAATTTAAAGCCGGATCAGGTGTCCGTGTCTGCTGAGTGTATTCGGTGCGGTAAATGCGTGGATGCATGTAAGGCGGGATGCTTAAGCTGGAAGGGAAATAAGGAGAAGTAAGTTGAGTAGTATGGAGAAAATAACAGCAGTATCGGAAAATAGAAAACTGCTTTTTGACGGTGCGTTCGGCACCTATTATGCCTATTTGTATGACACCAAGGAATTGCCGGAGTTTGCAAATGTTCAGTATCCTGAGCGTGTTTGCAGAATCCATGAGGAGTATATTGAGGCAGGAGCGCAGATTATCCGTACCAATACCTTTGCGGTGAATACTTTTGCACTTGGCACGGACTTAGAGGGTGTAAAGGAGTATATCCGTCAGGGTTATCGCTTGGCCAAGGAAGCTGTGGATAAGGTCGCGCCTACAGACAAAGAGGTTTATATTGCTGCAGATATCGGCCGGATTTCATGGGAAAGTCAATCGGATAAGGAGCAAGTGTCCAAGGAATACGTGGAGATTTGTCGCACCTTTTTAGAGGAAGGGGCGCAGGTTTTTGTGTTTGAGACCTTACCTGATTTGGAGGATATTGGTGAAGCTCTTGAATTTATCGGTAATAAGGCTTTTGTGATTTTGCAGTTTTCCGTGAATCAGTTTGGTTACAGTCAGTCGGGATTAAGTGCCCGCAAGCTGATAAGTCAGGCGGAAAAGCTTGAGAGTGTGGATGCAGTTGGTTTTAACTGCGGTGTGGGCCCCGGTCATATGCAGCAGATTATCAGAAGCATTGGATTTTCGGGCACCAAGTTGCTGACGGCTTTGCCCAATGCGGGCTATCCTCAAATTGTTCAGAACAGACTGATTTTTGATAATAAGAATGTGGACTATTTTGCGGATAAGGTTTGCGATATTGCAGCAGACGGTGTGGATATCGTGGGCGGTTGTTGCGGCACTACACCCGAATACATAAAGAAGATTTCTCAAAAGCTTGTGGTGGAGAAGACGGAGAAAACCGTAAAAATGCAAACGCCGTCGCAGGCAGTAGTGTCTAAGCAAAACAGCGCTTTCTGGGCCGGCAAAGAGGGCAAGAAGCTGATTGCGGTGGAGCTTGCTCCACCCCTTGGAAGTGATGATGAGAAGCTTATGGATGCGGCCCACTTGTTGTTAAAAAGCGGTGTGGATGTGTTGACATTCCCGGATTCGCCCTCCGGCAGAACCCGTGCGGATTCCATCCTTGTGGCTGAGAAGGTGGCAAGGGAGACCGGAATGTGTGTGATGCCTCATATTTGCTGCCGTGACAAGAATGCCATAGCTATGCGTTCACAGCTTTTGGGAGCTCATATTAACCATATTAAAAATTTCTTGGTGATTACGGGAGACCCCATTCCTTCTGTGGTTCGTAACAGTGTAAAGAGTGTGTTTAACTTTGATTCTGTGGGTTTGATGCGTATTATGAACGATATGAATGAGGATCAGTTTGCCGCAGATCCTGTCTGTTTCGGAGGAGCCATCAATCAAGGGCGCCGGAATCTGGATGTGGAAATTGGACGTGTTAAGAAGAAAATGGAGGCAGGAGCTACCTTTTTTCTGACGCAGCCCGTTTCTACAAAAGATAGCGTTGAGCGTCTCAAACAGATTAAAGAGGAAACAGGAGCCCTGATTTTGTGCGGCATTATGCCCTTTGTCAGCCTGAAAAATGCCACTTTCATGAAAAATGAAATGACGGGCATTGATGTGACGGATGAGGTGTTATCCCGCTATAGAGAGGATATGACCAGAGAAGAGGGAGAACAAGCCGGTATTGAACTTGCCAAAGAAATGATGGCATTAACCGATGATTTTGCGGACGGATATTATTTCTCCTTCCCTTTCAACAGAGTGAGTATGTTGGAGAAAATTTTGGGCGAATAAGCTGAAATATATGGAGTTTTAACAAAGAACCCCCTTTTTATGTATGAAATTGTGTACATAAAAAGGGTTTTCTTTTGGATTTATTTTTGATATAATGTTGAATGGATTTTTTTAGTAACTAAAGTGAAAGCAAAAGAAAGGAACAAAAATGGACGGTGACAGTATTTCGCTGATAATAATTATGGTATGTATAGTTATGTCAGCGTACTTTTCAGCAACAGAAACAGCATTTTCGTCATTGAATCGTATTAGAATTAAGAATATGGCGGAGAAAGGAAATAAGAAGGCGGCGCTTGTCATGAGAATGTCGGAAGACTATGACAGCTTATTGTCCACCATTTTGATTGGAAACAATGTGGTGAACATACTGATGTCCTCTATGGCTACAGTATTGTTTGTCCAGATGCTCGGAGGTGAGATGGGGCCTAGCGTATCTACGGCTGTAATGACAGTAGTGGTATTGGTATTTGGTGAAGTTACACCCAAGAGTATTGCAAAGGAATTTCCTGAGAAATTTGCAATGTTTTCAGCACCTTTTTTGAAAATGTTAGTAATTCTTCTTACCCCCTTCAACTTCCTGTTTGGGTTGTGGAAAAAGTTAATGTCTCTGATTATAAAGTCTGAAGAAGATAGTGGTATTACCGAAGAAGAATTCCTGTCAATTGTGGAAGAGGCAGAGCAGGATGGCGGTATAGATGAGCAGGAGAGCATGATTATCCAGAATGCTATTGAGTTTACTGAGCAGGTGGCAATGGATATTCTTACTCCCAGAATTGATATTACCGGTATATCCACTCAGGCGACTAAGGAGGAGATTGCTGCAGTTTTTGCAGAAACAGCGTATTCCCGTTTGCCTTTGTATGAAGAATCAATCGACCATATTATAGGTATTATATATCATAAGGATTTCCATAACTATGTTTATAACACGGATAAGGAAATTTCTGAAATTGTCAGACCTGTGCTATTTGTACCGAAGAGCAAGAAAATCGGTGTTTTGTTGAGAGAGCTACAGCAGAAGAAGTCCCACATTGCAGTTGTTCTGGATGAGTACGGCGGAACGGTCGGTATCATCACTTTGGAGGATATTCTGGAGGAGCTTGTTGGTGAAATCTGGGATGAGCATGATGAGGTAAGTCAGGATATTGAAATAAAGTCTGAGGACGAATGTCTTATCTCAGGTAATGCCAATTTGGATAAGGTGTTTGAGTATCTGGATCTTGAGGCGGAAGCTGAAGAGTCTGATGTGCTGACTTTGAATGGTTGGCTTATGGATCAGTTGGGAAGAGTGCCCGAAGTGGATGATGTTTTTGAACACAAGGGATTTTGCTTTACCGTGCTTGAGATGGATGAAAAGCGTGTGGAAAAGGTTCGTGTAATTAACAATAACCCTCACGAGGAAACAGAAGAAGAGAAATAAGGTTATACAAAAGAGGGAGACGAGGTTTCCCTCTTTTCTTAAATGGTTGAAAAGTATGAAACAGGAGGCGGATGATGGCAGAGCAGACAGCAAGTATTCAGGATAAGCAGTACATTAAGATGACTGAGACACCGGTGCAGAAGCTGGTAGCATTCCTGGCGGTGCCTACGGTACTAAGCATGCTTGTGACAAATATTTACAATCTTGTGGATACCGCATTTGTCGGCACATTGGGCAACAGTGCCAGTGGCGCAGTGGGGGTGGTGTTTGGTTATATGTCCATATTGCAGGCTGTGGGATTCATGTGTGGTCAGGGTGCCGGAAGTATCATGTCCAGAGCATTAGGCACAAAGGATATAGACAGGGCGACTAAATATACGTCCACAGGTTTCTTTATGTCCATGCTTTTGGGAGCCATTATTGGCCTGATCAGTTTTATTGTGGTGGAGCCGTTAGTTTATATGTTGGGCAGTACTGACACGATTGCGCCCTATGCCATTACATATATCACATGGATTATTATTGCGGCGCCTTTTCAAACAGCCAGCCTGACCATGAATAACCTGTTGCGATATGAAGGTCGTGCCAAGCTTGGTATGGTGGGGCTGATGACAGGTGCAGTTTTGAATATTGCCGGTGATGCAATTTTAATGTTCGGTTTTAAATTGGGGATTACGGGAGCAGCAGCTTCTACTGCGATTTCGCAGATGGTAAGTTTTACGATTTTGCTTAGTATGTATCTGTCCGGCAAGACGCAGTCGAAAATTCGTATTTCCGCAGTGGATTTTAAGCTTGAAACATCAGGAAATATTGCGGCTACAGGATTCCCGAGCATGTTACGACAGGCGCTTAACAGTGTTGCAACAATTCTGTTAAACAGCAGTGCTTCTGTCTATGGAGATGCTGCGGTGGCGGCAATGAGCGTGGTTTCCAGAATCAATTTCTTTGTAATGTCCCTTGCCATTGGTATCGGTCAGGGCTTCCAGCCGGTAAGCAGCTTTAACTATGGTGCAGGTAAATTTGACCGAGTGAAAAAGGCTTATTGGTTCACGTTCACCTTATCCGAGGTGATTTTGGTTGTTGTGTCAATTCCGGTTATAATTTTTGCTGAACCCATGATTCGTATATTCAGGGATGATGCGCAGGTGGTGGAATATGCAGTGAGAGCGTTACAGCTTCATTGTCTGGCGCTGATACTGGTGCCGATTACTATGGTGACAGAGATGGGATTTCAGAGTACGGGACAGCGTTTCTGGGCTACAGTTTCATCGGCCCTTAGAAGTGGTATTGTTTTCATACCCATGGTAATTATTCTGCCTCGTATCAGAGGCATGGCAGGTGTGCAGGAGGCACAGCCCCTATCGACATTTATTGCATTCTTTATATGTTTGTTCTTAAGCAGACAGTTCTTGCGTCAGGTTGATAAAGCGCAAAAAATAACGGAAGATACAGATAATACAACAGAAGAAATAGGAAAAGCCGAGGTATAGCACCTCGGCTTTTGATTTTTAGAATTTGATTAAGAGAGTGAGAGAAGTTTCTTCTTGTAGGTGTTGAAATCTTCCTCGGAGATGATGGTTGCATCTTTCAGCTTCATCAGGTTCTGAGCTTTCTTCTGAAGCTCGCTGATATCGCTGTAAGGCTGGAAGATATCATCAATAACTTTCTTCTCAAAGCTCTTGTATTCTTCCTCGGTAAGGAAGTTGATGTTGGTCAGTACACGGAACAACTGCAATCTTGCAACAATGTCGTCGTTAGCTTCAACGGATTGCACAATTTCGTTCTTCTTAGCCTGATATTCCATGTCGTCAATCCACTCACATTTTTTGAGGGTTACGATACATGCAATCTGACTCTTCATTTTAGCTTCGGAAGAGTAATCCAAAGCGGTCATTTCTGCAACAAGCTCCTGTTTCTTGGAAGCAAATTCTTCCGGAGTAAACAGGAAGGTCTTGGAGAGAGTGGTAAGTCTCATCAACTTGTGCTCTAATACAGGGAGACTTTCGTTCATGCGAATCTTGGTGTCATCGGATACCAGTTTGATGAACTGCTCGTACTGAGCCTCGGAGATGATTTCACAATCTTTAAGGATAGGCCATTTGGTAATCTTCTCGATGGTCATCTCTTCAGTATCGCTGGAAGCATACTGTACGGATTTAGTAATATCGGAACAAATCTTCTCGTACTCATCTTCACTGAGAATCTCAAACAGATACAAAATAAGGAGCTTCTTCAGGTTCTGTCTCATTACTTCGTTAGATACGGAAGTCAAATCAGAACACTCTTCAATTGTGGTTCTCTTGAAGTCCGCAAATTCCTCTGCGGAAAGGAAGCCTACTTCGTTATACTGAAGGTTTACTTTTACTTTATTAAAGAATGCATCCAGACCATTTAATACACTGATGTATTCGGCTTTGCTGCTCTTATATTCTTTTTCGGTAATCATACCTGTCTGGTAGATTGCTTCAAGCTTTTCAAGCTTTTTCTTGTACTCCTCAACAGAAATTACGGATGCTGTGGAAGTAGGGGCAGGAGCTGCCGCATAAGGAGCAGGAGCAGGAGCTGCCGCAGGAGCGGGTGCAGCTGCGTAAGGAGCAGAAGCAGGAGCTGCTGCATAAGGAGCAGGCGTAGGAGCTGCCGCAGGAGCAGGAGTTACTGCAGGAGCGGGAGCAGGTGCTGCCGCAGGAGCAGGAGCTGCCGCGGGTGCAGAAACATTAACAGGCTTGGGAGCAAAACTTGCAATGTGCTCATTAAGCAAATCCATTGCACCAAACATGTCACGGATGCCAGGCAAACGAACCTGAATCTTTTGTACGCCGTAAAGAGAAGGAACACGCACATGGATAACCAGAGCATCAAGTCCCTCATATACTGTCTGCTCAACCTTTTTAACAGTTTTGAGCTCATAATCGATGTCACCGCTATACTCGCGCTGGCTGCTTTCCAGATAAATGATTCCTTTTCCGGTGATCTTATCATCAGAAATTTCAAGATATAAAGATTTCTCGTTTCCATCAATCTTACGCAGGAAACCTCTGTTTACGTCACACTGAAAAACAACTTCTGCCATTTGTTCTCGCCTCGCTTCTCTTTCTTCTATTACTTCATTGACACATAATTAACAATGAAACAAGCCCGCAGGACAGTAACTATCCTGTTGGCATAGTGTACCTAAATGTTTTAACTGTATTCTTAGTATAAATAAAATCTTCGAGGATGTCAATAGACAGGAAAGACAGTTCTGACATCAAAATTTGCAGAATTAAGAGGATTTTACAACATCTAGTGGCCGCACAAAAGGGGGTATTGCTATATTTTGCGATTTAAAAAAATAAAAAAATATTTTGTTAGAAAAATTTATACAAAATTCACAAAAAAACACACAAATTTAATTTGGTTTACCTCTATATTTAGCGGGTCAGGAAATGCCGCCTAAGACATTTTCCAGAACATCAAAATAATTTTCAAAGGTTTTGCGGCAGCAGCCGGGATCATGAATCTCAATGCCGGGGGTGCGCAGCCCAATCAAAGAAAATCCCATGGCCATGCGATGATCGTCATAGGTTTCGATTATGCCGGCCTTGGGGGTGCCGGGGTAAATTGTGATGCTGCCGGGAGAGTGTATGTCTGCTTCGCAGCGGATGCCGATTCTGTCAAGCTCTGTGACAATGGCGTTTATGCGGTCGCTTTCCTGAAAACGGATGTGTCCGATACCGGTAATAGTGGTGGGAGAATCCGCAAAAGGTGCGATGGCGGCCAGTGTGATGGCCTGGTCGGAACAGGCTGACATATCTACAGTCACGCCGTGCAAAGCTCCTTGAGGTGGCAGTACAAGAATGCCCTGTTCCTGTTCGGATAAAGTACATCCCATCTGCTCCAGAATCTTAAGGAAAGCTACATCTCCCTGCAAAGAGTCAAAATGCACATGTTCTACCAAAACAGGAATGCCAAGAAGTGGTGCCATTGCATAAAAATAGCATGCAGCAGACACGTCAGGCTCGATTTGGTAATCCTGGGCATTATAGTGCTGTCCCTTGGCGGTCACAAAAGTGTCAGGGGACTTGCGGATGGTCGAAACGCCGAACTGTTCCATCATTTTACAGGTCATTTCAATATAAGCCATACCATGGGTACCCTGTACCTTTACGGTAAAATCTTCTTTGGACAGACTGGATGAGATGAGAAGAGCGCTCAAAAACTGGCTGCTGTGCTCAATATCTACGGCAATTTCGTTTTTGCCGAAACCTTGGCTTTTTAATGTAAAAGGGAAAAATCCTTCTTTTGCGTTAACTTCATATTCAATCTCACATCCCAATTCTTTTAAGGAATCAAGAAGAGGAGCCATGGGGCGTCTGCGCATTTGTTCAGAAGCATCCATGTGATAGGTTCCTTGTGAAACACCTAAATAAGCGGTGAGGAATCTTGCAGCAGTGCCGGCGCTTCCAACGTACTGTGTGGCCTCGTTTTTGGGAACATTGCCGCCCAAACCGGATACTGTGATAACCTTTTTTTCTTCATCAACTACTGTTTCAAATCCCAGATCTTGTACACATTTTAAAAAATGTCTTGAGTCATCGGAAAAAAGAACTCCCCGAAGGGTGGAAGTACCCTGAGCCAGAGTAGCCAAAAGCAGTGCTCTGTTGGTGATACTCTTAGAACCGGGAACATTTACAACTATCGCTTCAGTGGAAGCGGGGGTTAGAGAAGTTTTTTTCGGACAAGGTACTTTATAGGTATTGGTGTTAATATCATAGTTTGCTGATGGTTTCATTTTAGGCTCCTAAATATTCCACAAGTGTAATAAACACAAGTAGTATAAGGGATTTTGCCTTGAATGTCAAAAAAAGGATTTTATAAATGTGATAATAGCTGTATAATATAAAGAGTCTGATAGATATAAGGAGGTTTTTATGGGAAAAATTTATGCGAAGTCAACAGAGCTTATTGGAAATACACCAATGATGAAGATGGATAATTATAGTAAAGCAGAGGGGATTGGGAATGCTACGCTGCTTGCGAAGCTTGAGTACTTAAATCCGGCGGGGAGCGTAAAGGACAGAGTGGCGCTTTCCATGGTGGAGGAGGCAGAGAAGAAAGGGCTTTTGAAGGAGGGCTCCGTAATTATTGAGCCTACTTCCGGCAATACAGGAATCGGTCTGGCCATGGTGGCGGCAGCTAAGGGATATCGTACGATTCTGACGCTTCCCGAAACCATGAGCGTGGAGCGCAGAACCCTTCTTAAGGCTTATGGTGCGGAACTTGTTTTGACAGAAGGCGTAAAGGGAATGACAGGAGCTATAGAAAAGGCAGAGGAATTGGAGCGTACTATTCCCGGCGGAATTATTTTAGGACAATTTGATAACCCGGCTAATCCTGCAGCTCATGTTGCTACTACCGGTCCTGAAATCTGGGAGGATACAGATGGGAAGGTGGATATTTTTGTGGCAGGTGTGGGAACCGGAGGAACTATTACCGGTATCGGTTCATACTTGAAAGCAAAGAACCCGGATGTTAAAATTGTAGCAGTGGAGCCTGCAGATTCACCGGTGCTTTCGGGAGGTACACCGGGACCTCACAAATTACAGGGAATCGGCGCAGGATTCGTGCCTACGGTTTTAGATACTGAAGTATATGATGAGATTATAAAGGTGACCACTGATGAGGCGTATACTACGGGCAGAGCCATCGCTCATAGAGAGGGAATTTTAGTGGGTATCACCTCAGGTGCGGCACTTTTCGCGGCGGCATTGCTTGCCAAGCGACCTGAGAATGCAGGTAAAACCATTGTGGCGCTTTTGCCTGATTCGGGAGACAGATATTTGTCTACACCTATGTTTACAGAAGAATAAATGGCTGAAAGGGAAAAAGCTATGAATGCAGAATTGGAGCAGATTGTTGCAGAAGTAAATAAAGTGGTAAAGGGAAAGGATCGTATTATCCGTAAAGTGCTGGCAGCAGTGCTTGCAGGCGGACATGTCCTTTTGGAGGATATTCCCGGTGTGGGTAAAACTACATTGGCAATGGCATTAGGTAAGTCAATGGAATTAGAGTACAAGAGGATGCAGTTTACGCCGGATGTATTGCCCAGTGATATCGTGGGTTTTACCATGTATAACACGGCTACAAAGGAATTTGAATTTAAGCCGGGAGCGGTTTTTTGTAATTTGTTTCTGGCTGATGAGTTAAACAGAACTTCTTCCAAGACACAGTCTGCACTTTTGGAGGTTATGGAAGAGTCAAAGGTGACAGTGGATGGTGTGCCCCATCCGCTGCCCAATCCTTTTATGGTAATTGCTACGGAAAATCCTTTTGGCTCATCAGGAACCCAGATGCTTCCTGAGTCTCAGCTGGATCGTTTCCTGATTTGTCTGAACATGGGATATCCTTCCCATGCGGCAGCAGTAGATATTTTGAAGGGCAGTGCCAACAAAAACTTAGAGGCAGTTAAAAGCGTAATTTCCGTGGAGAGACTTTTAGAGCTTCGCAGACAGGCGGACAACCTTCATGTGGAAGATAATATTTATGAGTATATTACAAATCTGACAGAAGCGACCAGAACGGATTCCAGAATTGCGCTGGGTGTCAGCCCCAGAGGAAGTATTGCGCTTCTTAAGATGGCGAAGGCGACCGCCTTGATGCGTGACGGCGAATATGTGATTCCGGAGGATGTTCTGGATGTGATTGATTGCGTCTGGAGACATCGAATCCAGCTCAATGCAAGAGCTAAAGCTCAGGGAATGGATGTTTCGGATATTATTATAGAGCTTACGGAAAGGATACATGCAGTCTGATGGAGAAAAAACTTCGGCTGAGTAAAATGGGCGTGTTCCGCTTTGGTATATTGTATCTGTTGCTGTTGGGGATGTGGTGGTTTTTTCGAAGCTACATACTCTTTTTGACGTTGATTCTTTTGCCTTGTCTGGCGGTTTTGTCCGGTGCGTGGCTGTGGAAAAGCAGGCAAGGGATTGGTGCAAGGATTATTTTTTTAGCTAACCGGGTAGGAAAAGACACAGATTTTGCTTTTGATGTACGGATACTCAACGAAGGAAAAGTGGTCGGATATACGGCAGATATTACATATAGGTGGGGGAATCTGTTTACGGATTATTATGAGCAGGTCGATAAACACCTTTGGGGTGCCCCGGGAGGCGGGTGTGAGATAAAGCAATTGCTGAGAAGTCGTCATGCAGGCCGGATTGAGGCATCGATAGTCAGTCTTACGGTATATGATTTGTTTCATATTGTGGCTATTACTGACGAAACAAACTATTCCGCAGGAGTGTTGGTATGGCCTTCTTTCGAGGAGAGTGAGGAAACGGAAGTCTACGGATGCGTAGAGGGCTTTCCTAAGGAAAATGAGAGCAAAAAACGAGGCGCAGAATACAATCCTGACTATGAGATGCGTGAATATGTTCCGGGTGATGAGTTAAAGAGCATCCATTGGAAATTGAGTGCCAAGCATGACAAGCTGATGGTTCGAGAGCGTATGGCTACGGGGCGTGATAAAATTAATGTCTTATTGCCTCTTGGCAGTGAACGGTCGGAGAATGATGCTTTGATGGAAGCGTTGTATGGTTTGTGCCGCCTTTTATTGAGTAAAGAGTATCCCATTCAACTGTATTGGCCGGGGAAAGCGCAGGTTTTGCAAGGACATTTTTTGACCGAACAGGGGGAGTTGGAGAACGTTATAAGTGAAATTTTGAGTGGCAAGGGTATTTCGGATCAAAATGTAGAGGAATTGATGAGGATAGAACATCCTGGTGAGACGTATATTTTGGTACAGACAGGAGCGTATAAGGGTGCGTATATTCAGTAAAGAAAAGCAGAAGAAGGATGCAGAGTTACTTCTTGTGCAGGTGCAGGAAAAGAAAAAATATGATTTCTTTGCAGCGCTGGCTAAGGCGTTGCTTCTTTTCTTGCTTGTATATGGCGCTTTGGGTGGTTTTTTGTCTGCATTTGAGATTGAATATAATAAGGGCTTGTGTATGTTGGTCCTTTTCTTTTTTGCCCTCATGTTAAGTTCTGCCTATGAGACACGCAAAAGATGGTTCACCAATATTGTGTGTATTCTGGTTTTTGGCGTTTATCTTATTATGGGGCTTTCAAATTACTGGCTGATTAACAGTGGTTACTATGCCGTAATGAATCAGATTTATGCCAAGGCCAGAGAATATCTGGATATCGCAAGTGGTGTGGAATATTCCATGGTAGTTCAGGATGATTATTCCACAGTTACGGTTTTTGTCTTGTTTTTGGGAATGGTAGGCGTTATTTTATTAAATATTCAGATGCAGGAAAAGTGTAGTCTGTTGAAGGTAATGTTCATAACATTTACACCTTATGTTGTACCATTTTATCTGGAATGTTCGCCGTCTTTGATTTATATGCTGCTTTTGTTTACCGGGTATATTACGGTATTGATTTTGCAAAATTGTGCCGTGCGTCAATTTTTGTCGGGACAGATGAGGTATATTCTGCCGTTGGCAGCTGTGACGGTAATTTTGATTTTGCGGTTAGTAACATTGTTGATACCGGAGACGCAATATAATGGCTTGATTACGGAGAGTGCGCAAAAAACTGCTTCAAGAGACGGCGTAAGTAAGCTGGCACAGTTTGGTATGAGTGCCCTGTTTCGAAGAGGGGATTCTGAATCAAAAATGAATGGTGGTATGTTGAGCAAAGGCTCCGGACCCATTCATACATATGAGACAGATTTGATTGTCAGATATACGCCATATAGTGCAGATGCAGTATATTTGAAATGTTTTACCGGAATGATGTATACCGGTGACAGATGGACGCCTGCGGAAGAAAGCGGTTCGGATGACGGGCGGATGGAAGTCGGCGTGAAGAGCCGTAAAGAGGCATACGAAGAGAACCCAGAGAAACAGGGAAGAGGTGTTTTTGAAGTTCAGAATGTAAGGGCTGATGATGCGTATGAATATCGTCCCTATTATACAGATTATGAAGATGTTAAAAATATAGGTAATCTCTATACTTATGTTTATTACCCTGCCGGTGGAGCGTTTGATTTGCAGGGGGAAGTGAATGAAATGTATTTATATGTGCCGGACAGCTGCAGTGAAGCTGTTTCACAAGTGTGTGAGGAAGCGGGATTTGACGGCAGTTCCAGGGAAATTGCAGGTCAGATTATCAGCTATTTTCAGGAGAATTATTCCTATACCTTGCGTCCCGGATATTATTTTGGTAATCCGGATTACATTTCTCATTTTCTGTTGGAAAACAAAAAAGGATATTGTGCGCATTTTGCATCGGCGGGAACAATGTTGTTTCGTCAAATGGGAATACCTGCGCGATATGTGGAAGGATATGCATTTTCGTACTTTAACGTTATTGAGGATGGCGAATTAGTGGAAGGCGCTCTGTATTCCGATTATTACGACGGATATGCACCCATGGGTGAGACCGCACTGATAGAATTGGAGGTTCCCGATGCGTGCGCCCATGCGTGGGTTGAGATCTATATTGAAGACTTAGGCTGGGTGGTTGTAGATCCCACTCCGGCATCGGAGGAGCAGGAGAACAGGTCTTTCTGGGATGCTTTCATGAATATGGGTGAAGACGTTGAGGCTCCTGATTTGACTGAGGGAGATTTCGGAGTTTATCTGGAAAATGCTCTGGGAGGAGTAAGCTATGTGCTGATTATTGCAATGGTAGGATTTGGTGTCATAATTAGCGCGAGCCGAATTAGAAGAATCAAACGTGAACAGGCAATGAGTGACAGAGAGCGGGTGCAGTTGGAATATTCCCGATTACAGCAGGGGCTTGTACGCAAAAACAAAGCAAATAAATCTTTACAGACAATTGCGCAGCAGGTGAATTGTATGCGTGAAGTATATGGCATGGAGATAACTAAGGAGCAGGAGGAGGCCTTGTATCAGGCATATTTTGGTCCACGGATATCTTATGACTGTGTGCTTCTTCGAAAAGAACTTGTGAGTCTTCGCAAAAGGCTTCGCAAAGCTTCCCGGGAAAAAAGAAAATAAAAATATTGAAGAGCAATTTTTGTCACTAATCACTGCCGAAATAGCACAATATTTGGCGCAAAACCTATTGCATCTAAGCATAAAAATTCGTATGATGAAGATAGTTGGTAAAGAGAGATAAACACATTGTTTTGCCGTGTATATGCGGCGGAAAGGGTGGTGTTGAATGCTTTATATAGGAGTGGATTTAGGCACTTCTGCCGTGAAATTGTTGCTTATGGATTCTGAGGGAGCAATCAAAGGGATTGAGTCCGTGGAATATCCCTTGTCATTTCCCCATCCCGGCTGGTCGGAGCAAAACCCTAAGGACTGGTGGGAGGCAACCTTAAAGGGCATGGAGGCACTTTTGCAGGGACAGGATGGCTCTCAGGTTGCAGGTATCAGCTTTGGCGGTCAGATGCATGGACTGGTACTTTTGGACGAGGATGATAATGTCATTCGACCGGCAATTCTTTGGAACGACGGAAGAACAGGTGAGGAATGCGATTACTTGAATGAGGTAATCGGCAAGGAAAAGCTGTCTGCTTACACAGCTAATATTTCCTTTACCGGATTTACTGCGCCTAAGATTCTTTGGGTAAAAAACAAAGAACCTGAGAATTTTGCACGGATTGCCAAGATTATGTTACCCAAGGATTATATAGCATATAAGCTTACCGGGGTACATTGTACGGATGTTTCCGATGCATCGGGAATGCTTTTATTTGATGTGAAGAACCGTTGTTGGTCCAAAGAAATGTGTGAGATTTGTAATGTGCAGGAAAGCTGGCTTGCAACTTGTTATGAAAGCTTTGAGGCAGTGGGACATGTGCTTCCCGAAATAGCGGACAGGTTGGGGATTCCTGCAAGCTGTGTGGTAGCAGCCGGAGCGGGTGACAATGCAGCAGCGGCTGTGGGCACGGGCACGGTGGGCGACAATCATTGCAATATCTCTCTGGGAACCAGTGGCACAATTTTTATATCATCCAAGGAATTCGGTGTGGACAAAAACAATGCGCTTCATTCCTTTGCCCATGCGGACGGTCATTATCATTTGATGGGCTGTATGCTCAGCGCCGCATCCTGTAACAAATGGTGGGCGGAAGATATTCTGAATACCAAAGATTTTGGAGCGGAGCAGGCTGATATTACAGAGGATAAGCTTGGTGAAAACCATGTGTATTTCCTGCCCTATCTTATGGGGGAGCGTTCGCCTCACAATGACCCTAAGGCAAGAGGAACCTTTATCGGCATGACCATGGATTCTGCCAGAAGTGATATGACGCAGGCTGTATTGGAAGGTGTCGCATTTGCTTTACGAGATTCTCTTGAGGTGGCAAGAAGCTTGGGTATTTGTCCGGAGCGGACCAAGATTTGCGGCGGCGGCGCCAAGAGTCCTCTCTGGAAAAAAATTATTGCAAATGTCCTGAATTTAAAACTCGACATCATCGAGAGTGAACAGGGGCCTGCTTTAGGAGCCGCAATGCTTGCGGCGGTAGCCTGCGGCGAATACGCCTCCGTAGAGGAAAGTGCCGGCAAGATGGTGAAGGTTGTAGAAACCATCGAACCGGAAGCCGACCTGGTCGCAAAATACGAAAAACAGTATCAGAAGTTTAAAGAGATTTATCCTGCTTGCAAAGCAGTATACGAGAAACTATATTAATAATAACATTAGGAGGGTTAACTATGAACAATTTACCACAGGTTAAGGTTGGTGTTGTGGCAGTAAGCCGCGACTGTTTCCCCGAGAGTCTTTCCGTCAATCGCCGTAAGGCACTGATGGCAGCTTACACGGAGAAATATGATGCAGACAGCATCTATGAGTGTCCTGTTTGTATTGTTGAAAGTGAAATACATATGGTTCAGGCCTTGGAGGATATCAAGAAGGCCGGATGTAATGCGCTGTGCGTATATCTGGGCAACTTTGGCCCGGAGATTTCAGAGACTTTATTGGCGAAACATTTTGACGGCCCTTCCATGTTTGTGGCAGCAGCGGAGGAGAGTCAGAATGATTTGGTGGGCGGCAGAGGCGATGCATACTGTGGTATGCTCAATGCCAGCTACAATCTAAAGCTTCGAAATGTAAAAGCATATATTCCCGAGTATCCTGTGGGTAATGCGGCTGAGTGTGCAGATATGATTCATGAGTTTCTGCCCATTGCAAGAGCAATTATTGGTTTGTCTGATTTGAAGATTATTTCTTTTGGTCCCAGACCTCTTAATTTCCTGGCTTGTAATGCGCCTATCAAGCAGCTTTATAATCTGGGTGTTGAGATTGAGGAAAACTCCGAGCTGGATTTGTTTGAAGCATTCAAAAAGCATGAGGGTGATGAGAGAATTCCTGCGAAGGTTAAGGAGATGGAGGAAGAACTGGGACAGGGTAATTTAAAGCCCGCAGTTTTGCCTAAGCTTGCTCAGTATGAGCTGACGCTTCTGGATTGGATTGAGGAGCATAGAGGGTATCGCAAGTATGTGGCTATTGCAGGCAAGTGTTGGCCTGCATTCCAGACACAGTTCGGATTTGTGCCCTGCTATGTTAACAGCCGTCTGACCGGTATGGGTATCCCTGTATCATGCGAGGTTGATATTTACGGAGCCTTGAGTGAGTTTATTGGTGCCTGCGTCAGCGAGGATGTGGTAACCCTTTTGGATATCAATAATTCCGTGCCTGCGGATATGTATGAAGAGTCCATTAGGGGTAAGTTTAACTACACCCATAAGGATACTTTCATGGGTTTCCACTGTGGCAATACAAGCTCCAAGAAGCTTTCCTTCTGCAATATGAAATACCAGATGATTATGGCAAGAAATCTGCCTGAAGAGGTGACTCAGGGAACCTTGGAGGGCGATATTGTACCCGGCGACATTACCTTCTATCGTCTGCAGTCTACTGCGGATTGCAAGCTGCGTGCATACATTGCCCAGGGTGAGGTATTGCCAGTTGCAACTAAGTCCTTTGGTGCAATCGGTGTGTTTGCCATCCCCGAGATGGGCCGTTTTTACCGCCATGTATTGATTGAGAAAAACTATCCTCATCACGGTGCGGTAACCTTCGGACATCATGGCAAGGCATTGTATGAGGTGTTCAAGTATGTGGGCGTTCCTGTGGAGGATTTGAATTTTAATCAGCCAAAGGGCATGATGTATCCCACAGAAAATCCGTTTGCGTAACATGGATTGTGTATAGTTGGAAGGGTGTCCTTAATGGGCACCCTTTTATAAAGAGGAGATATGAAAATGACAAAGGATATGACAAATGGTTCTCCCATGAAATTGATTTTGGGATTTGCTTTTCCTTTACTGTTTGGTTTTTTGTTTCAGCAGTTCTACAACTTGGTAGATACTTTGATTGTAGGACGATTTTTAGGTGTAAATGATTTGGCCGGTGTGGGTTCCACAGGCTCCATCAATTTTCTTGTGATTGGTTTTTGTATGGGGATTTGTAGTGGCTTTTCTATACCGATTTCTCATAAATTCGGTGCAGGAGACGATGAAGGTGTCCGCAGATATGTGGCTAATGCAACATGGCTATGTGCAGTATTTTCTATCTTAATAACGATTTTGACTACCGTGTTTTGTCGGGAAATTTTGGAGTTGATGCGTACTCCCGAGGATATCATAGAGAGTGCGTATGCGTATATTTTTGTTATTTTTCTGGGAATACCTGCAACGATTCTTTATAACATGGTATCAGGTGTGATCCGTGCGCTGGGTGATAGTAAGACGCCGGTCATTTTTCTGGTAGTGTCCTCTTTTGTCAATATAGGATTGGATTTGGTGTTTATCATTAATCTGAAGATGGGGGTGGCCGGAGCTGCGTGGGCGACGGTTATAGCCCAGGTAGTGGCCGGTGTGGGATGCCTTGTGTTTATGATTTGGAAATTCAAGATTCTGCATGTCGCAAAGAATGAATGGACGCCCGATGCCCACATGATGTTAACGTTGTGTGGCATGGGAATTCCCATGGGCTTGCAGTATTCCATTACAGCTGTGGGAAGTGTTATTTTACAGAGTGCGACCAATATGTTGGGGTCTGCTGCGGTTGCGGCTGTGACAGCCGGCGGCAAGGTTGGAGGTTTTCTGGCTTGTCCCTTTGATGCACTGGGTTCTACCATGGCAACCTACGGAGGGCAGAATGTGGGTGCAGGCAAGCTGGACCGACTGGGGAAGGGTTTAAAGGCCTGTGTAATGGTCGGAATAATATACGGCATTCTTGCATTTTTAGTTGTTCTTATAGGGGGAGAGGGGCTTGCAAGATTGTTTGTAGAAAGCAGCGAGACTGCAATAATAGAAAATGTGAAGATGTACCTTTTGTTTAATACGGCGACTTATGTGTTGCTGGCGCTGGTAAATATTGTGCGTTTCATGATACAGGGTATGGGATTTCCTACCTTTGCCATTCTGGCGGGAGTGCTTGAAATGATTGCCAGAACCCTTGTGGGCACAATACTGGTGCCGATAATGGGATTTGCCGGAGTGTGTCTGGGCAATCCCATGGCATGGGTGTTAGCAGATGCATTTCTGATACCTGCTTACTTTATCGTAAGAAAGCGACTGCAATGCCGCATGGATGCACAATAATCAGTCGAGCTCATCCTGAGATGCGGCTACAGCTGATACAACAGAAGCAGCAACTGCTACAACAACAGCAAAAATGATAATTAATAAACCGCCAAATAAAATGAAACCAACTTCAAAACCAGTATCCATAATAAGACTCCTTTCGTAACTTGTCCAAATTATAGCACATTACCGGGATAAAGACAACCGGAAAGTGTTTTGAACTGATTTTAGAAAAATTAAAATTTGGTATTGACAGGTGAGTGAATTGGGTGTAAATTGTGTCTTACCCGGTGGCCTCCGGTTGCCGGGTTCTCTTTTTCTTATAGTCATGACCTGGTCAGGTCAAAGTATCACTTTTATTTATTTTATACTAAATATGTTAATTTATGCGGCAGCTTTTGGCGTGTCTGATTTGCGACTGTTTTTGTTCAAAAGCGGCCAAACAGGAGGGACAATGCAGGAAAATTTACAACAAAATGATTTGGTAACAAAAGGGATGCAGGAGCTTGTGGACGACTATCTGACACAAAAGCAGCTTTCGCTTATGCAGATGAGAAGAGGAAGTCTTAGCAAGGAACAGTTTTTGCAAGAGGCTGCCGGGCATTTAGACAAGCACAGTCAGGCTGACAGAAAGATAAAGGGGCAAATACTGGAAGCTTTTGAACAGTACATATTTGGGTATTCCAGACTTTCACCTTTGATTGATGATCAAACAATTTCTGATATACGAATAGTCAGCCATGACAACATCCGTATTAAAAAAGAAGGCAGGCGAATGGATAGCGGCGTTTGCTTCTCTGATGAAAAGGAATATCGTCAGTTTATTGATTATATCGCTGCCAAGAATCAAGTCAATATATCGAATCTCAATGCAATTCAACGTTTCACGGACACGGACAGTCATCCGGATTTTATTCTTCGATTCACATTATCCATGCCTATTGTAAATACCTATAGTGAACCTTATTTGTGTGTACGGAAGGTTCCCAGATTTTTCCCACAAGTCAGGGATTTGGTGGAAAAACAGATGATGAATGACACCGTGGCCAGACTTTTGGTGCAAAGATTCCGTCAGGGTTCAACTCTTATCTGCGGCGGAAATTCTTCCGGAAAAACCACACTTCTGAATGCATTAAAGGAAACTTTGCCGGACGACATGGCTGTGCTTGTGACACAACAGGCTGATGAACTTACTACGCTCAGACACCCGGATATGATGTTCTTGCACAGCATCCCCGGCAGTACGGAAAGCAAGGTTAATTACGATTTGAAGCATATCAGTATAGCCGGTCTTACCATGGACGTGGATTGCTTTATTATTGGAGAAATTAAAGGAGAGGAGGCGTTGTATCTGCTCAATGCGGCCTGCACGGGGCAGCTGTGTGCCGCTACAATTCATGCGTCTTGTGCTGATAAAGCTGTGGATAAATTGGTGGATTATGCCATGTATGACAGCAGATATTCCAGAGACGAGCTTATGCGCATGATGGATTGTTTTCAGACGGTGGTTTTTATGGAGCATTTTAAGATTCGACAGGTTTATGTGTGTAAGGGTTGGGATGAAGGTAGTAAAAAGCTTGTGTACGAGAGTCTGATATAACATGAGTGAAGGGAGGTGAACGGATGAATAAGGTTTTTTATGGGTTAATTTTTTTCCTTCTGTGGTTTGGGTTTACACTTCTTTTTTCCAGAGCCCGCTGGTTTCAGATGGCAGGCATTTTTCTTAGACGCAGTAAGGAGGGCATGGATGCAGCGGCCAGAAGACGTCTTTTGGATAACCGCAAGCAGCTTTTGACATTGCAAAAAAAGCATTCTCTGTGGAATCGGTTGGAGCAGGAGATAAATTACAGTGGCCTAAAAAGGTATATGCCTTTTTTGACGGCTGAAGTTTGGCTTGCGGGGAATATTCTGTGTCTTGCGGTGGTGAGTGCGGTGCTGCTTATTGTTTTTGGGTGGAGACAGATGTTTCTTGGAATTGTAGTATTTGTAGCGGTGGAATATGTAACACTTTATTTTTGCAAGGAACGTGCCTTTCGCAGTGTGAATGCCAATTTGGTCAAATTCTTGGATTTTCTGGGCAATTACAGTATTACGGCGGGAGAACTTACGGGTATATTTGCGCAGATTAGCAGATATGTGGATGAGCCCTTGCGGTCGGTGTTGGAGGAGTGCAGTTATGAAGCTAAGACAACAGGAGATGCCGGTCTGGCTCTTCTTGCTATGGCGGAGAAAGTAGAGCATCCCAAGTTTAAGGAGCTTGTGCGCAATATGGAAATCAGTGTGCGTTACAGTGCAGATTTTTCACTTTTGGTACAAAACAGTCGCCGCATGATGCGGGAATATTTGCGTTTCGACAGGGAGAGGAATGGGATGATGCGGGAGGCGGTTATCAACATGGCATTATTGCTGGGTATGTCATTGTTTACATTAGTCATTGTGAATGAACTGCTGGAGACTTCTGTGTGGGTACTTATAGGGAAGACGATGCCGGGGAGAATTGCATTAGGTGTTGTGGCAGTTATTTTGATAATGTTTGGAACGAAGTTGGCAGAGAGGAGATGAGAAGGTGGAAGAGGTGCTTGTGATTTGGATACAACGGTTGCCGTTTGTTGCATCATTTTGTTTGTTTATATGGATTGTATCAATACATTATGGTAACTATGACCGCAGGGTGTTGCGGGCATGCGAAGAGCTTAGCGGGTACCTGGTCAAAAAGAGTAAGGAAACGGACTGGTATCATAGAACAAAGGAATTTCTTTGCAAAAACGGAGCCTCTTTTCATTTTGGGCAATGGGTTCAACCGATAAGCTGGCTTGTGTTTCGAATTGTGATTGCGTCGTTTGGTGGTATGGCGGGGCTTGCTTTGGGGTGGAGATGGACAGT
Source organism: Acetatifactor sp. (assembly GCA_045542555.1). Taxonomy (GTDB): domain Bacteria; phylum Bacillota; class Clostridia; order Lachnospirales; family Lachnospiraceae; genus Acetatifactor. The sequence continues at coordinate 23,509 of JAZQLH010000055.1, read as the reverse complement.
GATACCTATGGTCGCAGGATTTTGTTTGCCGGATATGTTGTTAAGGTATTTGAATTTCCGAGACAATGAAAAAATGCTTGCTGAGATAAAGCTTATTTATCATGGATTGGAAATACAACTTCGGGCAGGAGTATACATAACGGATGCGTTGGTGGAGTGCTATGCCGGAGTAGAGGATGTGCGCCTTCGGCAAGCATTGCTGGACTTAGCGGGAGAGATTGCTGTTAAGGCAGATGTATATGAAGCGTTGAGTCAGTTTCAGAGAAGTTTTGACAACAGGTATATAGATGCTCTCTGTATTACTCTGATACAGGCACTGGAATCAGGGCAGGCAGTGGAACTTCTTCGGGATATTGCAGAACAGGTAAAGGATATGGAAGTGTCGGTAATGGAGCGCAAAAAGGCAGCCCTGGACAGAAGTGTAACCTTTTATCAACTGGGTATTCTGGCGGCAGTATTGGGAATTGTGTTATATGCATGTGTCACGCAGATGTTTGCGTCAGCTATAAATTTTTAATAAATGGAGGAGTGTTTTATGGAAAAGAAAGTGATGAAGAGAATTTTGGATTTTTGGATGAAGAAAGATTCGGGAATTGACGGAATTTTAGTGACTGTAGGACTCTGTATTATTGCGTTATTGTTGTGCGTGATTATGAAGGACAGTCTGGCAGGTTTTATAGAGACCATTGTGGACGCAATGACGACCAAAGCAAGTGAAATTTTGAATGGCGTGACAGTTGCTCCGGGGGTGTAGGCTATGAATGGAAATAAGACAACTAAGGGACAAATGGCAAGAGACTGCGGAAATGTGGCAGACATTATGGTTACGGGAATATTTATTCTGGCTATGGCAGTTGTAATGATTTCTTTTCTCGAAAACATTCAGATGATTCAACAGAAGGTGGATGTGAACCAGATTGCCAGACGTTATATATTGTGTATGGAGAGCGAAGGCGGATTGACAATGGAGGATAGAATTCGACTTGAAGAGGAGTTGACGCAGATGGGAGTTACGCAGATTAGTCTTGAAGGAACTACCATGGCCAAGGCCGGATATGGTGAGGCCATAAGGTTGCAAATGCATGGTTTTTTGGGAGGTAAATATGAGTTTCATGAGACAAGGGTGTCTACTGCAAAACATTAAATACAAGGATGCCGGGCAGGTGGAGTGGACATGCGGCTTGTTTTTTGTGCTGATTTTGGCAATTCTGATGTACACACAGCTTCAGCTTATGTCATGGCAAGCGACGTCTGCTTATATGGAGGATGCACTGGCTGCTTCAAATCTGGCTTCGGCGCTTATTGATGTTGAGGAATATGGAAAGACGCATAAGGTATTTATCAGGGATGAGCAAAATGCTTATGAAATTTATAGGGAGGCAATTAAGACAAATCTGGGATTGAATGGGCAATGGATTTGCGAGAATCAAAATATCATAAGCGGACCTGTGAAAATTACGGATTATATTATTTATAACGTGGATGGAAATGTTGTGGAAATCATACAGCTGGGTGGTGACGGGCAGGTGCTTGTACGCGAAAATGGTATCAAAGGAAATGTTTTGGCACCGAATGGTTCTCTCGTAGAAAATACGGGAATATACAGTGAACTTTCTTTTGAGGTAAAGGGCTTTCCCAATATGCGGATTCGGGCCCGAAAGGGGAAACTTGTAGATATTGTGAAGGGAGTAGAACATGAAGAGGGATAAGAAGCAAACATGGTCCAAAGTGTGGACCGGAAGTATTTTTGCTGCTTTCGTTGCAGCGGTGTCCATATTTGCCGTGATGCTGCAAATGGAGCGAAAAATAATCAGCGACTATGAAAAAGAGATGGTTTACGCGGCGTGTACTGCCATTCCCAAGGGTACCATTATTACGGAACAAAATCAAGAACAATATTTGCGCTTGGTGGAGGTTGATAAAAGAATTGTTCCTTCAACAGCCTTGCAAGATATGGAGCAGATAAAGGGGTTGGTGGCCGCAGGTAATATTGAAAGTGGGGTGTTGTTGTCCAAGGGGATGTTTGAACGGTGGAATGAGATTACGGCGGGCATGGAAGAACCGGTGGTAGCAGGGTTTAAGGCGGAAGATCTTTATCAGGTTACGGGTGGTGTTTTGCGTGCCGGAGACAGAATTCACATATATACAGTATCAGAAGGCGGACAGGCAGGATTGATTTGGAAAAACGTGTATGTTGCGCAGGCTTTCGATAGCGGAGGGACAGCTATTAAAGGAGAGGATACAGTCTCGGCAGCACAGCGTCTTAATGTGTATCTGGATGCGGTGGATGTGGAACGGTTTTATACGGAGCTAGCAAGGGGAACATTGCGAGTGGTAAAGGTGTGTGATTGATGAGAATAATTAGAATTTGTTGTGCATTTTTGGGGATTTTGGTCGGTGTCCTGATGGGAGGAATATCTGTGCGGGCCGGATCCATATATAACAATCCGTATGTGACATTTTCGCCGGACGGTCGGGCATGGACCACGAACGCGGGAGACACAGATATAGAATGGTATGCTACAGATGGTTCGGATGATGTTATGACGGGAGCGGAAGGGACGCTCAGACAGTTACAGACAGGAGAACATTATTATACTATAGACAGAATCGGAAGTGTTCCTGTAGCGCGTTGGAAGGTATATAAATCAGCGGTGAATTGCTGCCATAATGCATATCCGTCAGACGGTATATATCATGGAATAGATTATTCAATGCAAACCTGTTTTCGTCCGCATTTTTCTGCATGGAGGCCTATATGTGCGGATTGTGGAGGAATAATTGCAAACTGGAATTTTTATATGAGTAAGAAGACGGCTTTTAGTCTTGCATATTTGGAGATGGGAAGAGGGCTTACATATTACTATTTGTGTCCTTTTAATAAGAACCTTGAAATCGGTGTAGGCATGGGCGTGCATAAGTGTTTAGATATATCGGCTAATCGGTATCGTGTGGTGTATGCGCCAAATGCGCAGGAAGGACCATATGGCGGCTACATGGAGCCGGACTTTCACATGTATAATAATGCTACAGTATATGAAGGAAAAGAGGTTACTCCCAAGACTAATTTGAGTCCTAACACATATACCCGAATTGGCTGGGAATTTGTAGGATGGAATACAGCGGCCGATGGAAGCGGAATGTTTTACGCTGATGGACAAGAGATATTCAATATATGTGAGTGGGACTATGAGAAGGATGGTGAAAAGGGATCGGTATATTTATATGCAATGTGGCGTCCGTCTCAAAGTGTCCTTGAAGTGGATGCGGGTGCAGGAGCATATATGGGCAATCAAGGCATTACGAAGATATGGGGAGAATATGGCGAAAAGATAGAGATAGATTCCAGTGAAGTAGTTCCGCCACAGGGGAATGTTGTTTCGTTTGACACTTGTGGAGGTGAAACGATACAGGATATTCAGGGAACAAAATTATTTGTGGAATGGAGCAGGCAGAATCCCTTTTATGGGCAAATGACGGAGGAGACTTATTGCTTTTTGGGAATGGATGGCAGTAGGGACAGAATCACCGCAGTTTATGAAAGTAGTCCTATTATTTTGCCGGCTCCTACCAATGATAATCTATCCTTTGGTGGCTGGTATTATGATGCTGATTACAAAAGACCGGCAGGTGGAGCAGGGGAGCGATTCATTCCATCCGGAAATGTTACGCTTTATGCACAGTGGGTTCAGTTGAGTTTAGAGTCAACTGAAAATTATGAAGCAAATGACAAGGCCGGAGCGGTAGATTTGCAATGGAAACAAGAGGATGGTTTACACAAGACATATAAAGTCTATCAATGCCCTGCGGGATTTGCGTGGAGTCAGATATATGAGGCGGATGATATTGTTGAAAATTTAACTTTTTCTGTTAAGTATGAATGTGCGCAGCAGGAAGAAATTTTCGAGGTGCCGTATACGGGATTTTATCGAATTGAGGCATGTGGAGCACAGGGTGGAGATTATGAGTCCTTTGCAGGCGGCAAAGGAGGATTTGTTCAGGGAAGCTTTTGGCTGGAAAAAGGACAAGCAGTCAGTTGCATTGTGGGCGGAAGCAATGGCTACAACGGTGGCGGTGACGGGACTGTATATGCCAATGGTGGTGGTTATACCATGGTTAGCACACAGGAGGATGGTATTCTTTTGGTCGCCGGAGGTGGCGGAGGTGCGGGCTCTTTTGGTGATGGAGGTGCAGGAGGCGCTTCTGTAAGTGTGTTGCCTTCGGGATACGCCGGAGAATGTGGCGGTGCAGGTGGCGGTGGCGGTTATCAGGGCGGTTGCGCCGGAGAATTGTTGGTTCATAATCATGTGAACGGGGAATGTAATCACGTACATGAGGGTAATCCTTCTGTATATGGAGGTTGTTATACAAAAGCGCTTACCTGTGGCAGAAAACTGGAGCACAGTTATTGTCATACCGAATATTGGTCGTGGGGCGGCTCTGACGAAATATATTGTCCTAACTGTGGAGCAGATGCCACATTGGGAGAAGAGTGCAGCGGACATGAAAGAACTTACTATGATCATGAGTGCCCAATTCACGGAAAGATAGATTGTAATCGCAGGGAGTCGGAGCCGTTTTATTGCCCGGCGGCTTCGGGTTATGGATTGTCGTGTGGGCGATCGGAAGAATATATATGTGGTTATCCCTATGACGGATATATTATCAGTTCGAAACCTGCTTATGGAGGAAGTAGTTATGTAAATGCGGGACTTGCGCAGTCTTATAACAAAGAAGCAGGAGTCCGGGAGGGGGACGGATACATTTTCATTACGGCTGAAGATGTGGGATATAGGTCAGATACATCGATTGATGGAGTAAACGCAAGAGATATGGCATCGCCGAAGGCAATAGATCTGACAACGATAGAAATGATAGCAGAAGATGAGATAACAGTATGTGTAAAGTGGGAGGAGCCGCAGGATCTGGGGACAGCATATTATCATAAGGCGGAATCCTATCTGGCAAAAACGATGGAGCGGTTGTCAGTGTCTAATATTACCATGGATACCATTGTGTCCGGTATACGGGGATATTTGTATTGCGTTGATCGGCATGCGCAGACGGAGGTGACATGGGAAAATGGTCAATTTATCCGGGAAAATTTTCGGTCTGTGGCTCTTGCGAAGACAGAACAGTATATTCACATTAAGGCGGTTGATTATGCAGGTAATTGTAGCGAGGCAGTTCATATCCCTTTAGGGGATTGTTTGTTAGGCAGCCCGGGAGTGCAGTGGCCGTTGTATACCAGACAACTTGAAATAGAAGATTTAGAGAATGTTCATGCTACTAATGAAGAAAATTCTTATTATGTGAAATGCGATGGAAAGACGCCTGTTTCTTTGCTGTATAGGGCATATATGCAGGGGCCTGCATCAGAAAAGTATCAAATAAATCTTGCCATGCTGGAATTTTTGGGAGGACTAAGTAGTGTAAAAAACACAATGCATATACCATGTGCAAAGCTTGATGAGGGGGAAAGTATATTTGAGGCGCAGTATCTGCAATTTGAAGTGGATGGTGAAGGATATTTGCAAAATGGTAATTACACTGTTGCACTGCGTAGTAACAGATGCACTGATTTGACGGTCAGCCGGGAAATGATACCTGCTATAGCTATGCATGGACAGAAAATAGGAGTAGTTCCTATTGCCGGAGTGAATTGTGATAACCGGATTGTGTATTCGGATTATGAGTGTGACCGCCAAAATATGTTGTGGCTTATAGGTGATGGGGAGGCACCGCTAATTGAAGGTTTGGAATCGTTAGAGAATCTTCCTGTTCTTGATAGGCGAAAACAGGATATCCATTTGCAGCTGAAGGCAGAGGATGACCTAAGTGGTGTGCAAGAATTTTATCTAAAAATTGAGAATGCGGATAATGACGCCTACGCTACATATTTGCCGGATGAAAACGGAGAGATTATTGTGGATATATGTGCGGATGAACCTATTTTTAGCGGAGATATTGTAATTACTGCATATGCAGCAGATAATGTGGGGAATGTGTGTAAAGAGGTTTATGGAACCACGGAATTTGATTTGCAGGTCAGTATTGAACGGATTCTTGCACCACATGATCCTAAATTTAAGAAAGGGGAGAGTGGTTATCTGCATATAACCTCATGGGGGTATGCAGAGCGCATTGAAATAGAATTTCCGGAGGAATTGACGGAAATGAATCCCTCTTTGAATCATGTGTATAAATATGAGCTGAAGGGTTCTTATATGCGGGAGGAAAAATACGAATTTATGATTCCTTTGCAGGCGTCTGAGGGAGTAAATTATTCTGTGACGGTACGGGCCTATAAGGGGGATAAAATGCTGGAGTGTTATCCGGCCTTTGCGGTGCTTGATGTAAGTGGAAGTGTGCTTGACGAGATTCGAACCAGACTGAGATGAAACGGAGATGAATATGTAATATGATACAAGGTGCAGGGGAGATTGATGCATGGAAATGGCGTTATGGAATCTGGGAGTTGTGCTGTTTGGAGGGAGTCTGCTTGTTGCAGGGATTATGGATTTAAGGGAACAAATGGTATACCGTTTTGTGTGGTTGATTGCAGGTTTGGCGGCAGGATTACTCATTGCAGTTCGCATTTGCGAAATGGATTTGACGGTTGATGTGTTTTGTGAGCTTATTTTGTATGTCGTATTGCAGCAGCTTTGGTTTTCGAGGTTTTATGGGAGAGCTGACTGCCATGCCTTCTGTGTCTGTGCGGCGGCATCAACAGCAATGGGGGGAGACATTAAAGACTGGCTTGTACATATGCTGATTACTTTTGTGGGGCTATCGGTGGTTCAACTTGTGCGGCGAAATGTGGAAAGAAACGGAAAGCTTAAAAAGCCCGTACCATTGATACCTTATATCACGTTGGCTTTTTTGCTATGGGTTGATTTTAAGTGTGGAAAATGGTACATTTAGAGCAGATGTGTGATACAGTAATCGGTTCACAAAGGAGTGTTCAAAATGAGTACAGCTACCGGAAAAATTACGATATCTCTTTGTATGATAGTTAAGGATGAAGAACAGGTGCTTGCCCGTTGTCTGGATAGCGTGGCGGATTTGATGGATGAGATTGTGATTGTGGACACCGGCTCTTCGGATCGGACCAAGGAGATTGCAGCCCGTTACACCGATAAAGTATATGATTTTGTGTGGATTGATGATTTTAGTGCGGCCAGAAATTTTGCATTTTCCAAGGCATCTATGGACTATATTTATTCAGCGGATGCGGATGAGGTGCTTAATGAGGAGAATCGTAAGCGGTATCGTATTTTAAAGGAGACCCTTTTGCCTGAGATAGAAATTGTGCAGATGAAGTATGCCAATCAGCTTCAATTCGGAACGGTTTATAATTTTGATGAAGAATATCGGCCGAAGCTTTTTAAGAGACTTCGAGAGTTTGAATGGCAGAATCCCATTCATGAGACAGTACGTTTAGAGCCGATTGTTTATGACAGCGATATTGTGATTACCCATATGCCTCAGTGCAGTCATGCGAATAGGGATTTGGCGAATTTCCGTAAGCAGACAGACAAAGGTGTGCGTTTGTCAGCTCATTTGCATGAGATGTATGCAAGGGAGCTTTTTGTGGCCGGAGGCGATGAGGATTTTCTAAAAGCAGAGGAGTTTTTTGCGGCATCTGCAAAAGATGTGGGGAGAAGTCCAAAGGAATTTATGGAAGCCTGTTGTGTTGCGGCGAGAGCTGCAAGACTCAGAGGTGACATCGAAGCGTTTTTTAAATATGCTATGAAGCTTACCGCCGGAGAAGGGTGTGCAGAAATCTGCTGTGAGTTGGGTGACTTTTATTTGAGTCGCTGTGATTATGAGGAAGCTGCTGTCTGGTATTATAATGCTGCTTATGAGACAGAGGCGGCTATTGTGCTTTCTGCTGCAACAGACAGACCCCTAAAAGGACTTATTGAAGTATATGAGGCTCTTGGCATGGAGGAACAGGCTGAGAGTTACAGGCAGGAATATGCAAAGATTTGCTAGACGGATATAGTCAGTCGTGATACAATACATACTTAGTAAATCAAGGAGAATAATACCATGAAGTGGGAAGCAAATGTACGAAAAGTGGTGCCTTATGTGGCAGGTGAACAGCCCAATAAGCCCAATATGATTAAGTTAAATACCAATGAGTGTCCTTATCCGCCCGCGCCCGGCGTGGAGAAGCTGGCAGCAGGATTAAATTGTGATGCTTTGAGACTTTATCCTGACACCAATGCAACACCTCTTGTGGATGAACTGGCGGCTTACTATAATGTAAAGCCGGAGCAGATTTTTGTGGGTGTGGGTTCAGATGATGTTATTTCCATGGCGTTTATGACGTTTTTTGATGGAGACAAGCCGATTCTGTTCCCGGATGTGACTTACTCTTTCTATGATGTATGGGCAGAACTTCACAAGATTCCTTACAAGACTTGTGCGCTGGATGAGAATTGGCACATTTGCGCTGAGGATTATAAGCAGCCTAACGGCGGTATTATCATTGCAAATCCCAATGCACCTACCGGTTTGATGGAGGATTTAAGTGTTATTGAGGAAATTTTGGAAGCGAATCGCGACGTAGTTGTGATGGTGGATGAGGCTTATGTAGATTTTGGTGGTGTAAGTGCGATTCCCTTGCTTGAAAAATACGACAATCTTTTGGTAGTGCAGACCTTCTCCAAATCCAGAGCGATGGCGGGACTTAGAATCGGTTTCTGTATCGGTAGCGAGAAGATGATTCAGTATCTGAATGATGTGAAGTTCTCTTTTAACTCCTACACCATGAATTATCCTTCTCAGGTAATGGGTGCGGAGGCTGTGCGTGATGACGCCTATTTTAAAGAGATTACCGGTAAGATTGTAGCGACCAGAGAACGTACAAAAGAGGAATTGCGTAAGCTGGGATTCTCTTTCCCTGATTCCAAGACGAACTTTATTTTTGCAACCCATGAGAGTGTTCCGGCAGAGGAAATTTTCCTGGCGCTTCGTGCAAAAGATATTTATGTCCGTCACTGGAATAAGCCCCGAATCAGTAATTATTTGAGAATTACTGTAGGTACGGACGAAGAGATGGATAGTCTTCTTGCATTTCTGAAGGAATATCTGAACAAATAATCCGGTTGCGTAGGAATCGGTTAAGAGAGGTATTGCTATGGATGCATATGGTGATTTTGCATATGTATATGATGAATTTATGGACGCCACTCCTTACGGGGAGTGGTGTACTTTGCTTGTGGAGTTAATTGAAAAATATGGTGTATCCAAGCCGAATCGTGGTGCGGAGGATGTATTGGAATCCGAGCGTAATCTGGTGCTGGATTTGGGTTGTGGTACAGGTACACTTACGGAGCTTTTGTACGAACAAGGCTACGACATGATTGGTGTGGACAATGCGCCTGCAATGTTAGAGATTGCCATGGAGAAGCGGGCAGAGAGTGGTTCGTCCATTTTGTACCTGTTGCAGGATATGCGGGAATTAGAACTTTACAGTACCGTGGGTACGGTGGTAAGTGTTTGTGATTCCGTCAATTATATTTTGGAAGAGAATGAACTCTTGGATGTTTTTAAATTAGTGAATAATTATCTGTATCCGGGTGGTCTGTTTATTTTTGATTTTAATACGGATTATAAGTATCGTGAGATAATCGGTGATACAACTATTGCTGAGAATCGTGAAGATTGCAGTTTTATCTGGGAAAATTATTATGACGAAGAAAGTCATTTGAATGAATATGATGTGACAGTTTTTGTGCAGGAAGAAGGGGACGTGTTCAGGCGTTTTACAGAGAATCATGTACAGAGGGGATACACTGTGGAGCAGATGAAAAGTCTGGTGACACAGGCGGGTATGGAGCTTGTGGAGGTGCTTGATGCAGATACCCGTGAAGAAGTGACCGATGAAAGTGAAAGAGTATATATTGTGGCAAGAGAGGTACAAAAATGAGTGATTATATTGTGAGAGCAACTGCGGCAAATGCACAGATTCGTGCTTTTGCGTGTACAACAAAGGAACTGGTAGAGGTAGCGAGAAAGGCTCATAACACCAGCCCTGTGGTAACAGCCGGATTGGGTCGTCTTTTGAGTGCAGGAACCATGATGGGCAGTATGTTAAAAGGAGATAATGATATTTTGACCATGCAGATTAAGGGTGATGGTCCTGTGGACGGTATAACCGTGACTGCAGATTCTAAGGGTAATGTGAAGGGCTATGCCAATGTACCGGATGTGATTCTCCCTGCCAATGCAGTAGGGAAATTGGATGTTGGCGGAGCCGTTGGTGCAGGCTATCTGCGTGTGATTAAAGATATGGGCTTAAAGGAGCCTTATGTGGGCCAGACGGAGCTTCAGACAGGTGAGATTGCGGAGGATTTGACCTATTATTTTGCAGTGTCTGAGCAGGTACCTTCCTGCGTTGGGCTGGGTGTGCTTATGGAACGTGATAATACCGTCCGTCAGGCAGGAGGATTTATTGTACAGCTTATGCCATTTGCTAAGGAGGAGGTCATTAATCGCCTTGAGGAAAATTTGCAGAAGATTGCATCCGTTACCACCATGTTGGATGCGGGCAATACGCCTGAGCAGATGTTGGGAATTGTACTGGAGGGGCTTGAGCCGGAGGTGTTGGATACCATGCCCTGTGCATTCTACTGTAATTGTGATAAGCCCCGCGTGGAAAAGGCACTGATAGGAGTTGGCAAAAGGGATTTGCAGGAGATGATTGATGAGGGTAAAGAGGTTGAAGTGAATTGCCATTTCTGCAATCATAATTATGTATTCTCTGTGGAGGAGCTTAAGGCTATATATAAACGCTCAAGATAATACGAAGAGTAAAGGGGAGAAGGTTAATGCTTACAGTTCAGGATATTGGAAATGAAGTAGTATACGAGGCAGCATTAAAGGAAGTAAAAAAGAGCTTATCGTTTGGTAAAAAACTGTTTAAAAAAGATTTTACCAAAGAGGAGGCGGGTAAGGTAGAGTATCTTTGGATTAAAGAGACAGAACTTTCTAATCTTGATTTTTTACATTATTTTCCCAATTTGAAAGATCTTGATTTCGAGAATTGTCTTGTGGAGAATTTTGACGGGTTACAGTATTGTAGAAATTTAACAGGTTTCAACTATCGTCTGGATGAAGAACATAGGGACTATGGGAGGAAGGATTTTTCCTTTTTGCAGTACTTGCCGGAGCTTGAGGAGATATCTGTTGCAGGTAATCAGGTTGAAGATGTGTCTATGTTTGTGGGACTAAACAAGCTGGAGGATTTGGCACTTACCGATAATCCGATTAAAACGATTGCGCCGCTGAAAGCACTGCCTAAGTTAAGTGGTCTGGAGATTCAATGTTGTGGGCTTACTTCTTTTGAGGATTTGGAAGAGTTCAAGGCGATGAAAATTATTTTTGCAGCGGGTAATCTTGAATCAGAGGAGCAAATGAGGGAATATCAGGAGAAATATCCTCATATTGTGTTTGATTATGAACTTTATTAAAGGAGGAATTAAAAGTATGAGAGAATTGCATGAAAAAATGCTGAAGAATGCGGATGTTATTGTGGCGAGAATGCAAAGCAATCCGACTTTTTTGGAGGAATTCACAAAAGATCCGAAAATGGCACTGGGTAAAATGGATGGACTTGATATTCCTGAAGGTTGGGTTGATATGACAATTGCCCGTGCAAAACAGGAATATAGCAGAAGTATGTCGTAAAATTATTTTGTTGAATACTACCAATCTGATGCCATTCTATAATTTGTGGTAGTGTTCTTTTGTGAGTTGTGCCATTGTCTTTATTATTTCATCGTTCTCGGCAAGCAGGTTATAAAGTGCATCCTCTGACAATACCCCTCGATTCAGGTCTTGAGGGAAATCTCCGCGATTGTCTGCATCATAATCAGCCAGCCATTCAGGGCTGTGGTAATATCGAGCCAAGTCAGTGAGATCCGCTTGGGCGTGGATGTAGTTTTCCAAAGCACAAGTCAGTGCTTGCACGGCTTGAGAAGCGGATGTGTATTTTTCTTCCATTTGGATAATCTTTTCGATTTGTGAAGTATCGTTCATGAACAGGCCTTTCCTTTGATTACGGGATTTGGTGTTATTATGGCATTAATGAAATAAAAAAACAATAGGTAAAATCAATGAGCAGAGAGATACGTGCAGTTTATACGGAGCAGATAATACGAGTCTACCAGGTATATAATGAGACAATTGCAAAGGAAGCGTGGAACAGTTAATTCATGATTCTGGAAAAAGTTAAAAGGGGCGTAGGAATAATCCTGCGTCCCTTTCTAAACACCTCAAAATATCGTAATGTTGGAATTTATTTTTCTACCTTCGGAAGCTTTGCAATTGCTTCTGCCAAGTCCCTATCTGTGGGAATATAGTCTGCCATTTCTCCATCATTGAATTTGCCGTAGGCAACCATGTCAAAATATCCTGTGCCGGTGAGACCGAAGACAATTGTTTTCTCCTCTCCGGTTTCTTTGCATTTTAAAGCTTCGTCGATGGCTACCTTGATGGCATGGGAGCTTTCGGGTGCGGGGAGGATGCCCTCCACTCTGGCAAAGGTTTGGGCTGCCTTGAATACTTCGGTCTGCTCCACACTTCTTGCCTCGATTAGTCCCTGGTCATAGAGTTCAGAAACGATAGAGCTCATGCCGTGGTAGCGAAGCCCTCCTGCGTGATTGGCAGAAGGGATAAAGCTACTGCCAAGGGTATACATCTTGGCAAGAGGGCAAACCATGCCGGTGTCGCAGAAGTCGTAGGCGTAAACCCCTCTGGTCAGGCTGGGGCAGGAAGCGGGTTCCACTGCGATAATCTGATAATCCGCCTCACCCCTTAGCATCTCGCCCACGAAGGGAGAGATTAATCCGCCTAAATTGGAGCCGCCTCCGGCACAACCGATAATCATGTCAGGGTTAATGCCGTATTTATCCAGTGCGGCCTTGGTCTCCAGACCAATGATGGATTGATGCAATAGAACCTGTGCCAGCACAGAGCCTAATACATAGCGGTAACCTTCCTGAGTGGCGGCCGCTTCCACGGCCTCTGAAATGGCACAGCCAAGGCTTCCGGTGGTACCGGGAAATTCAGCGTTTATCTGGCGCCCGATGTTGGTATCCATGGAGGGAGAAGGGGTTACCTTTGCTCCATAGGTGCGCATTACCTCACGACGGAAGGGCTTCTGCTCATAGGAGCATTTTACCATATATACCTGACAGTCCATGTCAAGGTAAGAACAAGCCATGGAGAGGGCAGTGCCCCACTGGCCGGCACCGGTTTCTGTAGTTACACCTTTTAAGCCTTGTTGCTTCGCATAATAGGCCTGTGCAATGGCTGAGTTTAACTTGTGACTTCCGGAGGTGTTGTTGCCTTCGAACTTGTAGTAAATATGAGCCGGTGTTCCCAGCTTTTTCTCCAGACAGTAGGCCCTTACAAGGGGAGCGGGACGGTACATCTTGTAGAAGTCCAGAATTTCTTGTGGAATGTCAAAATAGGGCGTGGTATCATCCAGTTCCTGCTTGGCAAGCTCTGTACAAAATACCCCCGACAACTCTTCCAGGGTCATTGGCTCCAACGTGCCCGGATTCAACAACGACGCCGGCTTTTTTTTCATATCAGCCCGTACATTATACCACTGCTTAGGCATCTCCTTTTCTTCCAGATAGATTTTGTAGGGAATTGTCTTTTCCATGTGCGTTACCTCACTTTCTTGAATTATTTATATAATTTTGGAGTTTATAACAAAACAAAAACTCCTGCCCTATCATATCGATAGGACAGGAGTAGTGTTCAATTATCCTGCGGTGCCACCTAACTTCATTCTTGCAAATGCTCTCATTCATGTACCATCATACATGTTCTGCTGTAACGTGCAGTCACGTCTTACCTACTCCAAATAATTGTTTCGGCTTGCCCTCACGGGTCCATTCGCTTTACTTCCCATTACTGCAATCACACCACCTGCAGCTCTCTGAAAATGTTCCGAAAAGGTACTACTCCCGATCTGTGGTTTCGGCTGAAATATTTTGTTGTGACTGAATATACTCCTATTTTTTTCATTCGTCAAGAGGGAAAAATTGTCAATAAATCGACAAATTATTCGGGGGACAAATTGTTGGTGGCCGGGTCTGTAGAAGCTTTATCCAAGGAAGTCCGGATGGCTTCTAAGAGCACAAGTGCGGTGTATTTACTCTCTGCACCATACTCGATATTTTCCAGAGACTGAGTCTCATAAACCTGTTCGCAGATGGACTCCAGTGTGGGTTCCAAAAGCGGGTACATGGTAGTGACGGATTCGCTTAAATCAACCAGACGAATGGAAGAGATGGCTTCCTGGCCTACAATGACTTCCACATCAATTGTCTGGTCGCCAAGTACCAGCTCGGTGGTGTAAATACCGGGTATGTAAAGGGAATCTGAGGATACGCCGACTGTGCTTTCAGAGGGACTTTCTTCATATGTGGACGGAGGTGTGGAGGAATCTGAATTGTCGGTCTGGTCCTTGTCAGGCAGAAACATGATAATGAGCAGCACGACAAATAAAATGCCCAGCGCTGCGAAGATGCCTGTATAAATTAATTCCTTCATGTGAAGTACTACGATTTTGGTCTTTGCGCTCATGTATATACTCCCTGGCCCTTTGTAGGGCGATGTCTTTGTAAAGGATATGAGCAGACGCATAAGAATATGCAACGAAATGATTCTAAAATCTTGACAATGACAAGGTGGAATTGTTATTCTTCAAATATTGATAATAGAACAATAGATAAAAGGGGAATAGATATGAAATTTACAAAAATGCAGGGTTGTGGAAATGATTATGTTTATGTGAATGGCTTTGTGGAAAAGATAGCTACAAAGGACAAGCCTGAGATTGTAAGAAAACTTAGTGACAGACATTTCGGTATTGGCGGAGATGGCGTGATTTTTATTAATCCTGCCAAGGAAGCTGATTTTGAAATGGAGATGTACAATGCAGACGGCAGCCGCTCCGAGATGTGCGGAAACGGTATTCGTTGTGTTGCAAAGTTTGTATATGATAAGGGCCTTACGGACTCTGAGCATATTACCATTGTCAGTGGCGGTCAGGTAAAGTATCTTGATTTGACTGTTGAGGGTAAAACAGAAACTGAGCGTGGTCAGGTGACCAAGGTGCGTGTGAATATGGGAAGTCCTATCCTTGAGCCTTCTTTGGTGCCTGTTGTGGCAGAGGGGGATAAGGCAGTTGATGAACCTATCAACGTAAACGGCGAGGAATACCGCATGACCTGTGTGTCCATGGGAAATCCTCATGCAGTTGTATTTATGGATGGCGTGAAGGATTTGCAGATTGAAAAAGTAGGTCCTTATTTTGAAAATCATGAGCGTTTTCCCCGCCGTACCAATACAGAATTTGTTGAGATTCTGGACAGACAGAATGTGTTTATGCGTGTGTGGGAGAGAGGAACAGGCGAGACCCTTGCATGCGGAACCGGATGCTGTGCAACAGCTGTTGCATGCGTGTTGAATGGTTTGACTGATGAGTTGGTGACGGTGAACGTGTTGGGTGGTCAAATTGAAATTGAGTGGGACAGAGAGAAGAATCTGGTGTTTATGACAGGCCCTGCGGTCACTGTGTTTGAAGGAGAAGTGGAATGTTAGAGTATGCCATTGAGCATGTGGGTGTGCTGGCACAGTTGGAGCTGACGGAGGATGAAAAACGGCAGGCGAAAGACGATATGAGAGGGATGCTTGCCTATGTGGACAAGCTAAAGGAGCTTGATACGGATGGTGTGGAGCCTCTGATTCATGTAAATCCGGTGCAGAATGTGTTCAGGGATGATGTTGTAACAGGTGCAGACTGTTTGGAACAGCTGCTTGCAGGTGCGCCTGAGCAGAAAAATAAGATGTTTGTTGTTCCTCGCACCATTGACGAGGCATAAGAGGAATGGATATGCAGGTTTGCGATTGTACGGCAGTTGAATTGTCGGAGAAAATCAAACAGGGTGAGATAATGGTTGCAGAAGCAGTGGAGGCGGTGTTTCAGCGTATCGAAGAGACGAGGGAGCTAAACTGTTATATTACCCTTACGAAAGAAGCTGCTCTTAAGAGGGCCAAGCAGGTGCAAAAACAGATTGATGCAGGGGAGCTTACGGGTCCCCTTGCAGGTGTACCCTTTGCGGTAAAGGACAATCTCTGCACCAAGGGAATTCTTACAACCTGCGGCTCCAAAATTTTGGAAAACTATATTCCCTTTTACAGTGCAGATGCTGTGGAAAGGCTTAAGGAGGCCGGCGCAGTGCTTATCGGCAAGACCAATATGGACGAGTTTGCCATGGGAAGCACTTCTGAGACCTCCTATTTTGGTGCAGTGAAAAATCCGCAGAATATGGATTGTGTTCCCGGTGGTTCCTCCGGTGGTTCTGCGGCTGCGGTGGCATCGGGGGCATGTTTTATGTCCTTGGGAAGTGATACGGGAGGCTCAATTCGTCAGCCTGCATCCCACTGTGGTGTGGTAGGCATGAAGCCGACCTACGGGAGCGTGTCACGTTATGGATTGATTGCCCATGGTTCGTCCCTTGACCAAATAGGCCCTATTACCAAGGATGTGCGGGACTGTGCGGCCATGATGGAGGTTATCTGTGCGTACGATGCAAAGGATGCTACTTCTGTACAACGTGGGGATACGGATTTTTGCAGTGCGCTTATAGATGATGTAAAAGGGATGCGAATTGGCATTCCGTCCAACTATTTTGACAGCATTTTGAAGCCGGAGGTTGCAGCTGCAGTTTTGAAAGCGGCAGAGGTGCTGGCCGCAAGAGGAGCGATTGTTGAGAAATTCAATTTGAAGCTTGCGGAGTATGCGGTCCCTGCTTATTACACCATTGCTTCTGCGGAGGCAAGCTCTAATCTGGAGCGTTATGACGGTGTCAGGTACGGCTGGCGCAGTGAGGATGCGACAGACTTACACACACTATATAAAACCACCCGTTCCAAGGGCTTTGGGGCGGAGGTAAAACGCCGTATTATGCTGGGGACTTTTGTGCTCAGTGCAGGCTATTACGAGGATTACTATTTGCAGGCTTTGAAGGTGAGAGCTCTGATTAAACAGGCCTTTGAGGAAGCATTTGAAAAGTACGATATTATCTTAAGCCCGGTTTCACCTACAACAGCACCCAAACTGGGGGAAAGTCTGGGACACCCGCTTAGGATGTATCCGGCGGATGTATATACGGTTTCGGCTAATCTGACAGGATTTCCGGCCATCAGTCTGCCCTGTGGTGAGGACGCAGCAGGATTGCCCATAGGGGTTCAGCTTATGGCTAAGGCCTTTCAGGAAAAGAAACTGATTCAGGCGGCTTACACTTACGAACAGGAGAGGATGCGCAATGACTAAACAATATGAAACCGTCATCGGCCTGGAAGTTCATGTGGAGCTGGCCACAAAGACAAAAATTTTCTGTGGGTGTTCTACCGCTTTCGGAGGTACACCTAATACCCATACCTGTTCGGTGTGCATGGGTATGCCCGGAACACTTCCTGTGTTGAATCGTCAGGTGGTGGAATATGCTATGGCAGTGGGACTGGCTGTGAATTGTGATATCATGCCTTATTGTGCCTTTGACAGAAAAAACTATTTTTATCCGGATAATCCTCAAAACTATCAGATTTCTCAGCTGTATCGACCTATTTGCAGGGACGGACATATAGAGATTGAAATAGATGGGGAGGTGTCCAAGCAAATCCGTATCCACGAAATTCACATGGAGGAGGATGCAGGGAAGCTGATTCATGATGAAGAAGGTAATTCTTTAGTGGATTATAACCGGGCAGGGGTGCCCTTGATTGAAATTGTGACAGAGCCCGATATGGGTAATGCAAAGGAAGTGATTGCTTTTCTGGAAAAGCTTCGCATGCGGATTCAGTATATTGGAGCATCTGATTGTAAGATTCAGGAAGGTTCCATGAGGGTGGATGTAAATTTGTCTGTGAAAGAGGCGGGTAGCAAAATACCCGGTACTCGCACAGAGATGAAGAATCTGGGCTCATTTCGTTCTATTACCCGGGCTATTGCAGCAGAGAGGGAACGTCAGATTGAATTACTTGAATCGGGAAAAGAAGTGGTGCAGGAGACCAGACGTTGGGACGAAGATAAAGACCTGTCATTTTCTATGCGTTCTAAGGAGGATGCAAAGGATTATCGTTATTTCCCGGAGCCGGACCTTGGACCTTTGTATATTAGCGAAGAATGGGTGGAGCGGATAAAGAATGCTTTGCCGGAGTTTCGCGAGACCAAAATGAAACGGTATCGGGAGACTTATGATATTCCGGACTACGATATTCGGTTGATTACAGAGTCTAAGCATCTGGCAGATATTTTTGAAGCCACAGTTTTACTGGGCGCACCGGCCAAGAAGGTTTCAAACTGGCTGATGACAGAGACTTTGAGAATTATAAAGGAGAGAGAGCTTGAACCGGAGGATATAGGATTTTCACCTAAAAATCTGGCTGCTCTCATTGATTTGACGCAAAGACAGGTTATTAATTCTACGGTGGCAAAGGAAGTGTTTGAGGTGATGTTTGAAACAGACACTGACCCTGTGGCCTATGTGGAAGAAAAGGGCCTTAAAATGGTAAATGACGAAGGGGCTCTTTGCAAGACCATAGAACGGGTCATTGCAGAAAACCCCAAATCTGTCGAAGATTATCACAATGGTAAAGAAAGAGCGGTAGGTTTCCTTGTAGGGCAGACCATGAAGGCTACCGGTGGCAAGGCAGATCCAACACATGTGTCCAAACTGCTGAAAGAATTGCTTATTCAGACATCAAATAATCAATAAAGGCTTGTACGTTCTCAGGATGGGGTGCGTTGGCAAAAACGCCAATTGCAATCCCATCTTCTGCGTTTTTGAAATAATATGCTTCATTTAACTTCTTGCTGCTATCTATATAGATTGCCACGGGAACAGGGCGTTCCATGGAATCAGGGTCCCTGGGGTCGGGAAAGGATAATTCGGACGTATCACCTGCAACCATGACATCCTCGCTGATTTTCTCCAAAATTGCTTCATCAAAGTAATAGAAATAGGGTTCGTATTTGGCAAGCTGTTCCTCGGTCAAAATATCTCGAAGGTCTTTAAAGGTGACGTTGTTGGCATAGTATGCAAATTCATCACCGCCCCCCATCATAACGTCCACATGACCTGCACCGCTGTAGGTAGCAATCTTTTGTGAGGCAATCTGTGAGTCTTCGAAGGTGGAATCCAAATCCAGATACACAGCGGAATCCAAGGTGATTTCATAGTCGTCAAGAGAGATAGAGACTTTGTCGGCATATCCCTCCAAAAACCAGTCGTTTTCAGGATAAGCAGAGCAATTAAGCATCAGGGCATAAAAGGCTGTTTCCTTGTGAGCGACATATTGATATATAAAGGAGCCGACAATAATAAGTGCAATTACGGCAATTATCAAAGGCGTGCGATAATAATCTTTGAAATATTGGTACTTTTCAGCAGGAGTACCGTGTTTGATTGCTTCCCGTTCTTCGCGGAATTCGTCCATAAGAGGCATAAGTAAACCACCTTTCCAGTTTCATATACGATTACTATAATGACTTTTAAGTGGAAAGTCAATGAAAGAGAAATTAGGAAATTCTAAAATTATAATAAAAATCAGGCGTTAAAATTGTTTTTTTAGTGATATTAATGATTGTACAATCCTTCCTAAATGTGGTAATATGTTTATAATAATGCCTGAATCTCGCCCTGTGGCAGAGATTTCAGTGTTTGGAGGCCAATTGTGCAGAATGTAACATATCAGGAATTGATAAATCGTGAGGAACTGCAGCTTATACAGGATGAGTTCTGTAAGGTTGCAGGTTTGTACGCATATTGCATGAATGCCAGGGGTGAAGCCGTGACAGAAATGTCCGGGACAGGAGCAGGTGTTTTTGAATCCTTATCCCGCGACGAGCTTCGGTCATTACAGATGTCGCCCTATGCCCAGAGAGCGTTGGAACGTGTTGAGGAAGGTTCTTTGGAGGATACTGCCATTGAACGTTTTCCCGGAGGAAGGCTGGCAGCTGTATCCATCCGTCTGGAAGGCAAGGTAGTTTTATATTGGATGATGTTTGATTGTAGCGGACGCGATGAGGTAGCCTTTGTGCAGGCGGCGGATTTGGTGCGTGATACATGTACGGCGTTATATGCCAATAAAGTGTCCTGTCGCGATGCCCAGATTGAGCGCAGTCAAAGTTTGTCGCAGCAGCAGGAGATGGGTAGAACACTTCAGCGCATCGAGGCTACAACAGGAATTGTACAGCTTTTGGATAATGATGCACCAATAGAGGACATTACGCACAACTGGCTGAATATTCTGGGGCGTCAGTTGCAGGCAGAGTCCGTTGAGCTGTACCAGTTAAACAGTGACGATACCACCATGGATGTGCTGGCTCATTGGTGCAATGTGGGAGTGATGCCTCCTTTTATCAAAAAAGAAGGACTTGACATCTGCACAATGCTTCGCACGGACAAACCGCAGGTATATTCTACCGATGGAATTCCCGGAGAGCATCGTTGGGAGGCTAATCATTACGGGTTGTCTGCGATTATGATTTTTCCGGTGCTGCGTCAGGAGAATGGCAGCAGTATGGTATTGTCCGTAGATTATCGCAGTATGCGCCATAACTGGGAGGCTACAGAGGTTAAGTTTACGGCGGATGCAGTAAAAATTTTACAGAGTATTTTAACTAAGCGTATTCAGAAAAATTCAATAGCAGGCTCTTATGCGGTGCTGGAGGCAGTGCTTGACAATGTGGGCTGTGCAATTTATGTGACGGATAAGCGTACGGGCAATATGCTTTTTGCCAACAGAAGACTTCGCAATACCTTTGCGGTGGAGTTGCAAAACGACAGTTTTGGCGGACTGGTGGAGCAGGGCCTGCAAAAGAGTAAAGAGACGGGAACAGCAGAGGTGTTCCATGAGGACAGAGCCCGTTGGTATGAAATGATTTACAAGGAGATCACATGGGTGGACGGAAAGCCTGTTACCCTGTTTTCCTTCTATGACATAACCGATAGAAAACTGTCCCAGAGAAAAGTGGAGCAACAGGCGTACACAGATTTCCTTACAGGACTTTATAACCGCATGTGCTGTGAAAAGGACTTGGCGGCACAGATTCAGGCGGCCAAGAGAACGGGAGAAATCGGTGCCATTCTTTACCTTGATTTGGATGATTTCAAGCAGGTAAATGACGGATTGGGGCATCAGTACGGAGATATCCTGTTGCAGTCAATTTCCAATGCGCTGCAACGGGTGGAAGGCCTGGAAGGAAGTTGTTACCGTCTGGGTGGAGACGAGTTTGTGGTGATTATTTCGCCGGAGTATTATAAGCAGATTGACAGAATCATGGAGGATGTCCATGAGATATTTAATACGCCATGGTATCTGAAGGATGAGGATTATTACTGTACTGCCAGTATGGGTATTGTAACCTTCCCCGATTCGGGAGAGACGGTGGAAGAGCTGGTTAAGAAAGCAGATATCGCCATGTATAAGGCCAAGAAAGGCGGCAAGAACAGTCTGGCCAGATATAATGACGGCATTATCCCTGAAACGGGCAATGAACTCGATATGGAGTCCAATATGCGACAGGCTGCGGCGGACGGTTGCAGGGAATTTGAGGTGTATTTTCAGCCGATTATTGATATCACGAAGGCAGAACCGGAGTGTGTGGGAGCGGAGGCATTGCTTCGCTGGAACAGTTCAAAGCTTGGCTTTATGGCACCAGCGGAATTTATACCGGTGGCAGAATATTTGGGCTTGATTAATCCTATTGGTAATTATGTGCTTTTGGAGGCCTGCAGGTACGGCAAGCTTTGGAATGAAGAAGGACATCCTGATTTTAAGGTTACGGTGAATCTCTCTGTGGAGCAACTTTTGCAAAACGACATTGTGGAGCAGGTGGATGGTGCTTTGAAAGAGACCGGCTTTAGTCCCGGAAACCTCTTGCTTGAGGTGACAGAAGGTCTGGCCATCAATGATATGGATCGGATGAAGGGAATTTTAGGCAGTCTTAAGGCAATGGGAGTAGGTATTGTGCTGGATGATTTCGGCACGGGCTATTCCTCTATCAATCATATCAGAGAAATTCCGCTTGATGTCATTAAGATGAATCAGAATTTTGTCCGTAGTCTGGCGGATGATGCATATTCACAGTCCTATGTGAAAATGGTGGCAGAGCTTGCAGATACCATCGGTGTGGACATCTGTGTGGAGGGCGTTGAAAATGAAGCCCAATACATTGTGCTTCAGGGCATGAAGGTGCATTACGTGCAGGGATATTATTTTGATCAACCATTACCCAGACGAGAGTTTGAGGAAAAATATACGAAAACAACTTAGGAGGAATGAAAATTATGGTATCTATGGAACAGGAATTAAAAGGAAACGCATATCCCGGAAGAGGAATTGTTATAGGACGGAGTGCTGACGGTAAGAGTGCTGTGACAGCATATTTTATCATGGGCAGAAGCTCCAACAGCCGTAACCGTGTATTTGTAACTGAGGGTGAGGGCATTCGTACAGAGGCTTATGACCCTTCCAAGTTGGAAGACCCCAGCCTGATTATTTATGCGCCTGTGCGCGTGCTTGGTAAGGACACCATCGTTACCAATGGTGACCAGACCGATACTATCTATGATGGTATGAGCGAGGGCAAGAGCTTTGAGCAGTCTTTGAGAATCCGTAAGTATGAGCATGATGCTCCCAATTACACCCCTCGTATTTCCGGTGTAATGCATGTGGAAGACGGTAATTTTGCGTATGCAATGTCTATTTTAAAGAGCAATAACGGGGATCCTGATTGTTGCAACCGTTATACCTTTACCTATGACAATCCTAAGGCGGGCGAGGGAAGATTTATTCATACTTATATGCATGACGGCGATCCCCTTCCCAGCTTCTATGGCGAGCCCAAGGAAGTAGAGATTCCGGATGATATGGATGCATTTACTGACATGCTTTGGAACAGCTTGAACGAGGATAATAAGGTTTCCTTGTTTGTGCGTTATATTGACATTGCTACCGGTGAGTATCGCACCAAAATTGTTAACAAAAATGCTTAATTAGTTATAATACACGTATAAAGGAGAAAATTATCATGAACGAAATCGAATTGAAATATGGTTGTAACCCTAATCAGAAGCCTTCCCGTATTTTTATGGAGGATGGCAGTGAGCTTCCTGTAACCGTACTGAACGGTAAGCCCGGCTACATCAACTTCCTGGATGCTTTCAATGGCTGGCAGCTTGTTAAGGAGCTTAAGGAGGCTACAGGTCTTCCCGCAGCAACTTCCTTTAAGCATGTATCCCCCGCAGGTGCGGCAGTAGGTCTTCCTCTGGATGATACTCTGGCTAAGATTTACTGGGTAGATGATTTGGGAGAGCTTTCTCCTTTGGCATGTGCTTACGCAAGAGCAAGAGGTGCGGACAGAATGTCTTCCTTCGGTGACTTTATTGCGCTTTCTGATGTCGGTGAT
>JAZQLH010000054.1:0-2706 GCA_045542555.1 Acetatifactor sp. | reverse complement strand
CCGCGCGCGGTTTTGTGGTTTGTGCGATGCGTTTCCCTGCGAAAAGCTCCCGCAGATGATCCCATGGAATACTGATATTGTAAATCATCTTTCAGAGCTGAGAGATGAGTATAATAATCAGACGACACGTTCCGAGTTAGTGGATAGGAGTCAGATAGTTACTGTTTTAGACCATTGGGAGCTGGACAATCCCGAAATAGGCGAACAGTTCAATGAAGACTCGGCAAGACTTATTTTCAGAATCAAGACACATTCACAGGATTACCTTCTGAAAGGACAACCTTGCGGAGTGTCGGAAAATACGATAAAGAGCAATGTCCGGGCACATCTGTTTCTTGGGAATGAACATGGTATGGCTCCAAAGCTTTATCCGACGAAGAACGGAGAATACTATATCAGTGCGCAAGGGTATTGGTTTTATCTGATGGAATTCATCGACGGAAGGGAAATGGAAGAAACGCCGGAGGATGAATATAAGATTGGTCAGGCAGCAAGAAAACTGCACAGCCTGCTTGGGTACGATGTAGAATCGCCTTTTACACAGAGCAAAGAGCGTTTTTACGATTGGTTCCGAAAGCACAGCTTTGTAAAAGAATTTGATGCGATTCTGGATGCAATTCCTGATTTTGGATTGCTTGACCAGTGCTTTGTCCATACCGATATCAGTCCACATAATACAATGTTAAGACAAAACGGTGAGGTTGTATTCATCGATTTGGATGATGCGGGTATTGGAAGCCGTTATCTGGACCTTGGCTGGCCGTTTGTCATGCAGTTTGTAGATTTCAACCATGATACGGAAGAGATGACTTACCGCTTCGATTTGGCACAGAGTTTTCTGAGAGGATACTTTGGTGAGGAAAAAGTCTCACGGGAAGAGTATGATTTATTGTTCCAGGGAGCGATACAGATGCATATCTCGTATATGCAGGTCTACGGACCTTATGCGGTAGATTCGCTTTGGAAGATTTTATTGTTCGGGATAGAGCAAAAAGAAGTCTTATGGGAGATGCTGCAAGAAGATTCAAAGGAATAGGTGGAAACATTTGACTTTAATTTGTGGGCAGAAAGGAAGCACAATTGTGTTAAAGAAAAAGAGCAGAATGGGGTACATAATGAAGATAGTAGCACTTCTGTTAATGGCGCTTTTGGCAAGCATAGTTATTGTTGTCGTTGCAGCGCGCACGGTTACATATTATTCAAACCGCATCTGCACGGAAAACGGAGTGGATGAACGTATTTATGTTACCCTTGGAGGACAGGAGCAGTACTTACTGATTCGAGGTGAGGACGTAAGCAATCCGGTAATCCTCTGGCTACATGGAGGACCTGCCGGCTCGGATGCATTTGTAAATCATTTGTTCCAAAAGTATCTTGTCGATGATTATACTCTGATTAACTGGGATCAAAGAGGATGCGGCAGAACGTATTTCCGTAATAGAAAGAGTGACCCGGACAACGAATCTGTAACGTTTGAGCAGGCGCAGTTCGATTTGGATGAACTTGTAGCCTATGCCTGTGAGAGGTTCGATAAAGATAAAATAATCATTGTAGGACATTCGTATGGAACCATGTTAGGAAGCAAGTATGTACTCGATAATCCGGATAAAGTGCAGGCATATATTGGTGTGGGTCAGTTTATTGATTTGGAGAGCGACACCTATAGTTATCAGGATGCACTAAAAAAGGCAAAAGCCAAAGGGGATGATACGAGTGAAATGGAAGCAGCATACCAAAAGTATTTAGATAATGGAAGCTTGCTGAATTTAATGAGTGTACGAACTTATGCCGGAAAGTATCATGTGGCAGAAAAGTCTGCAAATACCATTTGGGCAGGAATCTCATCTCCTTATATGGGGCTGGATGATTTGCGGTGGTTTACCAAACAAATCGGTAATTTGGGGGAGTACTTTGCACTAAATAAGCAGTTGTTTGATTCTTTGCTAATTACGAAGGTAAGAAATTTTGGGTTAGAATATCAAGTACCGGTTGGTTTTATATCGGGCGCGGATGATTGGACTACACCGGTAAAGTATTCCGAGGATTATTGCAATTTGATTACTGCACCGGAGAAGAAAACAGCATGGATTGATGGCTGCGGACATGCACCGCAATATGATGATCCCGAAGCATTTTGCAAAGAGTTAAAGGGTATGTTGAAGGAGTTTGTGACAGAGGAGTTAGAAAAATAGGTATTGGTAACGTACCAAAGGAGGACCTGTTTATGAAAGCAGTATTGGCAAGCACGCTCAGCGGTTCCATTATGGAAGAAGGGAAATGGGTACCGTCTACACTAATGGCGGAAAACGGTCAATTGGATAAAATAAAGTCGTTTTGGAAAGAGAATGCGAAGGTGCTGCTGTTCTGTGCGTCTCCGGATGACTATGTGATGAATGACAGTGTGTACTATTGCTTTAACGAAGCTTTTCAGTTGAGTGATTTGAGTGTCTCTTCGTTTGAAATGTGTGATGACAGAAATGAAGCTGTTTTGGAACGGTTGGATGAGATGGATGCAATCATTCTAGCAGGCGGACATGTTCCGACGCAAAATGCATTCATGAAGAAGTTGAATTTAAAAGAAAAATTGGAAAGTTATCAGGGGATTCTGTTGGCGTTGAGTGCGGGTTCCATGAATTGTGCAGAGACGGTGTATGCCGCTCCGGAATTGGATGGTGAAGCACTTGACCCGGATTATCAGCGCTGGAT
>JAZQLH010000053.1:0-31243 GCA_045542555.1 Acetatifactor sp. | reverse complement strand
AGAAGGCGGAGCAATCTCCGTCACTGCCAAGGAAGAGATTCCTGCAGGTCATAAGATGGCTCTTTGTGACATCCCTGAGGGTGGCGAGGTTATCAAGTACGGTTATCGTATCGGTAACGCAAAGGAAGCCATCACAACCGGAAGCTGGATTCATGTACACAATGTAAAGACCGCTCTGGGCGATTTGCTCGAGTACACCTATGAGCCTACTCCTGTTGAGGAGAAGACCACTGAAGATGTAACATTCATGGGATTCAATCGTCCTGACGGTAAGGTTGGTGTTCGTAATGACATCTGGGTTATCCCTACCGTAGGTTGTGTAAACAATGTAGCAGAGGCTATCGTTAAGATGGCTAATAAGTGGCTGGATGCCAACAGAGACGGTATGGAGAGTGTTGGTGAAGTGATTACCTTCCCTCATCCTTACGGATGTTCTCAGATGGGCGATGACCAGGAGAATACCAGAAAGATTCTGGCTGACTTGATTAATCATCCCAATGCCGGCGGTGTGCTGGTACTTGGTCTTGGATGCGAGAACAGCAATATCGACGTACTTAAGCCTTATATCGGCGAGTACGATGACAAGCGCGTGAAGTTTTTGGTATCTCAGGAGCATGATGATGAGATTGTTGATTCTGTTGAGCTTATCAAAGAGCTGGCTGCTTATGCGGCTACCTTTAAGCGTGAGCCCATCAGCGTAAGCAAGTTGATCATCGGTATGAAGTGTGGCGGTAGTGACGGTCTGTCCGGTATCACTGCTAACCCTCTGGTAGGACGTTTCTCCGACCTTCTGATTTCCAAGGGTGGTACCACCATCTTGACAGAGGTTCCCGAGATGTTCGGTGCAGAGACCATTCTGATGAACCGTTGTGCAAATGAAGAGCTTTTTGATAAGACTGTTTGCCTGATCAATGACTTCAAGAATTACTTCAAGCGTCATGACCAGACCATTTATGAGAATCCTTCTCCCGGTAATAAGAAGGGTGGTATTTCCACTCTTGAGGATAAGTCTCTTGGCTGTACTCAGAAATCCGGTAGCGCTCTGGTTAAGGGCGTTCTTGAGTACGGTGAGGTTGTTAAGACCCCCGGCTTGAACCTTCTTAGCGCACCCGGTAATGACCTGGTTGCAGCAACTGCACTGGCAGCGTCCGGCGCACATATCGTTCTCTTCACCACCGGCCGTGGAACTCCTTTTGCGTCTCCCGTGCCTACCATGAAGATTGCGACCAACTCCAGACTTGCAGGTAAGAAGTCCAACTGGATTGACTTTAACGCAGGTGTTTTGGTAGAGGACAGCAACATGAACGATGAGACGAAGAGATTGTTTGATCTTGTTGTAGAGGTTGCAAGCGGTAAGCTGGTACGCAGTGAGGAAGCAGGCTTCCATGATATGGCTATTTTCAAGCAGGGTGTAACTCTGTAAGAGAATATAACAAGAATTTAAACCCCGCACAGTCTGAAAGGGCTGTGCGGGGTTTTTGCGTGGAAAACAGCCAAAAACTATTGCTTGTCACATGTAAAATCTGTATAATGTTAATATAGAAATTGTGTGCTTGAAGGATGCATGAAAGAGTGAATCCAAATAACAAAAAGAGAGGTATGAGTATGGATTTGAAAGAGAAATTGCAGAAGGCCTTAGAGGCAGTGCAAAATAAGAATGCAGAGGCTGCTAAGGAGGCTGTGGATGAGTTAAAGGCTTTGCCCAAAACTGCGGAGGGTGTTTTTGATTTGTCATCTGTGGATGGTGATGTTTGGGCGGCAGCAGGTCTGGCATATCCTGTGTATGTGGCATATGAGACTGTGTGTAACAAAAAGGAAGGATATCCTGATTTGATTGCGCAGATGCGTGCATGGAATAAAATGTTGCAGGCGGATTACAGCTTTGAGAAGGCTGCAAAGGCTGCTTGTATGTGGATACATACCATTGAATATATGAGTCCTGAGATTTATGAGTATTACAGAGAGCTTTGTGATATTTTCAAGGAAAATGTACGTAAGACTCTGGATAAGTTTTATGGGGATAGCAAGCCCGAAGGTGAATTTGCAGAGATGTTCAAGGCGGCTGTTTTGCAGGCTTGCGAGGCAGACATTCTGCTGGCTGAAAAATACGAAAACAGAGTATAAGGAGAATAGATTTATGGATATGAAATTAGTTATGAGCACTGCCAGAAGCGCAACTGTTGAGATTGTGGACGGCGGCAGACATTTTACCAAGAAGCCCTATGTGGTATGCGTAAACGGTGAAGTTTATGGTGTGACTGATAAGACCATCACATCTTTGTTTGATTTGATTCCCGATTCCAAGCAGCATGTTGAAGTTTATGAGTGTGTGGATGAGGCTACTGCTGCAAAGGGCGAGAAGCTTGGAGAGGTAAGCTTTAAGACCGAGTATGAATTTGTAACCTTGAATGTAAAGAAGTTTGGTGCGAAGGGTGACGGCGAGCATGATGATACGCATTTTATTCAGTCTGCAATCATGGCTTGTCCCGAGAATAGCAGAGTATATTTTCCGGCAGGAACCTATCGCATTACCAGCCTGTTTTTAAAGAGCCATACCAGAATTGAGCTGGCAGAGGGGGCGGAGCTTAAGGCGTTTACCGACCGTACCATGTTCCCTACTTTCCCGGCTATGATTGAGAGTTATGACGAGACTGATGAATATAATCTGGGTACTTGGGAGGGAAATCCTCTTCCTATGTTCTCCGGCATCATCTGCGGTATCGGTGTGGAGGATGTGATTATTTACGGTCGCGGAACCATCAACGGCAATGCATCCAAGGAAAATTGGTGGCATAATCCCAAGGTGATGAATATTGCGTTCAGACCCCGTCTGTTCTTTATCAGCGGATGTAAAAATGTGACCTTGCAGGGTGTGACCTTCTGTAATTCCCCTTCATGGACACTACATCCTTATTTTAGTGATAACTTGAAGTTTATCGGTTTGAATGTACTCAATCCTTCTGATTCTCCCAACACTGACGGTCTTGATCCCGAGTCCTGTAAGAATGTGGAGATTCTGGGCGTGAAGTTCTCTTTGGGTGACGACTGTATCGCTGTTAAGAGCGGTAAGATTTATATGGGTAAAAAGCATAAGACTCCTTCCGAAGATATTCATATCAGACAGTGTCTTATGGAAAATGGCCATGGTGCAGTTACCCTGGGTAGTGAGATGGCAGGCGGCGTTGTGAACCTGACTGTTGAAGATTGTATTTTCCGTCACACGGACAGAGGTCTTCGTATCAAGACAAGACGTGGTCGTGGTAAGGATGCAATTCTTAGCAACATCACCTTCCGCAATTTGACTCTGGATCATGTAATGACTCCGTTAGTTGTTAATGCATTCTACTTCTGTGATCCCGACGGTAAGACCCAGTATGTTCAGTCCAGAGATGTATATCCTGTGGATGATAAGACTCCTGCCATCAAGAAGATGGTATTTGAGAATATGGAGTGTACCAACTGTCATGTGGCAGCGGCTTATTTTGACGGTCTGCCCGAGGCAAAGATTGAAGAAATTTATATGAAGAATATTTCCATCAGCTATGCTGAGGATGCAAAGTGTGATGTGCCTGCAATGTCTGAGGGCGTTGACAAGAGCAGTAAGCGCGGACTGTTTGCCCGTAACGTGGCAAGACTGACTCTGGACAATGTAAAGATTGAGGGTCAGGTAGGAGAGGCATACGAATTTATCGGCGTAGATGAATTGGAGGAAAAATAAGATGCAGTTAGGAATCAGATTACATGATACAAAGAAGCTTTGTTTTGAGGAGCGCATTGCAGATGTAAGCCAGCTGGGATTTAAGTGTGGACATCTGGCACTTGCTAAGGTGATTGATGAGTTCCCCACCACTGATGAGGCGCTGACACCGGGTCTTGCAATGTATCTTAAGAATGTATTTGCCAAGAACAATGTAGATATTGCGGTGCTTGGCTGTTACTTAAATCTGGCCAATCCCAATCCCGAGAAGCTGGCGCAGATTACCCACCGTTACATGGCACATATCCGTTTTGCATCATGGCTTGGATGCGGAGTGGTAGGTACAGAGACCGGTGCTCCCAATGAGACCTATACCCATGTGCCTGAGTGTCACGGTGAGGAGGCGTTACAGACTTTCATTACCAATCTGCGTCCTGTGGTAAAATATGCGGAGCAGATGGGAGTTGTAATGGCGATTGAGCCTGTTTGGAAGCATATTGTATGTAACCCCAAGAGAGCAAGACGTGTGCTTGATGAGATTAATTCTCCCAATCTGCAGATTATCTTAGATCCTGTAAATCTTTTGGATATCTGCAACTATCAGGATCAGGTGGCAATCGTGGATGAGGCGATTGAGCTGCTTGGTCCCGATGTGGCTATGGTTCATTTGAAGGATTTCGTGGTTGAGGATGGCAAGCTTGTATCTGTGGGTGCAGGTCTGGGACAGATGGATTATACTTCCGTAATCAAGTTTATGAAGACCAGAAAGCCCTTTATTCATGCTACTTTGGAGAATACTACTCCTGAGAATAACATTCAGGTGAAGGAGTTTATTCAGAAGCTGTATGATGAGGCGTAAGACTTGGGAAGGATTACGAAATGAAGAACCTGAAAAAATACATAGCTTCATGGTTGATGATTTTTGCACTGGTGATGTGCACCGGTTGCAGTTATCTGACGTATACTACCTATGAGGCAGATGGTGTCATTGGTGGTGGAGACGGACCCACAAGTATTATTGTAGCTACGCAGCCGGAGAGCAGTGTAGCCGAACTGATTGATCCGGATGGCAGTTATACTACCTGTGAGGACGTAGCTTTGTATCTGGAAACCTACGGTGAACTTCCCGGTAACTTTATCACTAAGAATGAAGCCCGTGAGCTTGGTTGGGAAGGCGGCTCGTTGGAGCCTTATGCACCGGGAAAATGTATCGGTGGTGACAAATTTGGTAACCGTGAAGGGCTTTTGCCTAAGGCGGACGGCCGTACCTACAGAGAGTGCGATATTGATACCTTGGGGGCAAAGAGCCGCGGTGCCAAGCGTATTGTCTATTCAAACGATGGATTGATTTACTATACCGAAGATCATTATGAGAGTTTTACGCTCCTGTATGAGTGATTGTAGCAGTTTATATTATGTGAATCGAGTAGGAGAATAACAATGCAGATTACAATTGATTTAACCAATGTCAGAGACAAGGAAGCTTTTCACGACAAAGTGCAGGAAGCGCTGGACTGCCCTTCCTACTATGGTCGTAACCTTGATGCTTTGTACGATGTGCTGACAGATATCAGCGAGTCCACTGAACTCGATTTTGAGGGCTACACAGATTTCGCCCAGGATCTTCCCGGTTACGGCTCAGCCATCAAAGACATGTGCCTCGAAGCTATGGCTGAAAACGCCAACCTGGAAATCTCCTTCGACGGCGAACTTCTGGAAGAAGAGTAGAAAATGATTTAATTAGTTTTTTTCTACGGGAGATGCAAGTATGCAATCGATTGTGTGATATATGTTCTGGCACGGTCCCTTGAAAAACGCCGGTACTTAGCTTGTGGCCGGATTTATCCGGTCATAAGCTTATGTACCGTTGCGCTTTTTCACGGAGCGAGAGCGTGACCGTGAAGAATATATATTGCACAATCGATGGAGAGTTGGACCTCCCGTAGAAAAGAACCCAATCACAACAAATGAGCGCCTTCGGCGCAGAAACGAGGGAAAAATGTTTACAGACGGTCAGATTTACATGGGACTTGCAGAAGGACAGCGTGTATATATGCAACTTAACATGTCCAACAGGCATGGTTTAATTGCGGGTGCCAGCGGTACAGGTAAAACCATTACCATGAAGACGATGGCAGAGTCTTTTTCGGATGCAGGTGTTCCTGTATTTATGTGTGATGTAAAGGGTGATGTATCCGGTATGGCAGAGCACGGAACGCAGTCAGAGAGCATGGAAAAGCGTATTGATAAGTTTGGACTTAGAGATGTATTTTCCTATAAGGCATATCCTGTGTGTTTTTGGGATATTTATCAAGAGGGTGGTCATCCTGTCCGTACAACCATTTCTGATATGGGGCCGGATATTTTGTCCAGAATTCTTGGACTTACAGAAGCACAGGAAGGTGTTCTGAATATTATTTTCCGCATTGCGGATGATAAGGGCCTTATGCTTACGGATTTGAAGGATCTGCGCATCATGGTAAACTATGTGTCCGAGCATAAGGAAGACTATGTGCTGGATTATGGTAATATGTCAACCCAGTCTCTGGGCGGCATTATCCGTGCGTTACTTCCCTTGGAGAATCAGGGAGGAGACTTGTTCTTTGGCGAGCCGGCACTGGATATTTTTGACTGGATTCGTACGGATGTGTACGGAAAGGGAATGGTAAATATTTTGAACTGCGTGAAGCTGGTTCAGAATCCTACTTTGTACGCAAGCTTCTTACTTTGGATGATGGCAGAGCTTTTTGAGAGACTGCCTGAGGCGGGAGATTTGGATAAGCCTAAGCTGGTGTTTTTCTTTGATGAGGCACATATGCTGTTCTCCGATGCGCCTAAGGTGCTGGTGCAGAAGATTGAGCAGGTGGTAAAGCTTGTGCGTTCCAAGGGTGTTGGGATCTATTTTGTAACCCAGAGCCCCGGAGATATCCCTGATGAAGTTTTGGCACAGTTGTCTAATAGAGTACAGCATGCGCTGAGAGCATATACTCCTTCTGAGCAGAAGGCAGTAAGAATTGCGGCACAGTCCTTCCGTGAGAATCCTAATTTAAAAACTGAGGATGTTATCATGGAGCTGGGTGTTGGTGAGGCGCTTACCTCATTCCTTGACCCCGATGGTGTGCCTACCATCGTGCAGCGTACTTCCATCATCTGTCCTCAGAGTCTGATGGCACCGGCCGCAGAGGCGACCAGACAGAACCTGATGTCCAGGGATGGTATGAATAAATATGATATTGCTGTGGATAATGACAGCGCTTATGAGATTTTGATGGAGAAGCGTGAGAAGGAGGCGGAGCAGGCAAAGCTTGATGCGGAGCGTGCTCAGCTTGAGAAAGAGCGTGCTGAATTTGAGGCTCAGAAAGCTAAGGATGCGGCAGCAGAGGCAAAGCTTAGAGCCAAGGAAGAAGCTGCTGCATTAAAGCAGAAGCAGAAAGAGGAAGAGGCGGAACGTAAGCGCAAGGAAAAGGAAGAGGCGGCTGCCCAGAAGAAAAAAGAGCAGGAAGAGGCTAAGAAGGAAAAGGCCGCAGAGCGTCGTAAGAATAAGATTGAAAATGCACTGATAAATACCGGTGCGCAGATTTTGAAACGTGGTCTTTTGAATACATTGTTTAAATAAGTCAGATTGAAAGCCGGGTGTGGGATTATCTCACACCCGGTTTTATTGCATAATTATGAATATGGTTTAAGAATTTATTAAGTTAAAGTGTGTTTTATTGCACCGCATTTTATTATCTGTTATAGTGTTTTTATGGGTTTTAGGCTATGAAAGGAAATGGTATGGAAGATGATAAATAAGGGCAAAAAAGCAAAGAGGATATTGGCAGCACTGCTTATGGTGACAGCTTTGGCAGGTATGAGTCCGGCAGGTAAAGTGGATGTGCGGGCCATGGAACAGGATGCTGTTGATAGCGATACCTTTGAGATTGATGCAAAGGTTGCGGGAGCGGATGAAAATACCTACAATATCAGTGTGTCTGTGGAGAATCAGGGGGCTGACTGGGAGGGTATCGTGCGTGTTGTGGCAGATGAAGATTATCTTGTGCCTACAGCTTATGACACTGTTTTGACTTTGCCTCAGGGCAGTGAGAAGCAGTTTGTGGTAAAGATTCCCAAAGGTGCCAGCGATGCTTCAGGTAGTGGCAGTGTGAAGATACAGGTTTTGGACAAAAAGTCCAAGGTGCTTGAGACCAGAACCTTTAGTAAATTGCTTTTGGAACAGATGGAATGTCTGTCCATGGGTATATTAAGTGACGACTATTCCGCATTGACCTATCTGGATATGGGCGGAAATACCATATACTATAAAAGCGGCCAGTTCCCCATTAAGCTGGAGGAGTTAAAACAGGACAATCTTGTGGACGCATTAGACGCATTGACCATTCTGGTCATTGATAAATATAATACAGATATATTGACAGATGATGAGCTTGCAGCTGTCATGCAGTGGGTAAATGACGGTGGCGTGTTGATTGTTGGAACGGGTACTTATGCAGAGGATGTCTGGAGCGGACTGGCGGATTGTATTCCGGAGGTTCAGATTTTGGATACCATAGGGTCCGGAGACGGATATGCCGGAAATGGAACGTACGGTTCTCAGGAAATAGATATCAGTCAGTTGACGCTGGCACAACTTTATACTACGAACAGTACATTTTATGAAAGTTATTTCAGTCATGGTCTGAGTTCTCCCGTGGGCGACGGTGCAGTTGGAATTTTACCCTATTCCCTGGTTGAGCTGGGAGAAGCAGGGAATAGTATTTATGTAGATTATTATGCCCGTGAAGATTATGTGTTTAATGTAGTTGATGAGATGACCAGCGCAGCAAATGCCAGATATAACAACACAAATTATGCAATGAACAGTTATGACCAGATGTATACTATGCGTTCTATGTTGGGCATTATGGGCAATAGCGGAAGCAGGTTGAGTTTTGGTGTATTGAAATTCATTGTTATTCTATATGTTATTTTTGTGGGCCCGATTTTGTATCTGATTTTACGGGCTGCTAAAAAGAGAGAATGGTACTGGCTTACAGTGCCTGTAACCGCATTTTTGGGTATTATTATCATCTTTTTTGCGGGAAGAGGTTTTGAGGTGGTAAGTACAAAAGTGTATTCTGTGACGGCTCAGGATGTGGATGCAAGAAAGCAGACAAAGACATTTATGTATTGCTATGATGCGGAATTTAAGGAGTGGAACCTGCGACTTGCAGAAGGATATGATTATGTGGGTCCCATGATGAATCAGAATTATAATTATATCGGTAGTACAAATAATGATGTGTACTATCATCGTATGCAGAATGAAGGTGGCAACTTTTCTTTTGGAATTAAACCGTCGAAAGCTTTTGAAGACTGCTTTTTCTATGCGGGAAAGGATGCAGGAAGCGATCAGGATCCCGGCAGCATTGATTGTGCGCAGATAAGCGCTGATTGGGGAAGCAGTGTCAGAGGAGAGATTACCAACAATACAGACAAAGATTTTCTCTTTTTTGTGGTAGATATAGGTGATACATTTTATGTTTATGAAAATCTCCCCGCAGGAGGAAGCTGTTCTTTGGGATATCAAGCTCCTATTTATTACACTTCACAGAGTAATAATATGCGTAATAGTTATTTCTATGACTTTTTGCGTCTGGAGTATGATAACCGGGATGCAGAGGAAATTGCGGCATTGGCGGCATTGGGCGTAGGACTTATGGAAGTCACGCCTCAGAGTGGAACAGATGACATAGTTGTTTGTGGTGTGACTGCAGATTGGGCAAATGCGGTGGATGATGACTGTAGTGAGGTATCCTATGGTTGCCTCTACACGATTCAGTAGGAGGTGTAAGATGTTACATATCAGAGATTTGACTAAAAATTACGGCTCCTTTACAGCGGTAAATCATTTGACACTCAATATCCCTGAGGGTGATTTGTTTGGCTTCGTGGGACCCAACGGTGCAGGTAAAACAACTACCATCCGCATTGTGTGTGGACTTCTGAGAGCAACCTCGGGCTCTGTACAGATAGGTAATACAACGGCTGCCGTGGGCAGTAATGAAATGAAGAGAATGATTGGCTATGTGCCTGATTTCTTTGGCGTATATGACAATTTGAAGGTAAAAGAGTACATGGATATGTATGGTTCCATGTATAGAATGACGTCTCGTGAGATTGCCAAGCTTTCTGATGATTTGTTGGAGTTGGTAAATCTTACGGACAAGAAGGAATTTTATGTGGATACCCTTTCCAGAGGCATGAAGCAGCGTCTTTGCGTGGCCAGAGCATTGCTTCACAATCCCAAGCTTTTGATTCTGGACGAGCCTAATTCCGGCCTGGATCCAAGGGCTAGAGTGGAGATGAAGGAGCTTCTTAAGAACCTGCACTCTATGGGTAAAACCATTATCATCAGTTCTCATATTCTGTCGGAGCTTTCCGAGATGTGTACCAGCATCGGCATCATGAATCGTGGGCAGCTTGTAACAGCGGGACGAATTGAAGATATTATGCAGAAGCTGAGCAACGACAAGCGCATTCATGTTCATGTGGCCTCCGAGATGGAGCCTGTGGTTCGTATGATGAAGGAACAGGCAGGTGTTGTAGTGGAGTCTGTCAGAGAGGATGAGATTATCATTAATCATAACGGTACGGATGAACAGCTTTGTGCATTGATTGGGTATTTGATCCAAAACAAGGTGATTGTCACCGGATTTAACAAGGAAGAGGGTAATCTGGAGTCGCTGTTTATGCAGTTGACAGGAGGTGTTGCAGAATGAAAATGCGATTAAATCCAATAGTTAAAAAAGATTTGCAGGTAGCAGCCCGTAGTATGCGTCTTAGCTGGGGACTTTTTGCCTATGAGGCGGTTTTGACCTTGGCGTTTTTGTTGGGACTTTTGATTATTCAGGAGGAGACCAGTTATTTTTACTATAATACCAATAATATTTATGGGTATCTGGTGTATTTATTCCCCATTGTGGCGGTGGTACAGGTGTGTATTGTGGCTTTGATTGTGCCTATTATTACGGCTTCTTCTGTTGCCGGTGAAAAGGAAAGGCAGACTTTTGATATTATGATGACCACTTGTATGTCTCCGTTTTCCATTGTGTTTGGAAAAGTAGTTTCTGCGGTAATCAGAATTTTGTTTTATGTAGTGGCCAGCACGCCGATTATGGCTTTGTCCTTTGTGGTGGGTGGTCTTAGCTGGCTTAACCTGCTTTATTATGTGCTGGCAATTATTTTGCTGTCTGTGTTTACCGGAAGTGTGGGAATTTTGTGTTCCACCCTATGTAGAAAGAGTATTGCGGCAGTGATTATGTCTTTTGCAGTTTATTTTGTTATTTATGGAGTGACCTATGTACCTATGTTTATCTCATCCATTTTTGGTTATGGCAATATGGGTGAAAGTATGTTGCTTTTGTTAGGGAATCCTACCATGTTTTTCCTGGAGTTCTTTTCTTGGATTATGACAGGTGAAACGCTGACTGAATCAACATCATTTTCCAGGCAGGATGTAGGAATTATTACCTATTATCTGACACAGGGTAAGACTTGGATGATTCTGTCTGCAATATGTATTTTGGCGTTGTCCTTTTTGTTTATGCTTTTGGCAGCGTGGAAAATGAATCCCATGAATGCCATCGGAGGCACAAAGCGCAAGAAAGAGTAGGTAGTTCATGGAACAGAAGGAATTTCTGGAAATAATCAGGGCCTGTAAGCGGCGGATGAATCTTGCAGGTTTTATGGAAAAATTAGTGCTAAGTTTAGGAGTTGGTGCCTGTGTGGGTATTGTTTTTCAGGTGCTTTCCCTTATTGTGCCTTTATATTATGCGAATGTGTATATGGTTCTGGCCTGTCTTTTGGCGGTGTCGACGGCTGCGGTGGTGGCCTATGTAAAGCGTCATAGCATGGAGCAGGCAGCTCTAAAGATGGATGGCTTCGGATTTCAGGAGCGCATTATTACAGCCTATGAAAATCTGAACGCAGAGGGCGAGTTGGTGGCGTTTCAGCGCTTTGATGCAATGAGATGTCTGAAGGAAGAGAAAGATAAAATTCGGATTCCGCTTATGCCTTCCGGGAAAAGTCTGTTAGTGACTTTGGGGCTACTTATGGTGATGGTGGGCCTTGTTTTTGTGCCTTCAGCTGTGCGGCAGCAGGCCAAGGAACTTCATGAGGTGAAAAAGGAGGCCGATGTCAAGGAAGAAGAGGTGCAGGAGGTTTTAGAGGAGCTTAAGCAGCTTGCAAATCAGGAGCTGACACCACAGCAACAGGCACAGCTTCAGGAGATGATGGAGAGTCTTCAGTCTACCATGGAAGAGTATGAGCAGGCGGAGTCTAAAGAGGCTTTGGCGTCTGCGGATCAGAAGCTGGAATACAAATATGGTGACATGAGCAATCAACTTGCAGATATGTCTGCGGCACTACAAAATGGTGGTGCAGTGTCGCCCATGACGGCGGAGGCTATGCAGGCAATGGCAGAGAAGCTGCAGCAGATGAGCGGTACACAGATGGCATCGGGGCAGAATGGAAATGGTCAGGGAAGTCAGAATGGTGGTCAGTCCGGCGATGGACAGGGCGACGGCCAAGGGAACGGTTCCGGTGACGGTCAGAATGGCAATCAGAGTGGTAACGGTCAGTCCGGTGACGGTCAGGGTGGTCAAAACGGTCAAAATGGTCAGTCCGGCGGCCAGGGCAGTGGCCAGGGCAGTGGCCAGGGCGGTCAGTCCGGAAATGGCGGAAGTGGCGACGGTTCCGGTGGTGATGGTAATGGCGGTAGCGGAGAAGGCAGTGGTACAGGTAATGGCAGAGGTACCGGTAGCGCCAATATTGAGCGCGATTATATCAGTGTTCCGGGAGCCATTGCAGATGTAGGGAATCTTAACGGCAATGCCTCTAACCATGACAACTCTGAATTCTTCTTAGCACCTAACGGTATGACTTGGGAGGGTACTCATGTGTCCCACGAGCAGGTCATCGGAAGCTACGAGCAAAATGCCTATGAGGGAATTGCAACAGGCCAGTACCCTACGGGTATGGAGGATGTGATTAAGGAGTATTTTGCGAGCTTTAACTAAGGGGACAACTTGGTTTTGCAATTATTTGATAGGGTTACTCCGGCGTAGAGTGTCGGGTTTGGGTCTATGTATAATTTTTGCTCTCTGGTACCCAAAAGTAAGGGTTTTTAAGTAAAAAAGGGCAGTAAAAAGTGAGATTTTGGGTATATAGGGAAGAAATGTGTTGCCAGACCCATAATTTCAAGAATTTATGGGTCTGGGAGAGAAGTTTTTCTGTATAGACCCATGAGTCAAGACAGGGGATAAGTTTTTCGTAGTCTATTCATGGGGAAGTAATGACAGTATATTTAACGAGTTTGGTATCAGGGGGCATTGAGGTTAGATGAAAAAACGAATGATAATTGCTTTGGGATTAGCATTTATTCTATCTGCAACAGCGTGTAATAATGGTGTAAATGGAGAGATGAATGTCAGTTCAAGTGGAAGTGTAGGCGGCTACGAAGTGCAGGAGAGTAGTGAATTAGAGACAGATGGAACCCTTGCAGAGAAGACCTTGTCTGCGCCCTCCAAGGAAGAGGTGCTTGCAATGCGAGCTGTGGTGCTTGAGGGGATGAGCGAGGAGGAAATAGACAGGCTTACTGAGAATATCAAGGTTGCAAATTTGCAGATGGAAGAGGCTTGGATGCAGGATGACTTGTTTGGTAAATTAGAAGACGAGGACCATTTGTATTGGAACTATTTTGATGAAAAGGGGGATATTCAAATCGGTTGGGAATATAGTGGGAGCTACTCTGATGTGCAGAAGGTTTGCGAAGAAGAAAATCTGACCAGAGAGGCTTTTTACGAAAAATATGGAACTCCGGTTATGGTATATAACAGATTTGATGCACAAAACTTCATGGATTTGATGAGTGAGATGAAGGAGAGTGTCAACAATGAGGCACTTCAAAATGATCTGCAATACATTATTGATGAGACTCGGGCGGCGCAGGAAAACCATGAGGTGGAGCATGTAAACAACATATACAAGACATTGCATGATATGGATTATTATTTACTTAGGTATGGCATTGAGGATGTGGGGAAGTATACACAGGATGCTTCCACAGTGGCAACCTATTACGGAGCATTGTCAGTGTACACGGAGGACTAATGTATTGTTTGGAGGAAAAGCATGATACCTACAAGAGCGGAAGCGGAAGAAATTTTGAGAGAGGCGGAAAACTGTAACCCCGGACCTTGGGGAAATCACAGTCGTGTGGCGGCGCATTGTGCAGAGGAAATTGCGAGAGCATGCAGGGATATGGATGCGGATAAAGCATATGTACTGGGACTGCTTCATGATATTGGCAGAAAGTTTGGAGGAAGGCATATGGGACATGTGTCCGATGGATATTCGTACATGATGTCTTTGGGATATGATGAGGTAGCACAAATTTGTCTCACCCATTCCTTTAACAATCAGACAACGGAGGGGTATATTGGCAAGATTGATACTACCGATGAGGAACTACAGCTGGTGAAGGACAACTTGCAAAGGGTGGTCATGGATGATTATGACCGGCTGATTCAGTTGTGCGATTCTCTGGCAGGAGCTGAGGGTGTGCTGGATATTGAGGAGCGTATGGGGGATGTGAAGCGCAGGTACGGTTCTTATCCGCAACCGATTTGGGACAAGAATCTGGCCCTGAAGGCGTATTTTGAAGAAAAAATGGGACAGGACATTTACACTGTGGTGGACAAGGAAAATTTTAAGATATAGCGTGAAAGATAAAACGGAGGCAGAAGGATGAGCGAATTAGATAAGAGCAGATTAAAGGACCCGGCTTATATGGCAGCGCAGATTGCAGCCTGTGAGCAGGAGATTCAAAAGGGAATTATCGGACAAAGTGAGATTATCCGTCAGGTGATGTTAGCTATGCTGACAGGTGGAAATGTGCTTTTGGAGGGTATGCCGGGACTGGGCAAAACAAGGCTTGTGAGCACCATCAGTAAGGTGTTCGACTTAAGCTTTAAGAGAATCCAGTTTACGCCGGATTTGATGCCCAGTGATGTGACGGGTACGAATATTATTGTGAAAAATGAAAAGGGAAGCTCTTTTACTTTTGAGAAGGGCCCTATTTTTGCAAACATGATTCTGGCGGACGAGATTAATCGTGCTACGCCAAAGACCCAGTCTGCACTTTTGGAGGCCATGCAGGAGCATACCGTGACGGTGGGGAATGACAGCCATAGGCTGGAGGAGCCCTTCCTGGTACTGGCGACCCAGAACCCCATCGAGCAGGAGGGAACCTATCCCTTGCCTGAGGCTCAGCTTGACCGTTTTATGTTTAAGGTGCTTGTAAAGTTCCCCAGCAAGGAGGAGCTTAAGGGGATTGTAAATCTGACGGAAGGTGCAGGTGGTACTGCCATCGAGACTTGCATGGACGGAGAAGGTCTTCTTGCAGCCAGAGAGCTTGTCAATCAGATTCCCATTGCGGATGCGGTAATGGAGTATCTTTTGGACCTGGTTATGGCAACCCATGAGGACAATCCCTATATCAGAGAGGGTGCCAGCCCCAGAGCGGCTCAGGCGTTGATTCGCGGAGCAAGGGCCAAGGCATTCTTAGAGGGAAGATTTAACGTATCTTTTAAGGATGTGGAGGACGTGGCTTATCCTGTATTGCGCCACAGACTGATTCCCAGCTTTGAGGCCATCAGTCAGGGCGTGACAGAGGATGAGATTATTGCAAAGATTCTGGAAGCGAAGAAGAATCATTAGATCGGAGGAAGCAATATTGATATGAAATCGGAAAAGAAAAGGATGCTTTGTGCGATTGCTGTAAGCTACATAGTGTTTATGGCAGGGTGGTATTTGCGGGAAACCTATATTGATTTTTCGTGTTTGAATCCTTATCCGAAAGCCTGTATCAATTTTGTGATTTATGGATTATGGTGGAGTGGCTTTGCATTTTTATTGATTCATTGTTTTGGGAAGAAGCTTAACTGGAATCTGAAAGAAATTCTTATGAAAGGCCCTCATTGGAAAACGTTAGGAATCGCCATACCAATTGTATTGGTTTACTATTTCATTTGTTGGGCAGTTGCCGGATTTCAGTTTTCTTTTGAGATGCATTGGCTGGATTATGTGTTGACGGTTATGGGAGTGGGAATTTTTGAGGAAAGTGTTTTTCGGGGATGGTTCTACAATGCATGGAGTACGATTGTAAGGGAGAAGTATGCGAACATAATATCTGCCGCAATGTTTGTATTTATCCATTATCCAAGATGGTTTCAGCTGGAGAGAGCAGCGGGCGATATCGTATATGGAAGCGTCTATGTATTTGTATTAGGGGTGTTGTTTGGCGTATTGTTTCGGAAAAATCGCTCTATTTGGACGCCTGCAATATTACATTCCGTATGGGATGCATTGGGATTTTTGATATAATTTCAGAGTAAGACTAAGAGATAACATTGAAGGGAGAAGTAAAATGCCATACATAACAATTGAAAGCGGAGTATTATCAGATGAACAAAAGGAACAGTTAATCAAAAGATTGACAGAAGTATCCTCTGAAATTATGAATGTACCGCAAGAATTTTTTGTAACCACTATAAAGGAAGTACCTGATAAAAATTTTGGTATTGGCGGTAAAACAATTGATAAAGTGAAAGCGGAATATATGCGGACACACAAATAAATTTGAATTTATCGCACTGATTAGAACATGGTGGCGGTGAATTTCCCAACTAAAATAAAAAAACATAAGATTGGTTGGGGTAAAAACAGGATAAGTCACCAACTAAAACAAGAAAACTGCAAGATTCGTTGGGGTGAAAGCAAAAAAGGACGAAACGGTGCGTTTGTCCTACGGAAATGAATAATTGTTAATTTGGTAGGACAAAAAAGGGGTCAGATGTCCTACTAAAATGAAAAAGTGTTGATTTGGTAGGACAAAAAAGAAGCTAAACGTCCTACAGAAATGAAAAAATATTGATTTGGTAGGACAAAAAAGGAGCCAGATGTCCTACTAAAATGAAAAAGTGTTGATTTGGTAGGACAAAAAAGGAGTCAGATGTCCTACTAAAATGAAAAAATAGTAGTTTGATAGGACAATAGTGGTAAATCTGCCCCAAAAGGGGGCTACAAGAAGCTGCCATACCGACAGGTTCGCAGGCAAGCCTGCTTACTGTCGCAGACGTGAAATTTTCAGTTTGTAGGGAATAGAAATTATGAAGTTACTTAAGTAAAATATTAGTATACCCATGGAGTAATACAAATGATAATTGTAAATAAGAAAAAATATGATATGTATAGTAAGCGGGAAGATGCCATGGAAGGCGTAGTAAAGAAAATCATATCCATTTTAGGCCAGGTTTTTGTGGTAGGCTGGGTAGGGTTATTTATGTTGTGGACGAAGCCCTTTTTGACAGACTACTATCAACAATTGGCAAACAGTCATTATGATTCTCTGGGGCGATGGTTTCAAATGGGTTCTGTATTTGCACTAGCATTATTCTTTTCCATACATAACCTTGTAAATAAGAAATATTTCATCGCAGTACTAACCATTATCATCGCAATATGGTCTTTCTACTGGGCTTTTTTAGCAGGCCCCTTCTATTGCCATGATTGTACTTACGGAGGCTGACAAGCCCTTTAGACATAGCACCTAAAAACAAGATATAAGATATGAGAAAGGAAGTTTTACTTTCTTCCAGCCATTGGAGTATCTGAGATGCCGATTGGATGTGATATGTTCTACCACAGGGCCTTGAAAAACGCCGGTGCTTGGCGAGGTCA
This sequence comes from Acetatifactor sp., assembly GCA_045542555.1. Classification (GTDB taxonomy): domain Bacteria; phylum Bacillota; class Clostridia; order Lachnospirales; family Lachnospiraceae; genus Acetatifactor. The sequence goes on along the minus strand of JAZQLH010000053.1, from coordinate 13,764 downwards.
AGCGTTGTAATATTTTCACAGCGCATTTATGCAGATGTGAAAATTTACGAGGCTTCGAGCCTAGCATCCGTTGCGCTTTTTCATGGAGCGGGAGCGTCCCTGTGTAGGATATATCACATCCTAATCGGCGCATCCCAGACACCAATGGCCGGAAGAAAACAAAACGGTATACACTATGAAACTTGATGCGGCATTTTTTGATACTTTGTCCCGGCTGCGTCTGGCTATGGGGCATAAGTCCTCCATGAATCTTACGGGTAACCGCAAGTCGGTACAAAAGGGTTCTTCCACGGAGTTTTCGGACTTTCGGGAGTATATGCCGGGAGATGACATAAGGCGCATTGACTGGAATGCCTACGGGCGTTTGGACAGGCTTTATGTGAAGGAGTATATGGAGGAAAAGGAGGCGGTGGTGTCAGTATTATTGGATACCAGTGCTTCCATGGATTACGGAGCGAAGAAAAAAAGTGACTTAGCCTGTATGCTGGCAGCAGCCATGGCCTACATGGGGCTTAATAACATGGATCGTGTGATTGTGTACGATATGCAGAGGATGCAGTCTCCCTTTGTGGCAAACGGGGGCAAAAAGGCCTTCCCGAGACTGGCAGACTGGCTGGAAAAATGTAGCTTTGAGGGCACTGCGGATATCGGCAAGGCAATCACACAGCTTCCGGCAAAGGGGCCGGGAGTGACCATTATTATCAGTGATTTTTTGCAGGAGAATCTGTTAAATGATACCAAGGAAGCGGAAAAGCTTCTGCGTTTCTTAGATTACAGAAGACAGAAGACAGTATTTTTGCAGGTGCTTGCAAAAGAGGAAATCAAGGTTGACTTAACGGGCACCAGAAACCTGATTGACATGGAGGATAAGAGTACCATCCGCCTCACGCTGGACGATGCAAGTATCCGGGTTTATGAAAAGGCTCTGGAGGCCTTTTGTAAGCATTTGAAGAAGGAATGTGCAAGGGTTGGAGCAACCTATGTGCGTTGTAGTACAGAAAGACCTTTCCAACAATTAATTTTTGAAGATTTAAGGATGCTATATGATATTTGAGAGTTTATGGCCGCTGTTTTTTCTGGCAGCGGTACCGGTTATCATAATTTTATATTTGTTAAAGCCTAGAGGAGTGAATCATCTGATTTCCTCCAATCTTTTGTGGCAGAAGCTTTTGAAAAATCAGCAGTCCAAGACGTTTTTTGAGAAGTTTGTTCATAACATTTTGATGTATCTGCAGATTTTGATTATTGTGCTTTTGGTGATTGCGTTTATGTCTCCCTTTATCAATGTGGAGGGACAAAGCGGCGGCAGGAAGATTCTTTTAATTGACACAAGCGGAAGCATGCAGCATGAGAATGCTTCCGGTAAGAGTCGTTTCGAGGAGGCTGTGGAGGAGGCTTGTGCCTACGTGCGCGGTGCGCAGAATACGCAGTTTTCGCTGGTGACAGTGGATGCAGGCGGAGCGCAGATTTTTGCAGTGGACAGCTCGGATACAGACAGTCTGATTCAGACTCTTAAAGGTCTTGCGTGCAGTGACGGTGGCGGTAGTCTTTTGCAGGCACAAAACATTCTGGATACGCTGGCGGGCACGGAGACAGAGGATGGGGCTGATCTGATTGTCTACACGGACGGTGCAGGGGCAGCAGACTTTGAGGCGCTTCATAGTACCGGGGAGAGAACCTTGTATGTCTGCGGAGAGCCGGGGGCAAATGTGGCCAATGAATATACTGTCTTTACGGAGCGTGAAGATGGTCTTTTTGACGTGATGGTCAGTATGACCAATTACAATAGTGCTGCGGCGTCCTTTGATGTGAGCCTGTATGATGAGGACAAGAGTCTGATTGCCTTAAGCGCCATGAATTTAGGCGCACAGGAGACGAGGATTTGTCTGTTTGAAGGGGTTGACTGGAAAGGTCAGAGCATTTCTTCTGAAATATCAGGCATTCATTTTGACAATAATGTCAAGGATAGTCTGGCGGCAGACAATCATTCTCAGGCAGTAAAAAACAGGGGAAATCTGATCAGCGGTCTGCTTGTAGGTGATGGTAATATTTTTATAGAGAAAGCCTATGGTGCGGTGACGGGAACCGACCTTGCCAAGGCGGATAGCGACAACGTTGCAGACGAGAATGTGAATGTGGTAATTTATGATGCCGGAGAGGAACCGGGGGATACGGCATGTAGCAGCCTTATCTTTGGTAATGCTTATGGTGCTTCCGTGGAGACCCTTCAAAATGTAGTGCTGGATATGACGGACTGCGATTTGACGGCGGGCCTGTCCGGTTTTACCATCGGTGTAAATGAGGCCTATGTATTTGAATTGCCCAAGGGAGCCAAGAGCTTTCTGGAATATGAGGGTAAGTGCGTGGGCTATTATGTGGAGCTTGATAACCGAAAAGAGGTTGTGGCAGGCTTTGATATCCGGGAGACGGACTTTCCTCTTAGGGCGGAATTTCCGGTATTTTTGGCCAATGCCATGATTTATTTGTCGGATACTTCATGGCTTGCCACCAATGTGTATTATGCAGGGGAGGAGATTGCGCTGCAACCCTGGGCAGAGGTTGATGTGTCGCAGCTTACGAAGACACCCTTGAAGGCCGGTCTGTATCAGGTGGGGAATGAGGAGTATAAAGAGTCCTATGTGGTGCGTTTCCAGACGGGCACAGAGTCTGACGGACAGGCGGTTGCGGAGTCTGTCAGCGATGCGAAAGGAGTGCAGGCACAAAAGGTGCGCCAGACTTTAAGGAATCTGTTCTTAGCACTTACGATTGTACTTTTAGTTATTGAGTGGATTGTGTATGTGCGACAGATGCGTTATCGGGGGAAATTTTATCTTGGCGTGCGTGGCGTGGTGCTTTTGTGTGTTGTGTTTGCGCTTTTGGGTATTAAGATTCGTCTGGGCAGTCATCAGACGGCCACGGTGTTTGTAGTGGATCTTTCCAGCAGTAACGAGGAACATCTGGAGGAAATGAAGGCGTATTTGAAGGATACGGTGGAGAAGATGCCTTCGGGCAATGCCTACGGTATCGTAACCTTCGGTCAAAATACATTGGTGGAGCAGTTTTTGACTTCAGAGAATCATTACGGCGGCCTGATGACGGTACCGGAAGAGAGTGCTACCAATTTTGAAGAGGCGCTGTCCAGAGCACTGACGATGATTCCGGGCGGTAGTAATGGCCGGATTGTGGTACTGACGGATGGCAAACAGACAAACGGCGATATCAGCCGTATGGCAGGTGCTTTGGTGAGTGCTAAAACAGAGTTTTTGACTCTTGTTTACGAGGATGAGACGACGCCGGATGTCTATGTTGAGAATGTGACGGTGCCCACCTATCTGCATCCCGGGGACAAGTATTCTGTCACAGTGCAGGTGGAGAGTAATTTTGAGACGGACGCAGTGATTGAGCTTTACAACGGAAGCAGGAAGGTAGCTGAAAATGCAGTGCAGTTAAACAAGGGCAGCAATCGCTTTGTGTTCAGTCAGCAAGTGGCGGCGGATGCATCTGCCAATGTTTTGGAAAATCTACAGGTAAAGGTGCTTGCCGAGGGCGACACCTGTAAGGAAAATGATTCCTACAGTGCTTATTCTGTGGTGGAATCCACGCCGCGGGTGTTAGTAATTACCGGATCCGATGCAAAGGCCTCGGCTTTTACCTCCGTGTTAAATGCGGCGGACTGTGATTATAGTGTTGTTTCGGCGCTGAATGCTCCGGAGGATATGAATTCCATGCTGGAGTACAAGTCCATTATTTTGGTGGATACCTATATTGACGAGTTGCCCCAGGGATTTCTTGATAATCTGGAGCCTTATGTAAAGGATTATGGATGCGGTTTTGTGTGCTGTGGCGGAGAGGACAGCTATGCGTTGGGTGGCTACAGAGACACGGTGCTTGAGACAGTTTTGCCTGTGGATATGCAGATGCGTAATGCCAATGAGATGCCTTCCATGGCTATGGTTATGGTTATTGACCGCTCGGGAAGTATGAGCAGTCCTGTGGATGGTGCGGGAGCTACCAATCTGGACGTGGCTATCAGAGCGGCTACCGTAGCGGTGGATAATTTAAAGGATAATGACTATGTGGGCGTACTTACCTTTGACGATGGTTACAGCTGGCAGGTGGAGCTGACCCGGGCGGATGACAGAGCTGCTATCAAGGATGCCATAAAAGAAATTAATGAGGGTGGCGGAACCACCATTAAGCCGGCGTTGCAGGAGGCTTATCGGGTTTTGGCAAACAGCGACGTATCTGTAAAGCATGTGGTGCTTCTCACCGACGGTATGGGCGAGACAACGGATTTTTCCGATGTGATACAAAATTATACGGCGGAAGGGATTACCCTGTCTAGCGTTGCAGTGGGCACCGGTTCTGATACACGGCTTTTGGAGAGTCTGGCGGACGGATGTGGCGGAAGATATTACTATTCCGATATTTCCAGTGATATTCCTAAGATTTTTGCTCAAGAAGTGTTCTTGGGCGGAGACAGTTACATTCAAAATGGTGACTTCGGATTGTCTGTATGGGGCGGTCATGAGCTGACAAACGGCTTGTTTGCAGGCGGTTGGCCTCATATTTATGGTTATGTATCGGCGTCCCAGAAGACGGCCTCCAGTTCCCTTATTACCACAGGAGAAAAACAGGATCCCATTCTTACAGTATGGCAGTATGGTCTGGGCCGGACAGTGGCATGGAACAGTGATGTCACGGGAGAGTGGAGCGGGTCTTTTGCGGGACAAGAGGATTATGTACAGTTGTGGAAGCGCATCGTGGATTATTCTACCGGAAATGCTGATTTGGGTGAGGATAAAGTGGATGTGGTAACTGTGGGTGAGACGGCGCAGATTGCCTATGAGACGGAGGATTATAATGGCGATACGATAGTCGTTGCCACGATGATTGATCCCGAGGGCAATTCGCAGGAAGTAACCCTTCATGCTACGGCACCGGGTAAATACGAGGCAGAGATTCCCACAGGGCAGACCGGTCTGTATCATTTTAATGTCCGTCGAATGGAGGATGAGCAGATTCAAAGCTATATCACCACAGCTTCTGCGGTGCAGTTTTCCTATGAGTATAAGTTTGATGTGACTGCGGATGCTTATCTGCAATTTGTCAATCAGTACGGACGACTTATTACCGAGGAGGATGAAATCTGGACACGGATTAAGACCAGTGCGGGAGAGAAGCATTCCATGACCAATTTCCTGCTGGGACTTTCGATTATCCTTTTCCTTGGGGATGTGGCCATGAGAAGATTCCAGTACGTGCCTGTGTGGAAGGGCGTGAAGCGGAAAGCGGTTGTGGGAGGCAATGAGGCAATGGCCGATATTTCGCAGCAGATGACCGGGGTAGCCGTGGAGGCTTCGGTTGAGAGTTCGTCCGTGACAGCCAAGGCAAAGAAGGATAAGACGTCTAAGAAGTCTGAGAAAAAGAAGAAACAAAAGGAACAGGAGCAGACGCTTGATACGTCACAACTTTTAAAGAAAAAGGACGACAGGAATATTTAGAGCGTTCTATGATGGAAAGGAATGATGAGATAAAACACAACATGTATTAGCAAAAGCCCCGTTCACTTTTGATAAAGTGGACGGGGCTTTTTGCTTGAAAGTTTATATGTCGGTTTATTCTAAGGTTCCATAAAAATCACACCAGGTAATGAAATCCACATCGTCATATTTGCCGGCGTCATAGGTCAGCATCTCGCGCAGGATGGATTCCTGCAGGCTGTAATCGAATTTATAGCGGTTGCCGTCCTCTGTGGTCAGGGAAATTGTGACGCCGGAGCCTATGCCGTCCAGAACCGTCTGATCGTAGGCGTATTCACACTTCGTAACTTTGGTAGAGATGCCAAAGTTTTCAGAGAGTGTTGTTTGGGCATCCGCAGCAAAATGGGGTAGCTGTTCCATGATTTGCTCATGAGTATAGCCGGCAGTCTTAGGGGGCTCTGAAATGGTCAAATCAGCGTCCCGATATCGGTACACCTTAAGATTATCAGGGGTGCTTTCAGAGGTGTAAACAACTGTGTATTTACGGGACGCATCTTCGATATCCACAAGGTAGCGGGGAGCGGTGTCTCCGTAGAGTACAATACTCCATGTCATATTAGAAATATCACGGCCGCAAACAGCACTTACAGTTGCTTCTGCAGACTGTTTCATTCGCTCTTCATCTGTTATGGGAACATCCTTGGAATGTTTCTCCATCTCGGCTTTGGCCTGAGCAATGATTTCCTCGTCGGACAAAGCTGCATCGGACAGGGCTGAGTCAGCCGCCGCCTCATTGTTGATGGCATTTAAGCTGTAGTTGCCTTTTTCCCATACATCAATAATCTGTAAAAGCTCTTCGTCGGTCAGTTCCTTTTCCGGAATGTAGAAAATCATATTGACGTAATCGTAGGCAATTGTCTGGTCTGCCGGCTTGGAAGAAGCACTTCCGTCAAAACAATACATGCTTACAGTGGGGAAGCGTAAGCCCTGCTCATATTCAGACCGAAGCTTAGACATGCGCTCCCGTTCTTTATCGGAAAGGGTTCTGGAGAAGCTGTCGCCCTCCTTCAGACCTTCATGAAGGTTGTGGTAGCGTTCCTGAACCTCCTGTGTGCTCATCTGTTCCATATAGGCCTGATAAGCATTGACTGCGGCGTAGGCGGTCAGTGAGGTGGCAGACAATAACGCAATACCCAGTGCGGCAGCAATTCTTCCGGAATAGACAAATAATTGATTGTCGGCGTGCTTATGCTTTTTACAGTCACGCAAAATACGGTTTTTGTCCGCTTCGGACAGATTAATTTGATTTATCACATGATTAAATTCTTTTTGAATCATAATGCATCCTCCTCTATCATTTGGCGCAATTTCTCTCTTCCTCGTTCCAGGCGTTTTTTGACGGCACCCTCAGAGATTTTCAGGATTCCTGCGACCTCTTTAACGGAGTACCCTTCATAGTAATGCAGATACAGGACACGCTTGTACTTGTCGGCAAGTGTAAAAAGCTGTGCTGTCAGTTCGCCGAAAGTAGTTGGTTGCCCGTCTGCGATGAGATAGTCGGAACAGTTTTCCTGCAACTCATCCAGATTGACATGGCGGTTGCGCTTGTGGAATCGCAGCATATCCTTGCACAGGTTATCGGTCACACGTAAAAGCCAGGCTTTTTCGTGGGATGCAGATGTGAATGCAGGACTTTTTTGCATATATTTGATGAGTGTCTCCTGTAAAACATCCTGTGCATCCTGCTCGTTTTGCAACACATAATAACTCATGCGGTATATGGAAGTACCGTACTGTTCCATGATTCGTTCAATATCTTTTGGGGAATTCACGTGTAAAACACCTCCTGTTGTATTTGGCGCCGGTAAGAGAACTCTTACACCCTATAAACGATTGAGGGGAGGATTTGGTGACAAAAATAAACGGAGTCTTTTCAAAACGAAGAGACTCCGCTGGGCTAAGCACTTTATTTTATTCCGGCATCCAGCCGTCAAATACGTTGGGAACGGTGTAGGAAACTGCATCCGCCTGACTAAGCTGGTGGGAGAAATCCGCACGGGCATCAGGGTTGGCACCGGGGCCGGTGGAATTGTACTCCGCATAGAAGAAGTGGTCGTGGGGCTTGTTCCAATCCTTCCAGCCTAATGGATGAATGTGTTCGCCAAGCTCACAGTTTAAAAATACAGTCTTGGCATATTCACGCCAGGGTCTGCCCAGATAAACGGTATGGGGAGGACAGTCGCTGGTGAGGCGGCAGTTGTTAAATACATAGCCGTATTGCACATCTTCAAAGGTGGAGGCGGCGGTTACATAACCGTAGCAGACCTCGTCGGCTGCGCTCTCGGGAGGCTTACGGTCGCCGGGCATTTTAGAGTAAATTTCACAATTTTCAAACCAGGCAGTAGCACTGCCGAAGATAAAGTCCACATCGCCCTGAATAAAGCAATTGCGGAAATAATGTCTTCCCATGATGCGGGGCTTGTACTCGCCGGGTCCCCTAAATCCACCGGGCTTGGCTTCCTTTAAGGGAAGGGGAGCGGTAAAGAGGGTGTCCTGACTGCCCAGAAGACGGCAGTTGTCGAAGATACATCTGTCGCCATCCACATAGAGCGCCAGGGCCTGACCTACGGTGTGGCCGAAGCCGGCATCGTTTTGGAAGGTGATATTCTTAGCGGTAAAATCAGGTGCATCGATGCGCACGGAGGCGGTGCGGAAGGTTCCGCGCTTTTCGCCGTTCTCCATTTCTTCAAAAGCCCCCTGCCCATAGACCAAAACAGTGTCTTGGCCTGCACCGATAAAGGTAACCTTGGGGCGGGTAACAACCAGCTTTTCACGGTAGGTTCCTGCACCGATGTAGAAGGTAACAGGGATAATATCATAATCGGGCGCAGGGAAAAGCTTTTCCTGTGCCAACACATTTTGCACTTCTTCGGGAAGAGGTACAAGATGCTCCAGTGCATCTAAGCCCTCTGTTATCGTAGAAAAAGTGGGGGCACCGGCAGGACTATCCGGCCAGTTTATGTAGAGTTCAAAAGTTCCGGTAGTTGATAACATAAGTGTTCCTCCTGTTTGGAATTATATTTTAAATTAAAGTAATTCTTCAATAGACAAATCGGGTCGTTCAGCCAGATTGATGATGGTATCACCGCAGCGGACTATGGGGCGGGAAAGCCTGTCCTTGTTGATAAAGACAATCTCCGCAGTTGCACCATTGCTTAGGCGGCAGCAATTCCGAATGTAGGTATTCACCACATTTTCTAAAAAGACCAGAAGAAATTCAACATCGTATTTTTCAAAGCCTTCCTGTTCAAAGATTTCGATAACACGGAAAGGGCACAGGGGGCCTCGGTATACCCGGGCAGCAGTCATGGCATCATAGACATCGGCGATGGCAACCAGACGGGCATAGGGGTCAATCTGTTTGCCGGATAGGCGCATGGGATAACCGCTGCCGTCGCTGCGCTCGTGATGCATCAGGGCAGCATTGCGGACATGTTCATCCACATCCTGGGCCTGAAGGAGCTGATAACCGTTTATGGGGTGTTTCTGGACCATGGCATATTCATGGGCATCCAGTTTACCGGGTTTGGTTATGATGGCATGAGGAATGGTAAGCTTGCCGATGTCATGGAATAATCCACAGGCAGTGGCCATTTCAACCTGTTCAGGCGTAAGCTTTAACCATGTGGCGAGAACATTGCAAATAAGTCCCACATTCAGGCAGTGTGTAAAGGTGGAGTCATCGTATTCACGCATGTTTTGCAGCATGTCGAGAATACCGATTTGTCCTCTGCCCGCAGCAATCATGTCCAATGTCTTCTGTAACAGGGTATTTACATCTAATGCAATATTTCGTTCCACCACATTGTTCAGTGCATCTTTAAAAGTGGCTACGTTTAACTCATAATCTGACTTAAATTTTTTGAAGACGGGAGAATTTTGAATGCGCTCAGAATAAGAAAGCATATTTTCGTCTTCGTCCGGGGAAGAGGGAGGAGCGCTTTCAACGAGAACCTCTTCTACAAAAACGGTAAGTATGCCGTATAAATCTAGTTTAGTTATTAATCTGTCTGTAAGAACTGTTCCACTGGCCATGACAAGTTGCCGGTCGTAACTAAGCACATCACGTGCCACAACCATACCGGGAAGCAGTTGCATGGTGGATAGTCTTTTCATAATGAAGACCTCGCAGTCTGATATGCAGTATAATATATAATATATTATACTTTCAGACAAAAGCTTGTGTCAATTTGTAATTTGCTGTTTTTTGAGCGAATTAATGTATATTTTATACAAAGTTTAAAATTTGTTAACAGCTTAATCGTAAATGAAAGGTTGAATCCTAGCGGTAAATCTGTTAAAATGTTATTTGGTCTAATTTGGGCCGATGGATATTTTGGAGGAAGCACAATGAAATTAAAAGACAAATTGTTTGGTACCCATAGTACCAGAGAGTTAAAGCGTATTACTCCTCTGGTTGATAAAATTGAAGCACTTCGTCCTGCCATGCAGGAGCTTTCTGACGAAGAGCTTAAGGGGAAAACTGCAGAATATAAGAAGAGACTGGCAGAGGGAGAGACTTTGGATGATTTGCTTCCTGAGGCATTTGCTACCGTGCGTGAGGCCGGCAGACGTGTGATGAACATGGAGCATTACCGCGTGCAGCTTATCGGCGGCGTTATTCTTCATCAGGGGCGTATTGCAGAGATGCGTACCGGTGAAGGTAAGACTTTGGTGTCTACACTTCCTGCATATCTGAATGCACTTGAGGGCAAGGGCGTTCATGTGGTAACCGTCAATGACTATCTGGCAAAGCGTGACGCTGAGTGGATGGGACAGATACATGAATTTTTGGGACTTAAGGTCGGTGTTGTATTAAACGGTATGACCACGGAGGAACGTCAGGCTGCGTACGCCTGCGATATCACTTATGTGACCAACAATGAGCTGGGCTTTGACTATCTGCGTGACAACATGGTTATTTATAAAGAACAGCTTGTTCTTCGTGATTTGCACTATGCAATCATCGATGAGGTTGACTCTGTATTGATTGATGAGGCGAGAACGCCTTTGATTATTTCCGGTCAGAGCGGCAAGTCTACCGCACTGTATCAGGCTTGTGATGTTCTTGCACGTCATTTGAAGCGCGGTGACGATATGAAGGATCTCTCCAAACTGGATGCTATCATGGGTATCGTGCAGGAGGAAACAGGTGACTTTATCGTAAATGAGAAGGATAAGATTATCAATCTGACCGCAGCCGGTGTGGAGAAGGTTGAGCGCTTCTTTAATATTGAAAACTTTGCTGATCCTGAAAATCAGGAGATTCAGCACAATATCATTCTTGCGCTTAGAGCACATAATCTGATGTTCCGTGATCAGGATTATGTGGTAAAGGATGACCAGATTTTGATTGTAGACGAGTTTACCGGACGTATTATGCCCGGACGTCGTTATTCTGATGGCCTTCATCAGGCAATTGAGGCAAAGGAGCATGTGAAGGTAAAACGTGAGAGTAAGACTCTTGCGTCCATCACTTTCCAGAATTTCTTTAATCTGTTTACCAAGAAGTGTGGTATGACAGGTACTGCGCTTACTGAGGAAAGCGAGTTTAGAGAGATTTATGGCATGGACGTTGTGGAGATTCCCACGAACAGACCGGTTCAGCGTCTGGATTTGCAGGATGCGGTTTATAAGACCAAGGCAGAGAAGCTTAAGGCGATTGTGGATGCAGTTGAGGCGGCTCATGCCAAGGGACAGCCTGTTTTGGTCGGCACGATCACTATCGAGGCCAGTGAGGAGTTAAGTAAGATGCTCCAGAAGCGTGGCATTCAGCATAAGGTTTTGAATGCGAAATTCCATGAGGCGGAGGCTGAGATTGTAGCGGATGCAGGTATTCATGGTGCTGTGACCATTGCAACCAATATGGCGGGCCGTGGTACGGATATTAAGCTGGATGATGAGGCGAAGGCGGCAGGTGGTCTTAAGATTATCGGTACAGAGCGTCATGAGTCCAGACGTATCGATAACCAGCTTCGCGGACGTTCCGGTCGTCAGGGAGACCCCGGTGAGTCCAAATTCTATCTTTCTTTGGAAGATGATTTGATGCGCCTGTTCGGCTCTGAGAGATTGATTACCATGTTTAATGCCATTGGTATCCCCGAGGGACAGGAGATTGAGCATAAGGCACTGACTAACAGTATAGAGAGTGCGCAGAAGAAAATTGAGAGCACCAACTTTGCAATTCGTAAGAATTTGCTTGAGTATGACCGTGTTATGAGTGAGCAGCGTGAGATCATTTATGAGGAGCGTTGCCGTGTATTGAACGGTGAAAGCATGAGAGATGTCATCTACAAGATGATTACTGATATTACTGAGAATTGTGTAGACATCTGTATCAATGATGATATGGATAAGGGTGAGTGGGATTTCAATGAGCTGAATACTCTTTTGCTTCCCACGGTTCCTCTTGCACCGGTGACTGCGGAGCGTGTGCAGAAGGGTAAGAAGAGTGCTTTGAAGCAGCAGTTGAAGGAAGAGGCTGTAAAGCTTTATGAGGCAAAGGAAGCAGAATTCCCTGATGCAGAGGCTATTCGTGAAATTGAGCGTGTGATTCTCCTTAAGGTAATTGACCGTAAATGGATGGATCATATTGATGATATGGAGCAGCTTCGTCAGGGTATTGGTCTGCAGGCTTATGGTCAGAAGGATCCTCTGGTAGAGTATAAGATGAGCGGTTATGATATGTTTGATGAAATGTCTCAGAATATCAAGGAAGAGACCGTTCGTATGCTGATGCATATCAAGATTGAGCAGAAGGTAGAGCGTGAGCAGGTGGCGCAGGTAACCGGTACTAATAAAGATGACACGCTTGCAAAGGCACCCAAGAAGCGCGAGAATGATAAGGTTTATCCTAATGATCCCTGTCCTTGCGGAAGCGGTAAGAAATATAAGCAGTGTTGTGGTCGTAAGTAGTTGAAGCGGGCGTGGCGTCGGAAAGGCAATTAATATGGTTGAATTGGATCAGATGAAGACAGAGGTGCTGTCTTATGAGACCTCACTTAAAGAGGTTAATGCATCTCTGGATTTGGAGAATAAGGCAAAGCGCATCGAGGAGCTTGAGATGGAGATGGAAGCTCCCGGTTTCTGGGATAATCCGGACAAGTCTAATCTCAAGATGAAGGAACTTAAGAATCTCAAGGATACGGTGGAGCTTTGCAATAAGCTTTCCACCCAGTTTGAGGATATTCAGACACTGATTGAGATGGGGTATGAGGAAAATGATGAGGCTCTGGTGGCGGATATCCGTAATGAGCTTGATGAGTTTATCTGCGAGCTTGAGGAGCTGCGCATCAGTACTTTGTTATCCGGCGAGTATGATAAAAATAATGCAATTTTGAAGATTAATGCCGGTGCGGGCGGCACGGAGAGCTGCGACTGGGCAGGTATGTTGTACCGTATGTACACCCGCTGGGCGGAGCGCAAGGGATTTACATTGGAAGTGCTTGACTATCTGGACGGTGATGAGGCCGGAATCAAGTCGGTAACTTTTCAGGTGAACGGCGTGAATGCCTACGGTTATTTGAAGGCAGAGAAGGGTGTGCATCGTCTGGTGCGTATTTCTCCCTTTAATGCGCAAGGTAAGCGCCAGACTTCCTTTGTATCTTTGGATGTTATGCCTGAGATTGAAGAAGACGTGGATGTGGAGATTGATGAAAAGGATTTGCGTATCGACACCTACCGAAGTAGCGGTGCCGGTGGTCAGCATATCAACAAGACATCCTCTGCAATTCGTATCACCCATATTCCTACGGGAACTGTGGTGCAGTGTCAGAATGAACGAAGCCAGTTCCAGAACAAGGACAAGGCAATGCAGATGTTGAAAGCAAAGCTGTTTTTGTTAAAGCAGGAGGCCAATGTGGAGAAGCTTTCCGATATTCGCGGAGAGGTCAAGGAGATTGGCTGGGGCAACCAGATTCGTTCCTATGTGTTGCAACCCTATACCATGGTCAAGGATCATCGTACGGATGTGGAGACCGGAAATGTGGATGCAGTGCTGGATGGTGCCTTGGATTTGTTTATTAATGGATATTTAAAGTGGATTAATACGACGGAAAAAACGGATTAGCGAAGGCTAATCCGTTTTTTGTATGATGTAAAGTCTCGATTCACTTATTTGTGTTTGTAAGTATATGTAATGTATCGATTGAGACGCAATATGTCCCACCACGGAACGTTCTCACTCCGTGAAAAAGCGCAACGGATGCTAGGCTCGAAGCCT
>JAZQLH010000052.1:0-3678 GCA_045542555.1 Acetatifactor sp. | reverse complement strand
GCAGGTTTCCTGACTTATGATGTAGTGGAAATGATCCACACAAGGAGCAATCCCTTCTCAGAATACGAATTCCAATGGCATCTCTATGCTCCTTATCTTGTCAAATACAGTAATGGCGGGTGTTCCGGATTCAAACCGGATTCCCTTTTTCATCTACTCAGCTCACAACTTTTCAAACCGCATCTTCTCATATCGATATTTAATTCCCATATATAATACCATAAATAGACTTTTTTTACAAGATACAATTTTGAACTTTTATAATTAGAGAAATACTCATTTGTAAAAGTTAATTCCACCCCTTTTACCAGACACATAGAATTTACTTACTCCTAATATAAATGTGGAATTAAGTTACTCCTAATGTTATTATATTCTTATTCATCCATATCACTGCTCCGGCCGGAACAGGAGTATTTATGAATAAGAATAAACATTTAACCCTTGATGACAGATATACTATCCAGCATTCATTGGAAGAACGAATGAGCTTCAAATCTATTGGCTCGCTTCTTGGAAAGGACTGCACCACCATCGCTAAAGAGATTAAAGGCCACATGGTCTTTGAAAAGAAAGGGGCTCCCTGCAGGCCATTCAATGATTGCATCCATCGCAGAAAGTGTACGGTTAATTATCACCTCTGCAGTCCCTGCAACAATAACCGCCATTGCAGCACCTGTGGTAAATGTACCTCTGTTTGTGAACGATATGAGAAAGAGATATGCACTCTTCTCTCTAAACCTCCCTATGTTTGCAATGGATGCCCGCAGAAGCACAACTGCACTTTGGAAAAGCATATGTACAATGCTCACAAAGCACATATGGAGTACATAGAGATTCGCAGCGAGTCCAGATCCGGCTTTAACCTCACAGAAGATGAACTCAGGCAACTGAATTCTGTGATCAGTCCTCTGTTAAAGAATGGTCAGTCCCTGCATCATATCATGGTCAATAATGCTGACAGCATTTCCTGCTGTGAAAAAACAGCATATGTTTACATCAACAACAATCTTTTTGATGCACGCAACATTGATATGCCACGTGTAGTACGCTTCAGACCCCGCAAGAAAAAATCGGTCGAACCTAAAGTGGATAAGAAATGCCGTATCGGTCGTACTTATGATGACTTTAAGGAATTTCAGAAAATCAATCCTTCATTACCAGTAGTGGAACTGGATTCCGTTGAGGGAGTGAAGGGAGGTCCGGTACTTCTTACCGTACACTTTGTTTTGCCAAAGCTTCAGCTTGCTTTTTATAGGGAATCTAATACTTCCCAGTCTGTCATTGATATTTTTAATCAGTTGTATGAATCCCTTGGCCCCGACACTTACAGAAAACTGTTTCCTGTTTTGCTGGCAGACAACGGCACAGAGTTCTCAAATCCGGAAGCTCTCGAATTCGATAAGAACGGAAACCGCAGATCCTATGTATTTTACTGCAATCCCTCCTCACCAGGGCAAAAAGGTGCCTGTGAGAATAATCATGAGTTCATAAGAAGAGTTATCCCTAAGGGTGTTGACATGAGCAAATACAGTCAGGATAAGATTGACCTTATGATGAATCATATCAATTCCTATTCGAGACCGGAGCTTGGTGACAAATCACCTTATGCAATGTTTGAATTTTACTATAGCAAACGCATTCTGGATTTATTAGGTGTTCAGCTGATCAGCTCAAATGATATCGTATTAAAGCCTGAACTTTTGAAGTAAGCAGAATTTAACCTTAATAAAAAGGCCGGAGTTTTACGCTGCTGGATGAGCCCCATATATCCTCTCCAAGGGGTGGAATTCACCAACTCCTAGCAAGACTCCGTGAATTCGACTTCTCACCTTTATGCGTATTATTCAGGCCTTTGGCTAATTATAATACTAAATCTCCATCTTTTCCACCCTTTTATAGTAAAAAAAGCTCCACCAGATAGAATTTACTCCTACAAGGTGGAACTTAGTCTTACAAAGTGGAATTAACTTTTACAAGTGACCTTTTTTTTAGTACAATCTTCATAATATAACCAGCATACAAAAGCGGAATTACAACCAATACTATGGCAGATAATATTTCCCCTGCCGGATTCATAGCGTTTTGATTGGCAAAAACGCTCAGTGCATTTAGAATACCGTGGGCAAAGATACAAGGCCACAAAGTTTTACTTTTATAAAAAAGAATGGTGAAGAGAAAACCGGCAGCCATAGCGTATGCAATCTGCAGTAGATTTGCCAGCAGATCCGCGCCGCTTCCGTTTATGAGATTTACGATGTGGCCGACACCGAAAGTAATACTTGAAACAATAACAGCTGATTTGACCCCATCCTTCAACATGGCTTTAAACAGGAACCCTCGAAAAATAATTTCTTCCAGAAAGCCCACCAGGAGCATACTTATAATATAGAAGAAAGTCTCTGCAAAAGTGAGATTGATAGTGGTGCCAAACCACAGATTGACAGACACCATGATCGCCAGGGGAATGTAGTATAACAAACAGCGCGGAGGAATTTCTGATTTGCACAGGCCGTATTCTTGAAACAGATCATTGTTTTTCATCCAGATGATCAGAATGACTGCCAGCATTGCACCGACAGCCGCCGTAACGGACTTCTGTATGCCCAGCAAAGCTGAAATGTTGTCAGCTGCGCTTAAGGATATAATATAGATAACGATCCAAACCACCGCAAAAAGAATCCTGTTTTTCTTGTATAAACGATTCATCTATAACCTCCTGCCCTGCATTTAGTCTTACTTAATATAATGCACCCTGTTTTCTTCGTACTGGTCCCTCGCCTCCGGTTCCTCTGCCGGGTGTCCGATGTATATGATATTCAAAGGAATCTGCTTTTCAGAAATCTCCAACACCTCTCGCACCTTTTCTACTGCGCGCTTCTGCGGATGAATCCCGCACCACACAGCTCCCAAGCCCAAATCTGTCACCCTGAGTAAAATATTTTCTGTAGCTGCGCTGCAATCCTGAATCCAATAATCAGAAAACTGCATGGGCAGTGCCCGACTGAGGTTGCCGCATACAATGATTGCAAGCTTCGCAGCCATCTTGGTAAACATAGAAGAGCTCTTCAACTTATTCAACACTTCTTCATTGGTCACCACATAAAATTCCCAAGGTTTTTTGTTGCAGGCACTGGGACCGCTCATAGCGGCATGAAGCAGTTCTTCAATCACCTCATCGCTCACGGGCTGATCTGTAAACCTTCTGACACTTCTTCTCTTTAATAAGGCTTCTTTTAATTCCATAGCACGCCCTGCCTTTCAATCATTTTTTTTATAAATCCGCCTCTGCCAAAAAGTTAAATATCCTCCGCCAGGGCTCTTCGCTTCTCCCATCTGCCTGCCAGGAAGTAGATCAGTCCCGGCACACCGCATCCGTATGGCGCCAGTCCATATCCCAGCACAAATCCATAAAATCCCCAATCAAACATGATACCAAACAACCAGCTAAGCCCGATCCGAAGCACCACCCCGTCCAACAAAGACAGCACCATACTAAGCTTGGCATTTCCGATCCCCTGCACAAAAGCATTACTTCCGCGCATGATGGCCATCGCCGGGAACATCCACAAAATCGCCCTGATAAAGGTACCTGACATTTCATGTACCAGCACATCATCAGAAAACAACATAAACAGCTGCTTGCCGCAGCATAAGTAGATCACCATAAATATCACT
>JAZQLH010000051.1:0-23552 GCA_045542555.1 Acetatifactor sp. | reverse complement strand
GATTGGTGTATGTATGGCATCGCTTATGTATTATTGTGGTCCGGTAATAGTAATGATTTCATCCCCGTTGATTTTTAGGGAGAAACTTACAGCACCTAAGATAATTGGATTTTTAGTTGTTCTTATAGGCATTTATTTTGTTAACGGGAATGCGATTACTGAGGGTAGCAATACAGGGGGGATTATTTGTGGTGCTATGTCAGCAATTATGTATTTTTTTATGGTTACTCTTAATAAGCAATCCAAGAATATTACAGGCATGGAAAATTCTGTAATACAACTTATGGTAAGTTTTTTTACGGTTGCAGTATTTGTCGGTTTCAAACAAGGCTTTGTTATCAACATACCTTCTGATGATTGGCATTGGATTTTAATATTAGGTATCTTAAATACTGGGATTGGGTGTTATTTATATTTTTCTCCACTTGCTAAATTGCCAGTTCAAACTGTAGCTGTATGTGGTTATCTTGAACCATTGTCGGCAGTTGTTTTTGCTACAATTTTGCTTGGTGAGAAGATGACCATTGTCCAAATTATAGGTGCAGTGTGCATCATTGGTGGCGCAATGATTGGTGAATTGATAAAAATAAAGAAGTCGTAAAATTTCAGTTCTCTTTTGGGCTGAACAAAAGAGAATCATGAAATATGAAAGTAGTTGACTTTTTGTACCATGCCTTGTATAATACACTCATATTTCAAATATAAACAATGCGTTGAAGAGAAGAAGTACCGTTAATCCACTGTTCACAGAGAGTTGCCGGCTGGTGAGAGGCGCGAAGAGCTTAATGGGAATACATCTTGGAGCAGCAAACCGAAGTGTGGAGCATTTCTACAAATGCCTGCAGAGTAGGCTTTGACGGAGGGCACCGATATCTGCCGGGGTATTGATAGATACCTGCTGAGCCGTAAAGTGTGAGCTTTATGGGAAAAAAGGTGGTAACGCGAGACAACTCGTCCTTTTCATTCTACATGAATGAGGACGAGTTTTTATGTTTTAAGAAAAAGGAGAGAAAGAAAATGACAGTATTTGACGAGTTGAAGGCCAGAGGCCTTCTGGCACAGTTGACAGACGAAGAGGAAATCAAGGAGCTTATCAACAATGGTAAGGCTACCTTCTATTTCGGTTTTGACCCTACCGCAGACAGCCTTCATGTAGGACACTTTATGGCACTTTGCCTGATGAAGAGACTGCAGATGGCAGGCAACAAGCCCATCGCACTGATTGGTGGCGGTACTGCTATGATCGGTGACCCTTCGGGCCGTACCGACATGAGAAATATGATGACCACCGAAACCATTGACCACAACTGTGAGTGTTTCAAGAAGCAGATGAGCCGTTTCATCGAGTTTGGCGAGGATAAGGCTCTCATGGTAAACAATGCAGACTGGCTGAGAGATTTGAATTACATCGAGTTCATCCGTGACATTGGTGCTCATTTCTCTGTAAATCGTATGCTTTCTGCAGAGTGTTACAAGCAGCGTATGGAGAAGGGTTTAAGTTTCCTTGAGTTTAACTACATGATTATGCAGAGCTATGACTTTATGTGCCTGTACGAAAAGTACGGCTGTAACATGCAGTTCGGTGGCGATGACCAGTGGAGTAACATGCTGGGTGGTACTGAGTTGATTCGTAGAAAGCTTGGTAAGGATGCTTACGCAATGACCATCACCTTGCTTTTGAATTCCGAGGGTAAGAAGATGGGTAAGACCCAGAAGGGTGCTGTATGGCTTGATCCTAACAAGACTACTCCCTTCGAGTTTTACCAGTACTGGAGAAATGTGGGTGACGCTGATGTTCTGAAGTGCCTGCGCATGCTGACCTTCCTTCCTTTGGAGCAGATTGACGAGATGGAGAAATGGGAGGGCAGCCAGCTCAACCAGGCGAAGGAAATTTTAGCTTATGAGCTTACAAACCTTGTTCATGGCGAAGAGGATGCCAACAAAGCACAGGAGAGCGCAAGAGCACTCTTTACAGGCGGTAATGCGGCTGAAATGCCCACCTACACTTTGCAGGAGTCAGATTTCCTTGACGGTAAAATCGACATCCTTGGTGTACTTGCCGCATCAGGTCTGACTGCATCCCGTTCCGAGTCACGTCGTGCTGTAGAGCAGGGCGGTGTCACCGTGGACGGCGAAAAAGTCTCCGACATCAAGACCACCTACGAGCCCGCACAGTTTGCCGGTGAAGGCATCGTGGTCAAACGTGGCAAAAAGAACTTCAAGCGTATCATCATGGAATAATAGGCATTGAATCAAAACCTCCTGCGTATACTATAACAGTATCGGCAGGAGGTTTTATTATGGAATATGCATCAAATCATACATACGATTTGTATTCTGACATACAGAGGCGGACCGGAGGGGAGATTTACATTGGCGTATTAGGCCCGGTTCGCACCGGTAAATCCACCTTTATCAAACGGTTTATGGAGGAAATGGTTTTGCCAAACATGGAGGATGAAAATGCGCTGAAAAGAGCCATGGATGAGCTGCCACAGAGTGCCGGAGGCAAGACGATTACCACAACCGAGCCCAAATTCATCCCCAATGAGGCTGCAGAGATTCGTTTGAATCCTGATGTGAAGCTGAAGGTGCGCCTGATTGACTGTGTGGGCTATATGGTTGACGGGGCTACCGGTCATCTGGAGGAAGACAAGGAACGTATGGTAAAGACTCCTTGGTTTGAGGAGGAGATTCCCTTTACCAAGGCTGCGGAAGTGGGCACGGACAAAGTTATGAACGAGCATTCCACCATTGGCCTGGTAATCACCTCAGATGGTAGTTTTTCGGAGCTTTCCAGAAATAATTATCTGGAGGCGGAGGAGAAGACCATCAATGCTTTAAAACGCTTACATAAGCCCTTTTTGGTGTTGTTAAACAGCAAGAAGCCCCACTCTGAGGAAACCAAGCGTCTGGCAAACGAAATGATGGAAAAATATGGGGTAAAGGTTCTTCCTGTAAATTGTGAGCAACTTAAAAAAGATGATATTAACAAGGTGCTTGAGCATGTGTTGTATGAATTTCCTCTTTCGGCCATGGAATTTTATATGCCTAAGTGGGTGGAAATGCTTCCTTCAGAAAATCGTATGAAGCAGGAAATGATTGAGTGTGTACGAGGACTTATGAAGAATTACGACAGGATTCGCGATGTGCTGGAGCACCCGGTGGAACTTACAAATGACTACGTAAAACGCTGCAAGACAGACGGCGTACAGTTGGATAATGGTGTGGTTCGCATTCAACTGGATATAGATGATGCTTATTATTATGAGATGCTGTCGGATATGATTGGTGAGAGTATTCATGATGAGTATCAGCTCATTGGGAAACTAAAGGAATTTGCTGCTATGCAGAGGGAATATTCCAAAGTCCTGAATGCATTATCCATGGTTCGTGGCAAGGGGTACGGTGTGGTAACTCCTGAGAAGGATGAGATTCAATTGGAAAAGCCTGAGCTTATCAGACATGGTAACAAATTTGGTGTTAAAATCAAGGCAATCAGTCCTTCCATTCATATGATCAGGGCTAATATCGAAACAGAGATTGCACCCATTGTGGGTAGCGAACAGCAGGCCGAAGACCTGATTCGCTACATTAATCAGGCAGATATGAATGAAAGTATCTGGGATACCAATATTTTCGGTAAAACAGTGGAGCAATTGGTAAATGATGGTATTACCGCCAAGGTTTCCGCCATAGGTGATGAGAGTCAGTTAAAGCTTCAGGATACCATGCAGAAGATTGTAAATGACTCCAACGGCGGCATGGTATGCATTATTATTTAGAGTGTTGCAAAATAAGGATATGCATATCCGTATACTGTCACAATTATAGCAATTATATTCAGTGCAATCAGTAAAACACTAAGACCTGTGAGCAGGTGGATAATCCATTTGCTTACAGGTTTTTCTTTGTTGATGGCACTTGCCATGTTTTGAATAAAGCAGACGCCAAATTCAATCCCTCTGATGCAATAATAGCACAAAGGAAGCAAAGCCGGCATCAGGTAACGTCCCTGGGGCTGATAATCCATGCTATAAGAGTAAGTAACACTTAGTATAAAAGGAATCAGAATGCACAGTACCATATTTGCGTGAAAAAAAACACGCAGAAAGGGGCGGTTGATAAAGTGTTCTTTTCGGCCTTTAAGTTTTAGGGGGATGATACTAAGAAGCAGTCCACCCATAAACAAGAACTTAAAGAACCGATAAATCCATGTGGCAGTGGTCATAATCATGGGGCCATACATGCAGATAAAACTGTTGACAGACAATACCAGAAAATCGGATTCTAAAACCATGGAAGGAATAGTGTATCCCATGGATTTGTAAGTAATACGTACATCGGGATGCATGTTTTCATTGCCATAAAGGGCTCCGCACAAATCTCTGGTACGCATGCCTAAGAAATCGCCATCATAGAGGATATAGCTTCTGATAAACCACCAACTGATACCCAAAAGGACGAGTATACTAATGAATGCCCCCTTTTTCATAAAGGGTTTCCAATCCAATGTCAATTTGCCGTTTTTTAAAGATAAATAATGAGCAATAAATAATAATATGCAACTTAAAATAAACCCATAAGCATTGTAGTAGGATAATGCACAAAGAATTATACCCACGGACATGGCGGTGCAGTCAGAATACTTGAAGTTGTTTTTTAGGCAACGTGTCAGCCCATAGAGCATGATGGCAATGGACATCATACAACAGGAATCTGTGTTGACATAGGTGTGCAGAAAAATACTCTGGGGCAGGAATGTGGTAAGAAAGCTAAACAGATATTGAAGTCTTTTATCCTGAAACCATTCCTTGCTAAGAAGCAGAACATATGCCGCCATAACAAAACCAAATACAAAATCTACCAGTCTTGCCGAATAAAATATAATATCTGTATTTTCCGTAAAACATTGAACCAGACGCATTACATAACCCTGTGCCATATAGGGCAGGATGGGCTGGAAGGCATAGGAAAACCCATAGGCCGGAATGCGGATGGATTCGTCGTAGCCGTTGGGCAACGTGCCGTGCTCGGCAATGTATTGAGGAATAAGGTATCGATTGAATTCATCTGGCGGATTGCCGAAGGGCTGTCGGAATAAAAGGGACAGCGCAATGATACAATAAAGGGCAAAATATAAGATGATAACCGTAAGTTCCCGGTTGAAGAATTTCTTGTTTTGTGTAGGATTCATAGTTTGTAAACTCCTGTAAATTTGTGTCACCTTTTTTATTATATCATGCCCTGAAGGATAAAACAAATGAATTGCTTTTTGGGTGCATGTTTTGTATAATGAAGATAATATTGATTGTATTATATGCAATTTAAGATTCTGCTAAGAATTTTCTTAATTTTTACTAATATTTGGTTGGAGAATCTGATGAAAGAATATTTGAGTAAATATAAATACCATGCAATCTGGGCCGGAATTTTGGTGCTTTTTGTTCATGGTGCAAAATTAAATTCCAATAGCATAGGAATTGATACAGAGGATTTGATTCATCTTGGAACACCTTTTTACGATGGTTGGTTAAATACCGGAAGACAGGGACTGGTTCTGTTAAAATATCTTACCGGTTCCGTGGAGTATAATCCCTATTTTGCAGGGTTAATGACGCTGATGTTTCTGGCGTTTTCGGTGATAGCGTTTGTGATGCTTTGGGACAAAGCAAGGGGAGTGACCGATTCAGTCAATATATGGATGGCTTTAGGTTGTATGGTTCTTTGGGTTTCTCATCCTGTTTTGGTAGAGCAGTTTTATTTTACGTTACAGGGTGCGGAGATTGGCATAGGCATGTTGCTTACGGCACTGGCGTTATGGCTGGTTTATTGTGGCAGGATGGTAAATGGAAGACGAAAGCTTGGTTTTTATGGCCTGTGTACAGGCGTCCTGCTGGTGACATTTTCTATTTATCAGATTTTTGTGGTGTTCTTTATTTTTGGGACGGTTACGCTTCTGATTTTGGAGAGTTTGCGCAAAGAGAGCGGGAAAAAGAAGGTTTTAGATGCGGCAAAGGATACGCTGCCTTATGTGGGAGTATTCCTGAGCGCTTTTGTTTGCAATAGCATTATCACAAGTCTTTTTTTTAGTGAGTCTGATTATCTGAGCAGTCAGGTTCGGTGGGGGCAGTTGTCTTTTAGAGATTGCATATATACTATTGCGGTTCACGGACGGGACGTTTTGACAGGACAGAACAGTGTTTTTTATAGTTGGACTTATGGAGTTTTATGTGTAATCGGTTTTGTGGCGGTTGTATTATTAGTGAAGCGTTTTGGACTTTCACTTCTGTTTTATTATGTGGCGCTCATGACCACGCCTTTTTTAATGACAATGGTGTGTGCCGATGTACCGGCTATCCGTTCACAATTGATTTTACCGGCGATGACCGGATTTATGTTGTATCTGGATGTGATTCTTGCAGGGAAATTTGTTGAGGCTAAATTAGTAAGAAATGGTCAAAAACAGTGTGTTGGAATTTGTTGGCAGGGTGTACTGCTTGTGCTGGTTTGCCTTGTTGGTACATTAATTCAGACACAGGTTTCGTTACGCTTATATTATACTGATGCCTGTCGTTATGCACAGGATGAGGCATTAGGAAGAGCGTTGATAGCAAAATTGCAAACTTTGATTGGCGAGGATTCTACTCCTGTGGTTGTGATTGGGAGTTATGAATTTCAAGGCAATAATGCCTGTGTAGAAGGGGAAATTATTGGCCTTTCCATTTTTGAACATGATGTGGATGAGGAACCGAAGTATTATTGGAGTACCAGACGTGTCATTGGATTTTTACACACATTAGGTTATGACTGCGAACAGCTTCCCGATAAGAATATTCCTTATGCAGAAGCGTTTGCGGAGGATATGGAAGTATGGCCCGGTGAGCACAGTGTGGAACATGCCGGAGATATGGTAGTGATTAAGTTGAGTGAAATAAGTGAATAAAACAAGTCGATGATATCGGCGGATGGAGGTGTCCTATGAGTGCAAATCCTATTTATGAGAAACTGAAAAACTGTGAGGCGGCTGTGCGTGCCAAGACAGATTTTGTGCCCAAGGTAGCTATTGTGCTTGGTTCCGGACTTGGAGACTATGCCAAACAGATTCGTGTGGAGACGGAAGTGTCCTATGAGGAGATACCCGGATTTCCGGTATCCACAGTGCCCGGTCATGCAGGTAAGTTTATATTTGGTTATGTGGGGGATGTACCTGTGGTTTGTATGAAGGGCAGAGTGCATTATTATGAAGGGTATGCCATCTCTGATGTGGTATTGCCCATTCGTCTGATGAAGCTGTTGGGAGCGGAAATTTTGTTCCTTACCAATGCGGCAGGCGGTGTGAATACCTCCTTCCATGCGGGAGATTTGATGTTGATTCGGGATCATATTGCAGCTTTTGCGCCAAATCCCCTGATTGGCCCAAATGTGGATGAGCTGGGAACCAGATTTCCTGACATGAGCGAGGTATATGATAAGAAGCTTTCACAGATTGTTTTAGAGACTGCACAGGAGAATGAGATTTACTTGCAGGAGGGTGTGTATACCCAGATGACAGGACCGTCCTACGAGTCACCGGCAGATGTGAAGATGCTTCGGGTGCTTGGATGTGATGCAGTGGGTATGAGTACAGTTGTAGAGGCCATTGCAGCAAGACATGCAGGCATGCGTATATGTGGTATTTCCTGCATCAGCAATTTGGCGGCGGGCCTTTCTGCCAATCCTTTGAATCACAAGGAGGTACAGGAGGCTGCGGACAAGGCAGCACCTAAATTCCAGAAGCTTGTAACGGAGAGTGTAAAGCGCTTTTAGTGGATGAAGTGAGGGTATAGAGAGTGGGCGAACGGATTTCAAAAGAACAGATACAAATGTTGGCTGCGGCTGCTTTAGATGCCAGAGAAAAGGCCTATACACCATATTCTCAATATACGGTGGGGGCAGCGCTTCTGACGAAGGATAGTGTGGTTTACAGTGGTTGCAATGTGGAAAATGCATCCTATGGAGCCACAAACTGTGCGGAGAGAACGGCTTTTTTTAAAGCAGTCAGCGAAGGGGAAAGAGCGTTTGCAGCCATTGCTATTGCCGGAGGAATGGCAGGGCAAAAGCCGGAGGATTATGCTTATCCATGCGGCATTTGCAGGCAGGTTATGAAAGAGTTTTGCTCAGATGATTTTCAGATTATTGTGGTGAAAAGTATAGAGGATTATCAGATATATCGTCTGGATGCACTTTTGCCTTATGGATTCGGAGGTGATTCTATTCGATGAATATCAGATTATATAATGCACGAATTCTAACCATGGAAAAGAGCAGGCCTGTCTTTGAGGGTGAAGTTTGGGTTAAAAATGAGAAAATCGTTTGCGTGGCATCAAAGGAGGAATTGCAAAAAGCCTGGGATGGGGTGAATGCCCCCCGGATTGAATGGGATATTCAGATGGATTGTGAAGGGAATCTTTTGATGCCCGGATTTAAAAATGCTCATACCCACTCGGCTATGACATTCTTGCGTTCCTATGCAGATGACTTGCCCTTGGAGAGATGGCTTCATGAGAAAATTTTTCCTATGGAGGCACATCTGACATCGGAAGATATTTACGAGCTTACCAAGCTTGCTGTGCTTGAGTATTTAAGCGGTGGCGTTACCTCGATTTTTGATATGTATGTAAATCCTGAAGCGGTGGCTGAAGGCTGCATGGATACGGGAATGCGTTGTGTGCTTGTTCCCGGACTTAACAATTTTGTGTCTTCCCCGGATAAGGTAGAGGATGAGTATGTCAAGTGGAATAAACGTAATTCTCTTATCAGTTATCAACTGGGGTTTCATGCAGAGTATACCTGCTCTAAGGAGCTTTTATGCAAGGTATCGGAGCTTGCCCACAGGTACAGAGCACCTGTTTATACCCATCTTGCAGAGACGGTAAAAGAGGTGGAGGAGTGTAAGGCCCGCTATGGAATGACGCCTGCAGTATTCTTGGATTCACTGGGGATGTTTGAATTCGGTGGCGGGGGTTTCCACTGTGTACACATGACGCCTCAGGATATGGATGTTTTCAGAATGCGAAGACTTCATGTGATTACCAATCCTGCTTCCAATTTAAAGCTTGCCAGCGGTATAGCGCCTATTGCGGAGTATGAAAGACGTAAAATTCCGGTATCTATTGGAACGGATGGGCCGGCCAGTAACAATTGTCTGGATATGTTCAGGGAGATGTTTTTGGTGGCAGGATTAAGCAAGGTCCGTGAGCAGGATGCGGCTTCTTTAAGCGCAGAGAGAGTGCTTCGTATGGCTACGGTTCATGGTGCAAAGGCCATGCGCCTGAATAAAGCAGACACGTTGGCGAAAGGCAAGCTTGCAGATATGATTCTTATTGATTTACATCAGCCTAACATGCAGCCGGATTACAATATTGTGGGTAATTTGGTTTACAGTGGTAGTAAGGCGAATGTGCGTATGACGATGGTTAATGGTAAAATTCTTTATAAGGATGGTGCCTTTAACGTGGGAGAGAATCCCGAATATATTTATAATAAGTGTAACACCATCCTAAAAAGGATGTTAAACAATGTATAGGAGGAACAAAAATGTTAGAGAAACTGTTTAAACTGAAAGAAAACGGTACAAATGTAAAAACAGAGATTATAGCCGGTCTTACCACATTTATGACCATGGCGTATATTATTGCTCTGAATCCGAATTTGTTGACCAATTTTGGTGCAGAGGGAATGGCGCTTTGGAATGGTGTGTTTATGGCTACATGTATTGCCTCTGCAATCGGTATGTTTGTCATGGCTTTTGCTGCCAATAAACCATTTGCAATGGCTCCCGGTATGGGACTTAACAGCTTCTTTGCAGTGGTTGTTACCAATATTGTAGCGTTGACGGGAATGACTTATCTGGCATCTTTTCAGGCTGCACTTTGCATTATTTTGATTGAAGGAATTGTATTTTTGGTGCTTTCCCTGTTGAATGTACGAGAGAAGATTGTGGATGCAATTCCTTTGGGGGTTCGTCTTGGTATTTCGCCTGCAATCGGTATGATGCTTATGAATATTGGTTTTGGTTCCAATGCAGGTGTGTATTCTGAGACTGGAGGTCCTTTCTATGCCATGCGTGATTTCTTTGGTGCATTGACTCCGGGAGTTGCACAGACCGGTATGGGAAGCGGATATGCAGATATGGTGCTTACGGTTGTAACCATGTTTGTAGGATTGTTTGTCATTATTATTTTGGCGAAAAAGGGTGTTAAGGCTGCAGTTATTATTGGTATGTTGGTGGCAAGTATTATTTATTGGGCAGGACAGGCAATCTTTCTGGGTACCAATCCTTTTGCTGCACTTTCCGATGCATCCTTTATCCCTCCTTTTGCTGATATGGCAGAGACTACACTGTTCAAGTTCAATTTTGATGGATTTGTACAGATTGGTTGGTTTACAGTAATTACATTAATTGTTACCTTCTGTGTCATTGATATGTTTGACACGATTGGTACTTTGGTTGGTACTGCAAGCCGTGCCGGAATGCTTGATAAAAACGGAAAAATGCCCAAGATGAAGGAAGCTCTTTTGGCAGATGCAGTTGGTACTGTGGCGGGTGCTGCAACCGGAACTTCTACTGTAACCACCTTTATTGAGTCTGCATCCGGTGTTGAGGCAGGCGGTCGTACCGGTCTTACGGCACTTACTACCGGTATTATGTTCCTTGCCTGTATGTTCCTTGCACCTATTGCTGCAATTATTCCCGCAGCAGCGACTTCTTCTGCTTTGATTTATGTGGGTGTTTTGATGATTACCGGTTTGAAAAATATTAACTTTGAAGATGAGAGTCAGTCTGTACCTGTGGCACTGATGCTGATTTCCATGCCGGTTTCAGGCTCCATCGGACATGCCATCGGTATTGGTTTGATTGCGTATACTGTCATCAAACTTTTTACCGGAAAAGCAAAGGATGTATCTGTTCTTACCATGATTCTTTCCTTGATTTTCCTTGTTAAGTTTTTCTTGGCGGTATAATCGAATAATACAGGCAAAAAAGGTAAGTTTAATTTATGGAATTTGTGTTTTTAACTGTTGCGGTGCTTCTGTTAATGGCAGTGCTTTTTCTGCGGGAAGCATATCTTGCCAAGAAGCGCCGTGATAGGTTTCGAAAGTCTTTGTATGATAATTATGGTAAACTTCCCACACGGAAGTATACGTTGGAGAACAGCACTCATATTCCCGGATATTATCAAAGGCATCAGATGGTTGGTCAGCTGGATGATATTACATGGAATGATTTGAGTATGGATGATGTGTTTAAACGCATGAACTATACCCATTCTGCCACCGGTGAAGAGTATCTGTATTACATGCTTCGAAGTATCAATCAGAAAAAGGAAAATCTGGATCATTTCGAGGAGCTTGTTAAATGGTTTGATGAACATGAGGATGAGCGGGTAGGCGTACAGTTTTTAATGAGTGAACTGGGGGATACGGGGAAGTACTCTTTGTATGACTATATAGAAAACCTGGATTACCTCGGTGAACGTAGCAATTTCAAAGAGCATTTATGGAATGCTTTGTATATTCCTTTGATTATCATGCTTCCATTTCAACTCTCACTGGCACTGATAGCCATTGTTTGCTTAAGTATTTATCGCATGATAACTTATTTTAAGGAAAAGAGTAAGATAGAGTCCTATATCGTCAGCTTTGCCTATATTGCAAGGTTGATTAAAACAGGAGAGGCTATCTGTAAACTACCTCTTTCGGGATGTGAGAGTGAGATTGGTGAGATTAAGAACTGTCTGAATGCCCTGCGTGGTATCAGTAGCGGTTTTTATTGGGTGGCTTCCATAGGTGCTCCTAAAACCGGCGGCAATCCTTTGGAGATACTGATGGATTATGTACGCATGATATTTCATGTGGATTTGATTATTTTCAACAGAATGCTAAAAAAACTCAACTTAAATCTGGAAAAGACGGATGCGTTAATCCGTTCCTTGGGATTGCTGGAGTCGGCTGTTTCTGTTGGATATTTCAGAGCCAGCCTTAAAGATGGCTGGTGTGTGCCCAAGCTTAACGAAGAGTATGCAATTGAGGTGACAGAAGGATATCATCCGCTTTTGGAGCAGCCTGTAAAAAACAGTATTCGGGCAGCACAAGGTGTACTTCTTACCGGATCCAATGCGTCAGGAAAATCCACATTTCTTAAAATGGTAGCCATCAATGCGGTTTTGGCTCAGACCATTCATACCTGTACTGCCAAAAACTACAAGTCTTCTATATGGGCAATTTATTCCTCCATGGCACTGCGGGATGATATTCATAGCGGTGAAAGTTATTATATTGTGGAAATTAAAGCCTTGAAACGTATTCTGGATGCGCAGAAAAACGGTGAGAAGGTATTGTGTTTTGTTGACGAGGTGCTTCGAGGCACGAATACGGTTGAGCGAATTGCGGCATCCACACAGATTTTGAAAAGTCTTGGAGTGGGAAACGTGATTTGTTTTGCCGCAACTCATGATATTGAGCTGACAGAGCTTTTGAAGGGTGAGTATGATAATTATCACTTTGAAGAAGAGATAAAGGATGGGGATATTTCCTTTCAGTACAGACTTCTTTGCGGCAAGGCGACTACCAGAAATGCCATACGTCTCCTTGAGATTATGGGATATTCGCCGGAGGTAACAAAACGAGCCATGAAATGTGCGGAAACGTTTTTGGAAAGTGGTACCTGGCAGACTTGACGGCATGGGGCAAAAGATTTATACTGATAAAGTATTATATTGACGCAGAAAGGAGCTTAATATGGCTTTTGTAAATAGTTTGGCATCTTATCTTATGTTGATGATTGTCTTTGTGATTGTGGGCGCTATTGCAATTTTTGGCGGGATCACATTGCGTAAGAGGACGGATGCTAAAGCGGCAATGCAGAATGCAGAGCTTTCCGAAAGTGATGAGCTTTAAGCATAATTTCAACTAAAAAACAGAAAGATTTAGAGGGTTTCCGCCTATTATATGAGGCGGAAGCTCTTTTATGCTTTTGTGGCGGAGGACGAATATCATGGGCAAAGTGAAGGCTGTTATGTGGGATGTGGATGGAACCCTTTTAGATTTTTTGTATGCCCAGCGGATTGCTATTTCGGATTGTCTGAAGGCGGAAGGTGTCAATGTCACGGATGAGATGGTCATCCGTTATTCTCAGATTAATGACAGTTATTGGAAAAAGCTTGAACTTGGGGAAGTGACCAAGGAAGAGCTTCATGTACGACGTTTTACGGATTTGTTTGACGAATATGGCATAGAAGATGTGGACGTAGATTGTTTTCGTGAAAAATACTTGAATATTCTTGCCAATACCTATGCATATGAAGCTGGTGCATATGAGCTTTGTTGCTCGCTAAAGGGTAAGGTAAGACAGTATGTTATAACCAATGGTGTAACTTCTGTTCAGGAGAAGAAATTACAGCTATCAGGTTTGCGAGAGTTTATGGATGATGTTTTTATCTCGGAACAGATTGGCTCGCCTAAGCCTCATGCAGCATTTTTTGACCATTGTATGAGTATAATCAAGGATTTAGACAAGTCGGAGCTTTTGATTGTGGGAGATTCCCTGACCAGTGATATCAAGGGTGGCGTGTTGTATGGAATCCCAACCTGTTGGTACAGGCCAAAGGATTTTAGAAAACGGGACGACTTTAATCAGGAGATTTATGACAGCTTTACACCGGATTATGAGATTAGTCATTTAGAGGAGTTAAACGATATTTTATGGCAAAATCAGAGGGACAAAAACTAAAGCTTTTGTATATACTTAAATTTCTGGAGGAACATACGGATGAAAACCATCCTATGACTACTGCAGAGCTTATAAGCCGTCTGGATGCGGAGGGGATTAGCTGTGAACGCAAAACGATTTATGCAGATATTGCTGCACTCATCGATTTTGGTTATGATATATTGCAGGTATCCAACAGACGCGGCGGGGGCTATTACATGGCCAGCCGGGATTTTGAACTGGCGGAATTAAAACTTTTGGTGGATGCGGTGCAGTCATCCAGATTTATTACGTCCAAGAAATCCAGAGAACTGATTAAGAAACTGGAGCAGATTGCGGGTAAGCATGATGCAGGCAAGCTTCAGCGTCAGGTCTATGTGGCCGGACGGATTAAGACGGAAAACGAGAGTATTTATTATAATATAGATAACCTTCACAGAGCCATTCAGGAGAATAAGCAGATTGCATTTACTTATTTGGAATGGAATCTGCAAAAGAAGCTGGTACCCAGAGGGGACAGGCGTGTGGTTAGTCCATGGGCGCTTATCTGGCGTGAGGAAAATTATTACTTGGCAGCTTATGATGCCAAGGACGGTATTTTAAAGCATTATCGAGTGGATAAGATGGGTAGTGTGGAAGTGCTGGATGTAAAACGAGATGGATTGGAGCAATTTGAAAAGCTGGATGTGGCAGCTTACAGCAATCGGACCTTCGGTATGTATAGCGGCGAAGAGGAGACGGTGACCATGCAGTTTCCCAATAAGCTTGTGGGCGTTGTGCTGGACCGTTTTGGCAAAGAGGCAGATTTACGTCCCATGGATGATGAAACCTTCCGAATTCGTGCAAAGGTGGCAGTCAGCGGCCAGTTTTTCGGATGGCTTTCGGGTATCGGGGCAGAGGCTGAAATTGTGTCTCCCGAGCAGACAAAGTCTCTTTATAGACAGTGGTTGGAACAGATTTTGAACAAATAAGCATAAAAATATAAATAAGTGAGGAACAAGACAATGGAAATCAAACCATCAAAACGTATGGAAAATTTTGCAGAAGGAATTTTTCAGGTATTGAACGAGAAAAAACAGCAGGTGGAGGCTGAGGGCAGAAAGGTTTATAATTTCTCTGTTGGAACTCCCGATTTTAAGCCTGCAAAACATATCATGGACGCAGTGTGTGAGGCGGCATCCAAGCCGGAGAACTACAAATATTCATTGCAGGATATTCCTGAGCTTACACAGGCGGTTATAGACAGATACAAAAGCCGTTACGGAGTAGATGATTTGAAGGCATCTGAAATTATGAGTGTGTATGGTTCTCAGGAGGGAATTGCGCATATTGGCTTAAGCCTTGTGGATGAGGGTGATATCGTGCTGGTTCCGGATCCCGGTTACCCTATTTTTGCAATTGGTCCTTCCCTTGCGGGGGCGACACTTGCAACCTATGAACTTTACCCTGAAAATGACTATCTGCCTGATTTGGACAAGATTGCGGCAAGCTACGGTAAGGGTTCAGAGAAGAAGGCAAAGGTGATGATGGTATCCTATCCTTTGAACCCTATTTGTAAGACTGCGCCGGATTCCTTCTATGATAAGCTGATTCCTTGGGCGAAGGAGAATGAAATTCTGATTATTCATGATAATGCTTATTCAGATATTATTTATGACGGTAAAGTAGGTCGTTCTATTTTGTCTTTTGAGGGTGCAAAAGAGGTGGCTGTTGAGTTTTATTCCCTGTCTAAGTCCTACAACTATACCGGTGCCAGAATGGGTTTTATGGTGGGCAATGAGAAGGTGGTACAGAATTTCAAGAAGCTTCGTTCTCAGATAGATTATGGTACATTCCTGCCTGTGCAGTACGGTGCCATTGCTGCGCTGAACGGCCCGGATGACATGATTAAGGAGCAGTGTAAGCAGTACGAAGCCCGCAGAAATGCATTGTGTGACGGTTTTACGGCACTTGGATGGAGCTTTGAACGCAGTCAGGGAACCATGTTTGCATGGAGCAGGATTCCGGAGACATTCGGAGATGATGATGTAAAATTCGTTATGGAAATGCTGGAGCGCACAGGTGTGCTTTGTACGCCCGGAAGCAGTTTTGGTGAATTAGGTAAGGGATATGTGCGTTTTGCATTAGTTCTTCCGGAGGATGAAATCACTAAAGCGATGGAAAGTGTTTCTAAAAGCGGTATTTTAGCGTAGTTTCATAACGTCAAGTAAAAGTTTCAAAAAAGGTGTCTAAAATTCAGATGCCTTTTTTGTTACTTTTTTTATGTTCTGTTTCATTGACAATATAGGTTTTGGGTCTTATACTGGTAAATAAGCGCGACACAATATCTTGTTTTATAGAATAAAATAACACCATATATTGTATTTTGAGGCGTGCCTAAAGAAAACTGTGACGGCACGCATGTTTTGTCTTTACAGGGGGAATTGCTATCCGTAAGGGGATAAATTTGCCCGAAGAACAGTATAAGATAAAGGAAGGAAGAGCAATATGAGCAGTAATTTTGACCAGACAACCTCGACAGATATCAATTTTGGAGCGGAATATAAGCCTGCCCGCACCGTCTATGTAGTGAAGAAGGACGGAAGCAAAGAAGCATTTAATGTACAGAAGGTTATTAATGCGGTAGGTAAGAGTGCTTACAGAGCATTGACCCGTTTTACGGAAGAGGATGAGCGCAAAATCTGTCAGTTTGTTGTGGACAAGGTAAATGAACTGGAAGTGGATGAGCTCCCCATTCCTATCATGCACAATATTGTTGAGAGTGCGTTGGAGCAGGTAAAACCCGTGGTTGCAAAAAGCTACCGCGATTATCGTAACTATAAGCAGGACTTCGTGCGCATGCTCGATGATGTGTACAAGAAGAGCCAGTCCATTATGTATATTGGCGATAAGGAGAATGCCAATACTGACTCTGCGCTGGTGTCTACCAAGAGAAGTCTTATTTTTAACCAGTTAAATAAAGAACTTTATCAGAAGTTTTTCCTAACTACGGAAGAGATTCAGGCATGCAGAGACGGCTATATTTATGTCCATGATATGTCTGCAAGACGTGATACCATGAACTGCTGTCTGTTTGATGTGCAGAATGTTTTGACAGGTGGTTTTGAGATGGGTAATATCTGGTACAATGAGCCTAAGAGCCTGGATGTTGCCTTTGATGTTATCGGAGATATCGTTTTGAGTGCGGCAAGCCAGCAGTATGGCGGCTTTACCGTGCCCAGCGTTGATTTGATTCTGGAGCCCTATGCAGAGAAATCCTATGCCCGTAATGTGGAGAAATACAAGAAACTGGGCATTGATGATGCCACTGCAGAGGCTGAAAGTTATGCAGATGTAGTAAAGGAATTTGAGCAGGGCTTCCAGGGATGGGAATATAAGTTCAATACCGTGGCTTCCAGCCGTGGTGACTATCCGTTTATTACCGTGACAGCAGGTACCGGTACCGGCAGATTTGCCAAACTGGCTACCATTACCATGCTGAATGTTCGTAGAAGAGGTCAGGGACGCAAGGATCACAAGAAGCCGGTTCTGTTCCCTAAGATTGTATTTTTGTATGATGAGAATCTTCATGGCCCCGGCAAGGAGCTCGAAGATGTATTTGAAGCAGGTGTGGAGTGTTCCGCTAAGACCATGTATCCTGACTGGCTGAGTCTTACAGGTAAGGGATATGTGGCGAGTATTTATAAGCAGTATGGTAGAATCATTTCGCCTATGGGTTGCAGAGCTTTCCTTTCTCCCTGGTATGAGAGAGGTGGCATGCATCCGGCAGATGATGCAGATATGCCTGTATTTGTAGGACGTTTTAATATTGGTGCGGTTTCTTTGCATCTTCCTATGATTCTGGCAAGAGCCCGCAAGGAGAGCAGAGATTTCTACGAGCTTCTGGATTATTATTTGAATCTGATTCGTCAGCTGCATATTCGTACCTATGCATACTTGGGAGAGATGCGTGCATCCACCAATCCTTTGGCATATTGCGAAGGTGGTTTCCTTGGCGGTAATTTGAAACTTACAGACAAGATTAAGCCACTGCTTAAGGCTGCAACCGCAAGCTTTGGTATAACTGCGTTAAACGAGCTTCAGGAGCTTTACAACGGCAAGTCTTTGGTTGAAGACGGTGCATTTGCAGTCGAGGTTATGGAACATATCAATAAGAGAATCAATGAGTTCAAGGAAGAGGATGGCAATCTCTATGCCATTTATGGTACTCCTGCCGAGAATCTTTGCGGTTTGCAGGTAAAGCAGTTCCGTAAGAAATATGGTATTATTGAGGGCGTTTCCGACAGAGAATATGTTTCTAACAGCTTCCATTGTCATGTTTCTGAGGACATTACTCCCATTGAGAAGCAGGATTTAGAAAATCGGTTCTGGGATTTGGCAAACGGTGGTAAGATTCAGTACGTAAAGTATCCCATTGACTATAATGTTGAGGCAGTAAAGACCTTGATTCGCAGGGCCATGGATATGGGCTTTTATGAGGGTGTAAATCTGTCCTTGGCTTACTGTGACGATTGCGGTCATCAGGAACTCGAAATGGATGTGTGCCCTAAGTGTGGAAGCAGCAATCTGACCAAGATTGACAGAATGAACGGCTATCTTTCCTATTCACGTGTCCATGGAGATACACGTCTGAATGATGCCAAGATGGCAGAGATTGCCGAAAGGAAGAGTATGTAGGAATGAGATATCACAATATAACGAAAGATGATATGTTGAACGGTGACGGGCTGCGAGTGGTCCTCTGGGTAGCCGGTTGCAATCATTGTTGTAAAGGATGTCAGAATCCTGTTACATGGGATCCTGACGGTGGACTTTTATTTGATGAGGCTGCAAAGGCAGAGATTTTTGAACAGTTAGATAAATCATATATTTCCGGAATTACATTTTCGGGAGGAGATCCCCTGCATCCTGCTAATCGTCTGGATGTGCGGGGGCTTATGGAAGAGATTAAACAAAAATATCCTGATAAGACCATCTGGCTCTATACAGGAGATAGTTGGGAGAAGATTCTTCACTATCCTATGATGCAGTATGTAGACGTTGTGGTGGATGGCGAGTTTCACTTAGAGGAGCGTGATGTGAATCTTCTTTGGAAGGGAAGCCGCAATCAGAGAGTGATCGATGTAAAACGTACTCTGAAGCAGACTGACCCGTCACGCCCGGTACTTCATTGTCCGGATTATTCTAATCCAAAGGATGCTGTAGCGACTCAGCAGGCTAAAAGTGCAGTCGTTTCTTCCTGCATGCTGTAAAGTATCGGATTTACATAAGGAGAACAGATAATTATGCAAAGAATTGCACAATTTTTTAAAGTAAGCGAAGAGAATTTTGTGAATGCAATGAAGGAGGATTTTCCTCAATATACAGAGAGTGATATTAAGGACATGTATGATTCTTTAAGTCTTCCGAAGCGTGCAACAAGCGGTAGTGCGGGTTATGATTTTTATGCGCCCTTTGCATTTTCCCTGCCTCCCGGAGCGACAATAAAGATTCCTACCGGTATTCGTGCCAAGATGGACGAAAACTGGGTGTTGAAGCTTTATCCCAGAAGCGGATTGGGCTTTAAATTCCGTTTGCAAATGAATAATACGGTTGGCATTATTGACAGTGATTATTTTAATTCTGATAATGAGGGCCATATTTTTGTTAAATTAACCAATGATTCCAACGAGGGCAGAACTGTGGATATAACTGCCGGTACGGGACTGGTACAGGGAATTTTCTTAGAGTATGGCATTACGGTGGATGACGAGGCAGACGGCGTAAGAAACGGCGGCTTTGGTAGCACTACCGCAAATTCATAGAATAAATTATTCCCTTCCGGGCGACACTAACCCAATAAGTGTGGTTCGGGAGGGATTTTTATGGAAAAAGTATCCGGATGTCTGGCTCAGAATATGGATTATATGAACCGTATTCTGGATGTGGAACAGAATTTTGATGTGGTACATCGTACCATGAGCATTGGTGATAAAGATGCCTGTATGTATTTGATTGACGGATTTTGTAAGGACGATTTGATACAAAAATTGTTGCAATACTTTATGGATATGAAACCTCAGGATGTTCCTGCGGATGCGGCCGGACTTGTAAAGGCCTATATTCCGCATGTGGAGGTAACGGTTGAGTATGACTACCAAAAGATAATGATTTCTCTGCTTTCAGGCATGTTTGTCTTGTTTGTGGAAGGGTACCGGGAGGCGATTCTGATAGATTCACGCACTTATCCCGCCCGAAGTGTAGAAGAACCTTCTAAGGACAGAGTGCTTCGTGGTTCTAAGGATGGATTTGTGGAGACTATTGTATTCAATACCGCATTGATTAGACGAAGAATCCGTAGTGAAAAACTTCGCATGGAACTTCTGAATGCAGGAGAGTGTTCCCATACGGATATTGTGCTTTGTTATATGGATGACAGAGTAGATAAAAAATATCTGGAAGAACTTCGCGGAAAGATTAACAGTATTCAGACGGAAGCGTTGACGATGAATCAAGAGAGTCTGGCGGAAGTAATCTACAAGCGTAAGTGGTTTAATCCTTTTCCGAAATTCAAGTACACGGAGAGACCGGATACTGCCGCAGCTCAGATTCTTGAAGGAAATATCGTGGTATTGGTGGATACATCACCTTCGGCAATGGTGATTCCTACCACAATTTTTGATGTGATAGATGAGGCGGATGACTATTATTTTCCGCCAATTACAGGGACGTATTTGCGACTGACAAGGTTTCTGATTGCACTTCTTACCTATTTGATGACACCTACATTTTTGCTTTTGATGGACCATCCTCATCTGGTGCCTCGGGGGTTTGAATTTATTATGTTAAAAGAGCCTCCAAACATTCCGCTTTTGTGGCAATTTCTGATACTTGAGCTTGCCATTGACGGACTTAAATTAGCAGCTATCAGCACGCCTAATATGCTCAGTACGCCCTTAAGTGTTATGGCAGCATTGGTTTTGGGGGAATTTTCGGTAAACAGCGGCTGGTTTAGTGCGGAGGTAATGCTTTATATGGCCTTTGTAGCCATTGCTAATTACACTCAGGCTAATTATGAGCTTAGTTATGCTCTGAAATTTATGCGAATATTGAATTTGATTCTGACGGCACTTTTCGGACTTTGCGGATATATTGCAGGTATCGCAATTGCAATACTGTCGATATTCTTAAACCGCACGGTTTCCCACAGAAGTTATACCTATCCGTTGATTCCGTTTAATGGTAGAAAACTTGCGGATATTTTGCTTAGAAAAAGAATGCCGGGGACAATGCAGAACAGAACAAAACAATAGGGAGATACCAATGATATTAACAACACTTTCGGAAAAAGAGATTATAGCAACCTTACTGGCACTTGCAATGCTTTTGGCAAGTGCGTACATATTTGGTAATTTCTTTGAGAAAATTAAGGCTCCCCGTGTGGTTGGAGAGATTGTGGGCGGCATGTTCTGGGGAGCGAGCTGTTTGCATTTCTTCTTCCCTGAGTTTGTGGCAGGTATTTTTATGGCCTATGAACAGGAGGGAAAGGTCTTAAGCATTTTTTATCAGCTCGGTCTGATTTTTCTTATGTTTTTATCCGGCTTTAATACCAATTTGCGGGTGAATCGAGAAAATGCAAAAGTTATGAGTTGTGTGTTTGTGGGTGCTACTGTGTTACCCATGGTAGGTGGAATTCCTTTTATCGGCGTTTTTCAGAATCATTTTATCGGTACAAAAGGAAACGAGGTTTCCTTTGCCTTGGTATTTGTCATTGCCATTGCAATCACCTCCATTCCTGTAATTTCTAAGATTTTCTTTGATATGGGTATTATGAACACCAAGTTTTCGGATACGGTGCTTACAGTTTCAACATTTCAGGATTTATGCCTGTGGATTTTACTGAATGCTGCTACCAGAATTGCTTCCACGGGTGAAGTGAAGCTTCTTGATATGATTGTGGTTGTTGCACTGACACTTGGAATGTTTGTTGTTGTAAAATTGGTTTCTGATAAAATTGAAGGAATTAAAAGAGATATTGGTGCCATAGAATTTTACAGTACCAGTATTGTGGTAGTGCTTTTAGTATGTGCTTTGCTTTATATGGTTGGAATTAATATTATGTATTCTGCATTTCTTGTAGGGTATGTGGTAAAGGCATTTACAAGACTGGAAAAGAAAACAACAGAAAGAATGCAGGTCTTGGGCGATTTTTCTTTCTCTTTCTTCATTCCTATTTATTTTGCATTGGTGGGGATACAGTTAAATGTGTTGCATAATTTTTCTTTGGTCAGATTTTTGATATTCTTTGTTCTGGCTTTTGGCTTGGAGGCTTTCGGAACCCTGCTTATGCTTCAATTTACAAAAGTAAGCCGTGCCACCAAGATTAATTTTGCAATTACCATGAATGCCAGAGGTGGCCCTGGTATTGTGTTGGCAACAGTGGCGTATTCCTACGAAATTATCAATATTGAATTTTTTACAGTGTTGATTCTTACTACCATGCTTTCTTCACTGATTGCGGGCTACTGGCTCAGAAGACAACAGAAGATTGACGCAGATGTATTTATGGACTTCGAGAAAAACAGATTATAATTAACGCATAGGGAGGATACAGATATGTTTAGATTAGTTACGGATAGTACGGCGGATTTGCCGGTAGAATATTTAGAGGAAAATAATATTGGTTGTATAAATCTTAGTTATATTTTGGATGGAGTGACTTACGGACAGGGCAAAGAACTTGCACCAAAAGCTTTTTTTGACATGATGCGTCAAGGGAAGATGCCCACCACTTCCCAGGTTAATCCGGCTGAAGCTAAAAAGTTTTTTGAGAAGATTATAGAAACAGATAAAGAAATTTTATATATTGCATTCTCGTCCGGATTGAGTGGTAGTTTCAACAGTGTTCGACTGGCTGCACAGGAGGTAATGGAAGAACATCCGGATTGCCGTATTGAAGTTGTGGATTCTCTTTGTGCATCCATGGGAGAAGGGCTTTTGATTTACAAAATAGTTCAACTGATTAAGCAGGGAAAGTCCATGGATGAAGTAATATCCTGGATTGAAGAAAATAAATTAAATTTTGTTCATGTATTTACTGTAGATGATTTGAACCATTTGTACAGAGGCGGTCGTGTGAGCAAGACGACAGCAGTTATTGGTACATTGGCAGGCATTAAACCAATGCTTCATGTGGACAATGAAGGACA
Source organism: Acetatifactor sp. (assembly GCA_045542555.1). Taxonomy (GTDB): domain Bacteria; phylum Bacillota; class Clostridia; order Lachnospirales; family Lachnospiraceae; genus Acetatifactor. The sequence goes on along the minus strand of JAZQLH010000051.1, from coordinate 611 downwards.
CTTAATTAATATAAGTAAGATTCGCGGACGCAAGAAAGCGTTGACTGCATTGGTCGATTATATGGAGATGAAGACAAAGGATTATGCGGCCGGCAATGATATGGTAATGATTAGTCATGGCGATGCACTTGAGGATGCTGAATATGTACGTGATATGATAAAAGAACGTCTGGGTATAGAGAACTTTATGATTAACACATTGGGGTCTGTTATCGGTGCACATACCGGACCGGGACTGATTGCATTATTCTTTATGGGAACAAGCAGATAATCCGGCACAATTTGATAGAATCTTCATACTATGTAATAACTAAATTAGTATGAGAGGAAGTTAATATGCAGGATATCAGGCTTGATGAATGCTTCTTCGACGGACAATCGAAGGAATTTCCTATTGGTATGGCGTATGTGCCATGGCAAAAGAATGCGGATATGTATGAAAACTTAGAAAAAGCATACTGTATGGGCACTATCTTTCCGGAATTGTATAAACCTTTCACAGGAAGGAGATGTGTATAATGAATAACAGGGAACAGATGCTTAAAGACATCGGGATTGTTGATTTTACAGTGATTGAACTTGCGCTTTATCTGGATACACATCCTTGTGAT
>JAZQLH010000050.1:0-50943 GCA_045542555.1 Acetatifactor sp. | reverse complement strand
TCCTAAGACCGCTTGGCCTCCGACTTCACAGCAGAATACGGTGACTATATCACAGGTCCCAAGATCATTACAGAGGACACTAAGAAGGCAATGAAGAAGGTTCTTTCCGACATTCAGGACGGTACTTTCGCAAAAGACTTCCTGCTTGATATGTCTGCAGCAGGTGGTCAGGCTCACTTCCGTGCAATGAAGAAGCTTGCTGCTGAGCATCCTGTTGAGGTAGTAGGTGAGGATATCCGTAAGCTTTACAGCTGGAACAATGAGAGTGATAAGCTGATCAACAACTAATCAGACTTTTGAGGGATGCGGTTTGACTGCATCCCTTTTTTCAATATATAAGAGGATAGATATGAGTAAACGTACTTTTGAACAGAAATTGAGGGCGCCGAAGGGTATTGAACCGGAGAATTGGTTTATTGAATGTTATCAAAAATACGAGGGACGTCCTCTAAAGATTTTGATTGCACTTTATAAAGGGAATTATCATAAGTTTTTCCTGGCGGTTCTTTTTTTCTTTATCAAGCACGCGTGTGCATGGGTGCTACCTATTGTTACTGCAAATATTATCAATGATGTTACGACAGGGAATCCGAATGCACTTCGTAATATATTATTTTATGCATTATTAATGATATCATTAGTGGCGATTAATATCCCTATGAACTATCTGTATACTGATTACAAGAGTCAGGCAACAAGATATGCGGAAACCGGACTTAGAAAAGCATTGATTCGCAAGCTTCAGCAGTTGTCCATTTCTTATCATGTTGGAACAATGTCAGGTAAATTGCAATCAAAAATCATGCGAGATGTGGAAGCGGTAGAGGGCTTAACAACGCAGTTGTTTTTGAGCATCTTAAATATTGCTTTAAATATCATTGTTGCCTTGGCGGTGACGATTACCAAAAGTCCTGTGGTGTTTTTCTTTTTCTTGATTACAACACCTATTGCCGCTATCACAATGGTTTCTTTTAGAAATATTATGAAGAAGCGCAATGCAGAGTTTCGTAAGGAAATGGAAGAGACTTCCGGCCGGGTTATGGAGATGGTTGAATTAATTCCTGTAACCAGGGCTCATGCATTGGAGGAAAATGAAGTAAAGAAAATGAGCGGTCAACTTTTTGCCGTGGCAGAAAAAGGGTACCGTCTTGATTTGATTCAGGCACTGTTTGGTTCAGTAGGCTGGGCTATTTTCCAGGTATTTCAGATTGTTTGTCTTGCATTTACAGGTTATCTTGCATTTTCCGGTGAAATTCTGGTGGGCGACATTGCATTGTATCAGAATTATTTTGCAACAATTGTTAATCAAGTGTCCGCTATTATTTCTCTGGTACCGATTATTGCTAAGGGAGTTGAATCTGTTAATTCCATTGGCGAGGTGCTTTTATCGGAAGAAGTTGAGTACAATGACGGAAAGAAGATTATCGAGGATGTGAAGGGAGCATTTTCCTTTAAGGATGTTCACTTTGAGTATAAGGGTGGCGGGAAACGTACCTTAAATGGCTTAAATCTTGAAGTTACGCCTGGGGAAACCATTGCTTTAGTGGGCGAATCCGGTGCAGGCAAGACAACCATCCTGAATATTGTAATCGGTTTTTATCTGACCAATCAGGGACAGGTTCTATTGGATGGCCAAAATCTCAATGATATTGACCTTAGAAGCTATCGCAAACATCTGGCTGTGGTTCCGCAGACCTCTATTTTGTTCTCAGGCACCATAAGAGACAATATTATATATGGCTGTGAGGATGTGGCACCTGAGAAACTGGATGAAGTAATTAAGGCTGCCAATCTAAAAGAATTGATTGATTCCTTGCCGGAAGGGCTTGATACCATGGTTGGTGAACATGGCGGAAGATTATCCGGTGGTCAGCGACAACGTGTATCAATCGCAAGGGCATTGATTCGAAATCCTAAGGTAATTGTGCTGGATGAAGCTACCTCTGCCCTTGACAGTATTTCTGAAAAGATGATTCAGGAAGCAGTCAATAACCTTACCAGAAATCGTACCACGTTTATCGTTGCTCATAGATTGTCCACAATCCGCGACGCAGATAAGATTGCGGTAATTGATGCTGGAAAGTGTATTGAATATGGTACATATGAGGAGCTTATGGCAAAAGAAGGGCGTTTTTACCAGATGCAAAAACTGCAAAGTTAAGTATTCTGTTCAAAAAGTTGTTTTAAAATTATTTTGTTTGTGATATGATTATTTGTAAGGCTTTTATACAGATTTTATGGAGGAAAAGAAACAATGGGTATGACAATGACACAGAAGATTCTGGCCGCTGCCGCAGGACTTGACAAGGTAGAAGCCGGACAGTTGATTGAAGCAAACCTTGATTTGGTTCTGGGAAATGATATTACAAGTCCTGTAGCAATCAAGGAGATGGACAAAATGAAAGTGGACGGCGTGTTCAATAAGGACAAGATTGCGCTTGTACCTGATCATTTTGTACCCAATAAAGATATTAAGTCTGCAGAGCATTGCAAATGTGTAAGAGAGTTTGCGAGACGCAACGAGATTACCAATTATTTTGAAGTGGGAGAGATGGGTATTGAGCATGCGCTTCTTCCCGAGAAAGGTCTCACCGTTGCAGGAGATGTAATTATTGGTGCTGATTCTCATACCTGTACCTATGGTGCTTTGGGTGCTTTCTCCACAGGTGTTGGAAGTACGGATATGGCAGCTGGTATGGCTACCGGTAAGGCTTGGTTTAAAGTTCCTTCTGCAATTAAGTTTAACCTCACAGGCAAGCCTGCGAAATGGGTAAGCGGTAAGGATGTTATTTTACATATTATTGGTATGATTGGTGTGGACGGCGCACTGTACAAGTCTATGGAGTTTGTTGGTGACGGTATTGCAAACCTGACTATGGACGACAGATTTACCATTGCCAACATGGCTATCGAGGCCGGTGGTAAAAATGGTATTTTCCCTGTTGACGAGCTGGCTATTGCATACATGAAGGAGCACTCAAGCAGAGAATATAAGATTTATGAGGCAGATGAGGATGCTGTTTATGATGAAGAGTATACCATTGATTTGAGTACCCTTCGTCCTACTGTTGCATTCCCTCATCTTCCTGAGAATACACATACCATCGACGAGATTCATGAAATGGACGACATCTGCATCGATCAGGTTGTTATCGGTTCCTGTACAAACGGTCGTCTGGATGATCTTCGTATTGCGGCAGAGGTACTTAAAGGACGTCATGTAGCAAAAGGTATGCGTTGTATCGTAATTCCTGCAACTCAGAAGATTTATATGCAGGCAATGGAAGAAGGGCTTCTCAAGATTTTCATTGAGGCAGGTGCTGTTGTGAGCACGCCTACCTGTGGTCCTTGTCTTGGCGGTTATATGGGTATTCTTGCTCAGGGAGAAAGATGTGTATCCACCACCAACCGTAACTTTGTAGGTCGTATGGGACATGTGGAGTCTGAGATTTATCTGGCAAGCCCCGCTGTGGCGGCAGCCAGCGCAATCACAGGCAAAATCTCCTGTCCTTGTGAATTATAATATTATTGAGAGGAAAAAGACATGACAAACGCAAAAGGTATTGTTTTTAAATATGGTGACAATGTAGACACAGATGTAATCATTCCTGCAAGATATTTGAATTCTTCCGATCCTGCAGAGCTCGCTACACACTGCATGGAGGATATTGATAAAGATTTTGTAAAGAATGTAAAGAAGGGTGACATTATCGTTGCTGATAAGAATTTCGGCTGCGGTTCCTCCAGAGAGCATGCACCCATTGCAATCAAGGCTGCCGGTGTAAGCTGTGTAATTGCTGAGACCTTTGCAAGAATTTTCTATCGAAATGCCATCAATATCGGTCTTCCCATCATTGAGTGTCCCGAGGCTTCCAAGGGTATTGAAGCCGGAGATGAAGTTGAAGTTAATTTTGATACCGGTGTTATCACCAATGTGACCAAGGGCACCTCCTTTCAGGGTCAGGCATTCCCTGAATTTATGCAGAAGATTATTGCTGCAGAAGGTTTGGTAAATTATATTAACAATGGTCAATAAGAGAAAATAACGCTGTGAAAACGGCGTAAATCAGGCACTGTCATGATGACAGTGCCTAAGTTTTGCCTGTAAATATTTGTATTATTTGTTGGAAAAGAGGCGAATTTCATGGCGGAGCAGAAGGCAGTCCGTGCAGAAAATAATACTAAAAAATATGAAATGGATATGTGTTCGGGACCTTTTCTTGGAAAGATTCTGGTATTTTATATCCCTTTGATGCTTTCAGGGGTATTACAACTTTTGTTTAATGCGGCTGATATTGTGGTAGTGGGACAATTCGCAGGACACGATGCACTGGCAGCGGTGGGTTCCACCAGTTCTTTAATTAATTTGCTTGTGAATTTCTTTATTGGACTTTCTATCGGTGCGAATGTGCTGGTAGCTCGGTTTTATGGAGCCGGACAAAAGAAAGAACTGTCAGAGATGGTTCATACTGCCATTTTGATTTCGATTGTCAGTGGTTTTATTTTGCTTGTTCTTGGTATTTTTATATCAGGTCCGGCACTGCGCCTCATGGAGACACCGCCGGATGTTATTGAACAATCCACACTATATATGCGTATTTATTTTTGCGGCATGCCTTTCTTTATGGCGTATAACTTTGGTGCTGCCGTTTTGCGAGCAGTGGGAGATACCAAGAGACCTTTATATTATCTTTTGGCTGCCGGTGTGATTAATGTAGTGCTGAATTTGATATTTGTAATTGTATTTCACATGGGAGTGGCAGGAGTTGCAATTGCAACCATGATTTCTCAGGCAATATCAGCAGTTTTGGTGATTCGTTGTCTGACGCATTCGGATGCTGATTATAAATTAGAATTATCAAAGCTTTGCATTGTGAAGGACAAAATGGTTAAAATGATGCAGATTGGCCTTCCTGCGGGCTTGCAGAGTTCTTTGTTCTCCATATCAAACGTGTTGATTCAATCCTCCGTAAACTCCTTTGGTTCCATTGCCATGGCCGGAAATACGGCAGCATCCAATATTGAGGGCTTCGTATACACCTCCATGAATGCATTTAGCCAGACAATCGTAAGTTTTACCGGGCAAAATTATGGAGCGCAGAAGTATAAAAATATTGCAAAGGTGCTTTTGATTTGTCAGGGTCTTGTTGCTTTGGTTGGGCTTATATTCGGCAATGCAGCCTATTTTGGCGGTAGCATATTGCTTCGATTATATTCTGATGATATAGAAGTAATTTCGTATGGTTTGTTACGTATGAGTATTATCTGTACAACCTATTGTCTGTGCGGTATGATGGATACCATGGTGGGAGCGCTTAGAGGTATGGGGTGCTCTGTTATGCCTACAATCGTTTCCCTGACCGGAGCATGTTTGTTCCGCATTGTATGGATTTATACGATATTTTATAAATATCAGACGTTGAACAGCTTATATATATCTTATCCTATCAGTTGGACGCTGACATTGTTGGCTCATTTTGTCTGCTTTATAATTGTTTATAAGAAGCTTCTAAAAAAGGCTTGAAACATATGTTCGATGGTGCTATAATATGTAATATCAAAATTTGGAATTCATACTTTGCGTTCTAACTGATTATAAAGAGGAGCATAAACCATATGATAGCATATGTTCAAGGTATAATTGAAGATGTTTCTGAAGATAATGTTGTAATTGATGTGAACGGTATCGGATATAATGTCCATATTTCGGCAGATACTGTATCGCGTTTGCCGGGGGAAGGGGAGATGATTCGTCTATACACCTATACTTTGGTTAGAGAAGATGCATTTCAGCTTTACGGTTTTTTAACCCGTGATGATTTGGATATTTTCAAAAAATGTATTACTGTAAATGGTATAGGTCCCAAGGGAGCATTATCTATTTTGTCTGTAATGGATGCAGATTCGTTGCGTTATGCCATTATGGCCGGAGATATCAAGGCTATCAGTCGGGCACCAGGGATTGGGGCACGTACTGCCGAACGTCTAATCCTGGATTTGAAAGACAAGATTAAGATTGATGATGTTTTGATTGGCAAGGAAATAGCTGCCACAAGTGCTTTGCATGCAGCTGATACACCACAGAAGAAAGAGGCTGTGGAGGCGTTGGTTTCATTAGGATATGGCCAGACAGAGAGTGTTAAGGCCGTAAATACTATCGAAGGTATTGAAAATATGGATTCAGGAACCGTGCTTAAGGCTGCTTTGAAGAAGATGTTCTAATACGAGGGTATTATGCAGAGAAGAATGATTGAAACAAATCTGACCGCTGAAGATGTGAAAATTGAAGGGTCACTAAGACCTCAAACGCTAAATGACTACATCGGTCAATCTAAGATAAAAGAAAATTTGCGAATCTATATCGAAGCTGCCAGAAAGCGCGGTGATGCACTGGACCATGTACTTTTTTATGGGCCGCCGGGCTTGGGTAAAACTACTCTGGCAGGGATTATTGCCAATGAGATGGGTGTTCATTTAAAAGTAACCAGTGGCCCGGCAATTGAGAAGCCAGGTGAGATGGCTGCTATTTTGAACAATTTAGAAGAGGGCGATTTGCTTTTTGTAGATGAAATACATCGTCTGAATCGACAGGTGGAAGAAGTGCTGTATCCTGCCATGGAGGACTATTGTATTGATATTATGATTGGTAAAGGATCCTCTGCCAGGTCTGTACGTCTTGATTTGCCCCATTTTACTTTGGTGGGTGCAACCACTCGTGCAGGACTTTTGACTGCACCTTTACGCGATCGTTTTGGTATGATTCATCATTTGGAATTTTATGAGACAGCGGAATTACAGCAGATTATTATGCATTCTGCAAGGATTCTGGATGTTGAGATTGAACCTAAGGGTGCCCTTGAAATGGCCAGAAGAAGTCGGGGAACACCCAGACTTGCCAATCGAATTTTAAAAAGAGTGAGAGACTTTGCGCAAGTGAAATACGATGGTATTATTACGGAAGATGTGGCTCGTACGGCATTGGATTTAATGGATGTGGACCGTTTAGGCCTGGATGCCATCGATCGCAATATTCTTACCACCATGATACAGAAATTTCAGGGGGGGCCGGTCGGCTTGGATACACTGGCGGCTGCCATTGGCGAGGATGCCGGAACAATAGAGGATGTATATGAGCCGTATCTGATTAAAAACGGCCTGATTAACCGTACACCAAGAGGGCGGGTTGTAACAGATCTTGCCTATGCACATCTTGGAGCGGAACGTGTAATTTTATAGAAAAGTATTGCTTGTATCCGTATTCTGATATATAATAAATATTGGGTTAAGATGTCATTTATGACGACAGATATTGTATTTTACCATGTATTAACAGCCGAGAACAAAAGAGGTGTGCGATGTCAGTGTCAGGCAAAACAGATGCGGAAGTAATTATTGGAGGAAAAGTTCTGACTCTCAGCGGAAATGAGAGTGAGGAGTATTTGCAGAAGGTTGCCTCCTACATAAATAATAAGATTAATGAATATAACAAGGTTGATGGTTTTAAACGTCAGTCTGTTGATACACAGAATGTATTGTTGCAGTTAAATATTGCCGATGATTTCTTTAAGGCCAAGAAGCAGATTGCCGTTTTGGAGGAAGAACTTCAGAATAAGGAAAAAGAGTTGTATGGTTTAAAGCATGAACTGATTTCAGCTCAGATTAAACTAGAGACTTCTGAGGAGAGAATAAAAGAGCTTCAAAGCGAGGCCAATGAGAGCGCTAAAAGAATTGTGCGTCTGGAAACAGAACTGAATGGCAGAAAATAGGATTGCGTGGCTGTCCGAAAGGACAGCCTTGCGTTGTTTATGAGGTAAATCGGATGAGCCGAAAAGTGGAGCTTTTAGCGCCTGCTGGGAATCCGGAAGGGTTTTATGGGGCTATACATGCCGGAGCAGATGCTGTTTATCTGGCCGGTAACCGTTTTGGTGCAAGAGCCTATGCGGATAATTTTACAACAGAAGAATTGGTTGCATGTATTCGATATGCACATATTCTTGGAAGAAGGGTTTATCTTACAGTAAATACTTTGGTCAAGGAAGCAGAATTTGATGAGTTAATTCCCTATCTCACACCTTTTTATGAAGCAGGACTTGACGGTGTTATTGTTCAGGATATTGGCGTTTTTTCGTGTATTCGTGATAATTTCCCCGGATTAGAGCTTCATGTCAGTACACAGATGACATTGACAGGGAAATACGGTGCCCAATTACTTAAGAAAATGGGTGCAGTACGAATTGTGCCTGCAAGAGAATTAAGTCTTGTTGAAATCAAAGAAATAAAAGAGAACACCGGACTTGAGATAGAAACCTTTATTCACGGAGCCATGTGTTATTGTTATTCGGGTCAATGTCTTTTTAGCAGTATATTAGGCGGTAGAAGCGGTAATCGCGGTCGTTGTGCCCAGCCATGTCGTTTGCCTTACCGGGTAGAAAACAGCCAAAAGGCAGAAAAAGAATGCTATCCACTTAGTCTTAAGGATATGTGTACCATAGAGCATATACCACAACTTATTGAAGCAGGCATAGACTCATTCAAAATAGAAGGTCGTATGAAAAAGCCGGAATATGCTGCCGGTGTTACGGCGATTTATCGTAAATATATTGATAAATACTATGCCGGCGAGGATTGTAAGGTAAGTAAAAAGGATTTGGAAGCGCTGGGTAATCTTTATATCCGAAGTGAGCGACAGAATGGCTATTATTACCGTCATAACAGTGGCGATATGGTAACTTTGGATAGCCCTTCTTACAGCGGCACAGATGAGGCACTTTTAAATACTATAAAAGCAAAGTATCTGGACAGTCGACCGAAGCTTGCAATCTCCATGGATGCATCATTTAAGATTGACGAACCGGCCAAACTTGTTTGTTCTTTGATTGATAATCCGTCAATTCAGATTGAAGTGACGAAAGAAACTGTATCTGCTGCAATGAAACAGCCTATATCAAAGGAAAATATTGCAAAACAGTTAGGTAAACTGGGGGACACATTGTTTGTTGCTTCCCAAATGCAAATTTCACTGGATGATAATGCATTTTATCCGTTAAAATCAATTAATGAGTTGCGAAGAACGGCTATTTTTCTTCTCGAAAACCTTTTGATTCAAGAAAATGGTTTGTGTGCAGAACGCATATTTTCAGATAAAAATATGACTGTTGCTGATAATTTAACATGCACTCAGTCTGCGAAAGACAATTCTCTAAATGTGTCTGTTCGAACAACGGAGCAATTGGATGCTGTAGTAAAGTATATAGAGCACCTCCAAAAAGATAATGCTCATATCCAAATTAAACGCATATACCTGGAAGCTGACAGTATATATAATGCTTCTGTTCACACTTCGGAAGCTTTTTGGAATAAATGTCGTGCATTGCAACAAAAGGATTGCACATTGTTCATTGCATTGCCGCCAATCCTCAGACTGCGTGATGAGAACTATTTAAACATTGTCTGGGATGTCTTTATGCAAAAAGCTGATAGGGGATTGTTTCAAGGTTTTCTTGTTCGTTCCATGGATGGACTGGGCTTTTTGAAAGAAAAAGGTTATGGAAAAAATTCTTTCGATGTAATATATTGTGATGCGGGACTCTATATCTGGAACCAAAATACCTTGCATGAATTTAGCGGGATAACAAGTCGCATAAACGGTTTTTGTATGCCCTATGAGCTCCGGTCGTCGGAACAGCGATGTCTGCTTTCAAATGATTTGTCCAAAGAAAAGGTTATCTACGGACGAATTCCTTTGATGCAGACAGCTAACTGTGTTGTCAATACAGTGAATGGTTGCGATAAATCCGGAGCAAACAAGATTACTTACTTGACAGACCGATACCAAAAGCGTTTTCCGGTGGTGCAAAATTGCATTCACTGTATGAACACGATATACAACAGTCTGCCCCTGTCACTCCATGGTGAGCTTTCCAAATGGCAGGATGGTATTGATTTTCGATTAGATTTTACAATAGAAAACGAGCAGGAAACTGTTCAGATTCTTGAATATTTCGTGTCTACACTTGCGGCAGGCAAGGCATTAACTAAGCCGCCTTTTGATGAATATACCACAGGACACGAAAAACGGGGAGTAGAGTAGAATGAGTGAATATATTATTGAATTATCCAAATATTTCTTAAGTGTACTAATGGTACTTTATACTCTGTGCAACCTATATGCTTTCAGATACGGAGGTGCCAGCGGCAAAAGACCTGTTTATACAATCCAAAATATTATATTGTTTTTGATACAAACCTTTTGCTTTGCAGATTTAATTTTAATCAGCGAAGATATACAATATCTCTTTTTATTTGCATTTGTTGAGATATTTTTGTGTATGGCATTATTTCTTGTACCTGCAATTTATGAAAAATGTAATCGTTTGTTATTAAACAATATGTGTATGTTACTTGGAACAGGTTTGATGATGATTTCCAGACTGGCCTACGATAAAGCGATTAAACAATATGTCATCGTACTTATTTCTCTGATTATTTCTTTATTGATTCCATTTATGTTCAGTAAAGTGCGCTTTTTAAAGAAAATGACATGGCTTTATGCAGCTGTCGGCATTGGTTTGTTGAGTGCAGTGTTGATTCTGGGTGAAGTAACACATGGTTCCTATATTTCCGTGGAAATTGCAGGCCTTTCCTTCCAGCCCTCTGAATTTGTGAAGATTCTTTTTGTATTCTTTTTAGCGGGCGCCTTGTGGGAGGATAAATCTTTCCTTCGTGTGGCAATTACGGCAGTATTGGCCGGAATTCATGTAATTGTACTGGTAATCTCTACTGATTTGGGTGCGGCACTGATTTTCTTCATCGCATATGTGCTTGTAGTATTTGTTGCAACCCGCAATTACCTTTATCTTTTGGCCGGAGTATTGGGTGGCAGTGCAGCGGCAATAGCAGCGTATCATTTATTTTCCCATGTGCAGATTCGTGTTCTGGCGTGGAGAGATCCTTGGAGTTATATTGACAATCAGGGTTATCAGATTACCCAGTCTTTGTTTGCCGTTGGTAGTGGAAGCTGGTTTGGCATGGGACTTATGAAAGGTAACCCTACTGCAATTCCTTTTGTATCTGCAGACTTTATTTTCTCCTCTATTTGCGAGGAATTGGGGCTGATTTTCGGTGTTTGTCTGATTCTGGTGTGTCTGAGTTGCTTTATTGCAATTATGCAGATGGCACTTCGCATTCACGACAGATTTTATCAGTTGATTGTTTATGGAATCGGTATTATGTATATTTTCCAGATATTCCTGACAGTGGGTGGCGGCATCAAATTTATTCCGCTGACCGGTGTTACCCTGCCATTTATCAGCTATGGCGGAAGCTCGGTAATGTCCACTATGATTATGTTCTTTATTATTCAGGGTATCTATATCCGTTTGCAACAACAGGAAGGAGAGAAGCGCATTGACAGATCAAAGAAAGTCGAAATCACAGACGACAAAGAAATTGAAGACATCGAGTAATACAGAACGAAGACCAAGACGTGTCGGCAATTTCCCGGAAATTATGGCAACTATCGTATTTTTCAGTGTTTTGTTTATATGTATGTCTATCTATCTGGTGCATTTTGTAGCCACCAGTGAACAGGATATGATTAACAATAGCTATAATTCCAGACAGGAGATTCTTCTTTCCAGAAATTATCGTGGTACGATTTATTCAAGAGATGGCGAGGTTTTAGCGCAGACGGTATTGGATGAGTCTCAAAATGAGACAAGAGTTTACCCTTTTTCCAACCTGTTTTCTCATATTGTCGGCTATTCTACACAGGGACGTATGGGAGTAGAGGCTTTGGCAAACTTTTATCTTATCAACACAAATACTTCCATCAATAATAAGGTTGCCAATGATATGGCCGGAGTCAAAAATCCCGGAGATAATGTATACACCACCTTGGATGTACAGATTCAAGAGGTTGCAAACGAGCAGCTTAGTGTATATGATGGAGCTATTATTGTAACAGAGGTTTCAACAGGCAAAATTCTTGCATTAGTATCACATCCTGATTTTGATCCCAATGAAATTGATGCGATTTGGGAAGATTTACTTCAGGATGATAATAGTTCCGTGCTGTTAAATCGCGCAACTCAGGGACTTTATCCGCCGGGATCTACATTTAAGATTATCACGGCACTTGAGTATGTCAGACAAAACCCCGGAACATGGAAGAATTACAGCTATCAGTGTAATGGTTATTATCGCAAAGGAGAGAGCCGAATCAATTGTTATCATGGTGCCAATCATGGTTCCATCGGCTTTGAGACATCCTTTGCCAAATCCTGCAATTCCTCTTTTGCAAATATCGGAATGTCTTTGGACAGAGATGAATTTCAAACTACTCTGGATGGACTGCTTTTTGGAGAGGAGCTTCCGTTAACACTTACATCAGCCAAAGGCTCAGCAAATGTTTCTGATGAAATGTCTGATGATGATATGATTCAGACATCCATCGGTCAAGGTAAAACGCAGATTACACCGATGCAGCTTAACATGATTACATGTGCCATTGCCAATGACGGTAAGTTGATGAAGCCATATGTGATTGATCGCGTGGAAAATGCAGAGGGAAGTGTTGTAAAGAGTTTTAAACCGGATTCGTACGGTTATCTGATAACACAAGATGAATCTGCTATCCTAACTGATCTTATGGTTTCTGTTGTCGAAAAAGGTACAGCTACCAAACTGAAAGGTTTAAATTATACTGCAGCGGGTAAAACAGGTTCTGCTGAGTATAATAATGTAAAAGGAGACAGCCATGCATGGTTTACCGGTTTTGCGCCGGCAGAGAATCCGGAAGTTTGCGTTACCATTATTGTAGAGGGTGCAGGTTCCGGCGGTGACTATGCCGTTCCGATTGCAAGAAGATTGTTTGATGCATACTTCAGAGAAAAACCGGTAACTAATTAAGCAGGGGGATAAGCGATGATAGAAGCAGTCAGTTGTGGTGGCGTTGTCATCTTTCGAGGAAAAATTTTACTGTTATATAAAAATTACAAAAACAAATACGATGGATGGGTATTGCCAAAAGGGACTGTGGAACCGGGAGAAAATCACGAAGACACTGCACTGAGAGAGGTGTCGGAAGAAAGCGGAGTGAGAGCATCCATTGTCAAATATATCGGTACAAGCAATTATTCCTTTGTTATTCCGGATGATACCGTTGAAAAAGAAGTCCATTGGTATCTCATGACAGCGACGAATTATTACAGCAAGCCACAAAAAGAAGAGTTCTTCACGGATTCAGGATATTATAAATATCATGAAGCCTGGCATCTTTTAAAATTTGCCAATGAAAGACAGATTTTGGAACGTGCATACAGTGAATATCAGGAACTTCGTAAAAAAAATAAGTGGGAGAGCTTCGGAGCATAATCCGGGGCTGTCCCACTTTTTTGCTTTAAAAATATATTTTTACATCATTTTTACAATTTTAATATCAGGGTTTTGCAATAAATCTAAAATCTCATTCTGATCATTTCTAAGAATCGGACGCGAAAATTTATTAGGATGAATGATAAGAACCTCCCACACCTTATTGTCGCTTGTCTGAACTCTTGTGCCTATCTGAGCATCTGCAATTCGTTTCATAACCGGCATCAGAAGTTCTACATCAAATTTTGACATATCCTCCTCGAAAATACCTAAAATCTGAAGAGGAGTGTAGGCATTACGATAGGTTCTGGGTGAAGCCATGGCGATATAAGCATCAATTATTGAAATATAACGTGCAAAAGAATCAATTTGCTGACCGGCTAAACCATAAGGATATCCGCTGCCGTCTAATCTTTCATGATGCATGATAACAGCATTTTTAACATGATTATTTAAATCCAGATTGCGGACAAATGCATATCCAACCATGGGATGTGTCTGAACAATACGGAATTCCTCAGGAGTCAGCTTGTCAGGTTTCCATAATAAATCATAGGGCAACTGAAGCTTGCCGATATCATAATAAAAGCCGCAGAGTATCAATGTTTGTCTGTCCTGTTCACTCATGGAAAGCCATTCAGCAAATGCGCCTGCAAGAAGAGCGGAGTTAAGACAATGACTGAAGGTAAGTTCGTCCTCGTTAGGCATCATATTATACAGGAAATCTAAAAGTACTGCCCCGGAGGGAATATTCATATATAATCTGTCGAAGATTTGCAACAATGCTTCATCGGGGATTTGAATACCTCTTTGCAACAGATTAAACATAAATGCCTTATATTGTGTAAGAGCAATATAATAATCTTTCTCAAACTGTTTGAATTTTTCATCAAAACGTATTTTCTCATAATGAGTTGAAGCCAAATCCACATCTTCCATAATAGTTGCACACATTACAGAGTAGTGATTGAGCTTAGCAATTTTGAGTTGATCAAGTTTTGTTCCGGCAGTATAAATTACTTTTCCCTGTGAAACAACATCTTCACCAAGAACCATTCCCGGAGTCAAAGACATAACAGCGACTACTTTCAATAAAGTATCCCCCTTATTAGCATCTTTTGCATAATACTATTGTTACAATTAATTATAAATTATTTGCGGTATATGTCAATTAGATTTTTGTTATGCAAACTTTAAAATTGTTTTTAAGACAAGTATATGTTATACTGAAAATAACTATAGGTTTTGAGGGCAGCAATATGAGCAAAAAGCTGACTTTTCATTCCACCCTGTATTTGGGAGAAGGCATGAAAGGCAAAAAAACGGATAAAATAAAAAGAATGTTAATTAAAAAACCTCTGTTTGCAGATGTATATGTGCTTACCCTTGCACAGAACGTTTCAGATCAATTGGAATTTTTTGACTGCAAACAACTGGCGCAGCATTATTATGAAAACAATCCGGTATATGTTATCGGTATTGCAAAAGATTATAATGATGCCCTGAAACTGGTAGAACGGATAACGCAGGAATGCTTTTTGAATCGGGGAGACTGCAGGCTGAAGGAGTACCTGATATGTTGACTATAATATTAAACATCCTCAAAATTCTGGGAATTATATTGTTGGTCATTTTGGGTGTGCTTTTGGTAGCGATTCTCTTGATTTTGTTTTATCCGATTTGTTATAAAGTCGAAGCTGACAGGCAGCCTGATTTTATCAATAGGGCCGATGTGAAGGCGTGGTGGTTATTCGGACTTATACGGGCACGTTTCTGTTATCCCAATCCGGGCAAATTAAAGGTAAAGCTTCTGTTTTTTACGATTTATGAGTCTGAAGCGATTAGTGCGTCGACAGAAGATGAACAGGATGATTCAATTAAATCTGACACCGAAAGACAGACCGCGGATAATCAAACAAATCAAACCAATTTTTCCATACCAGTTGATAACAAAAAAACATCCGACAACACAAAGCCCAAACAGAATGCGGTTCGGGAAATTTCAGACGACGATTCTAAAATTGGTCCTATAGAGAAAATGCAGTACACATTCCGCAAATTCTGTGATAAAATAAAAGAAATTCGTGAGAATATTGAATATTACAAAGAAGTTTTGTTGTGTGATGACACAAAAGAGCTTTTGAAATATGCATTTATGCGTCTTGGTAAAATATTAAAAAGTATTCGTCCAAGAAAGCTTCGAGCCGACATCCATTTTGGCACAGGGTCGCCTGATACGACAGGATATGTATTTGCGCTATACGGGATGATTTGCCCACACTTAGGCAAGAATGTGTTTGTGACACCCGATTTTGAACAGACCATATTAATTGGTGAGTTATTCGCCAAAGGGCATATTACGCTTTTTAAGGTTTTGTGGAATGGTCTGATGATTGTTAAAGATCACAGATTATGGGAATTAAAGGATAAACTAACCAAAAACAAATAAACTAAACATAAAGCACCGGCGGGTGCGGAAATGGAGAAGATATGAACAACAAAGAAAACGATTTTCAAAATGTAGTTGAATCTCTTTTGAAAGGTATGAATGGTGTGCTTTCCACCAAAACAGTTGTAGGTGAAGCTACCACTGTGGGCGATACCATTATTTTGCCTTTAGTAGATGTATCCTTTGGTGTGGGTGCCGGAGCCGGCAATAATTCTCAGAAAGGCTCCTCTTCGGGCGCAGGCGGTCTGGGTGGCAAAATGACTCCCAGCGCAGTGCTGGTAATTAAGGATGGTGCTGTAAAGCTTGTTAACATTAAGAATCAGGACACTGTTACCAAAATTCTTGATATGGTTCCCGATTTGGTAGACAAATTCACTCAGTCCAAGAACAAAGAGCCTGAGCTTATGAGTGACGAAGAGGTTGTAGACATTGCATTTCCGGAAGCTTAAACGGTACTGTCAATTATAGCCGGATAACTGCATATACTATAGCAAGAAATTTATGGGCAAATTACATTCCATGAAAAAATTCATTGGTTTAAGCTCTTGTCTTATCGCTTTAGGTATGCTGATAATGCTGATAATAGGAGCAAGGCTTACCGGTCTGATTCTTATTGCATTATTATTATTTGTGGGCTATAACTGCCTTTGTGGTAACTAAGAGGTGCTTTCAAAATGATTGATTGGGAAGAAATCATAAAAGCAGAAAGTTCAGAGGAATTAAAGGATGTGAAGCTTTGGTTGTTTAAAGAGCAGATGCGTCTGGAAAAAGAACGGCGCGAGCTTGAAGATACAAAGGACAAGTTCCTTGCAGAGCGTGCATCTTTTATGAATGAAATGAATGCCTTAAATCGTCGAAGCGTTATGGAGCGAAAACGTTTGAAGGAAGAAAGTCTGTTTTTTGAGAAAAAAATGGAAATTTTGCAGGATGGCTTCAAAAAATTGGAAGAAGACCGAAGAAGTCTGGACAGAGAACGTCGCAACCTTGAAATCGAAAAGGAAGTCAGGGCTAGTCGTAGTGCAACAGACTATTATGGGGACAGTTCCATTGTGGAGCTTTTGTTTCGAAATGCCACAAATCCCCTTGCGTTGAGAAAAAGATATAAGGATTTAATTAAAATATATCATCCTGACAATATAGCAGGAGATGAAGAACTGGTGCAAATGATTAACAGAGAATTTGCAAGACGCAGAAGAGAAGAGGCATAATCTAATCGGTTAATGCATATTTTATTAACAGAACAATACAAGAAAAAAGGCTCTGGCGAAAACTCGCCGGAGCCGATTTGTCTGTTTAAAATAATGAATTAAGCGCGCTCAACTTTACCGGATTTTAAGCAACCGGTACACACATGCATTCTCTTTGCTGCGCCGTTTACTTTGCATTTTACGCGTTTAACGTTAGAATTCCAAATCGCGTTGCTTCTTCTATGAGAATGGCTTACATTATTACCGAAATGAACGCCTTTACCACAAACATCACACTTAGCCATCTTGACACCTCCTAAACATGTTAGATTCACAACATTGATATATTACCAGATATATCAAATAAAAGCAAGTAAATTTTAAAATATTTTTTTCATAATAAAAATTTACAGAAATAGTTTTCTTTTTCTATAAAAACTGTTAAAATAGATTAAGTATATGTCTGTACCAGAAAAGGAGGTAGAACATGAAAGGTTCTTCTATGAATACTCATATGGGTAATATCGTTATTGACAACGAAGTAATTGCTCAGTACGCAGGTAGTGTTGCAGTTGAATGTTTTGGTATTGTAGGTATGGCCGGAGTAAGTGTTAAGGACGGCCTGGTACGTCTGCTTAAGATGGACAGCCTCACCAGAGGTATTAATGTTTCAATCGAAGACAATAAGCTGGTTTTGGATTTTCACGTGATTGTTTCTTACGGTGTAAGTATTATGGCCGTTTCGGACAATCTCATTGCCAATGTTAAATATAAGGTAGAGGAATTCACCGGCCTTCAAATAAAGAAAATCAACATCTTCGTCGAAGGTGTAAGAGTGATTGATTAAGGAGGAAGTGATCGTGAGTTTACAGCAAATCGATGCTAAGATGCTTGCAAAAATGTTCTTGGCCGGTGCAAAGAATCTAGAATCCAAGAAAGAATGGATTAACGAATTGAATGTATTTCCTGTTCCCGATGGCGATACAGGAACCAATATGACCATGACTATCATGTCTGCAGCAAGAGAGGTTGCTGCGCTTGGCGATACTGCCGATATGGAAGCAGTCTGCAAGGCTATTTCCTCAGGTTCCCTTCGAGGTGCAAGAGGAAACTCCGGTGTAATTTTGTCTCAGTTATTCCGTGGTTTTACCAAAGTAATTAAAACCGAGGAACAAATTACAATTCCTGTATTTGCGGACGCTTTTGAAAAGGCAGTTGAGACTGCATATAAGGCTGTAATGAAGCCCAAGGAGGGTACCATTCTTACCGTGGCAAAGGGGGCAGCCGAAAAAGCACGCGAGCTTTGCGACGATGGTGCAGAGGATTTGGAAAGCTTCTTTAAGGAAGTGATTGAACATGCTGAATATGTTCTTAGTCAAACTCCCGAAATGCTTCCTGTATTAAAACAGGCCGGTGTTGTGGATTCCGGCGGTCAGGGACTTGTAGAGGTTCTGCATGGTGCCTATGATTTTTATATGGGTAAGGAGATTGATTTAGATGTAAATGCCGCTCCTGCACAGGTATCCGGCGGAAGCGTAAAGAACAGCTCTTATGAAGCACAGGCCAATGCAGAGATTAAATTTGGTTATTGTACCGAGTTTATAATTCTTTTAAACAAAACCTTTAATGTAAAGACAGAGATGGATTTCAAGGCATTCCTTGAGTCTATCGGTGATTCCATCGTATGTGTTGCAGATGATGATGTGGTTAAAGTGCATGTTCACACCAACGATCCCGGTCTTGCAATTCAAAGAGCATTGCAATATGGCGCATTATCCAATATGAAGATTGACAATATGCGTCTTGAGCATCAGGAAAAGTTGTTTAAGATGTCCGAGGGTGGAAGTGCCGAAGCTATTTCTGTAGAAACACCGGTTTCTACGCCCGTTGAAGTACCTGTCAGCGAACAGCCCCACAAGGAGGTTGGCTTTATTGCGGTATCTGTTGGTGACGGTGTAAACGAGATTTTCAGAAGTCTTGGTGTTGATTATATCATTGAAGGCGGACAGACCATGAATCCCAGCACTGCGGACATTCTTGATGCTGTGGAGAAAGTAAATGCAGATACTATTTTCATCCTGCCCAACAATAAGAACATCATCCTCGCTGCTAATCAGGCTGCAGAGCTTATGACCGAGAAGAGTCTTTTAGTAATCCCCACCAAGACCATTCCTCAAGGAATTACTGCAGTGATTAATTATGTTCCTGAGCTTTCCGTTGATGACAATGAGAAGACAATGCTTGAGGAAATCAAGCGTGTTAAGACCGGTCAGGTAACTTATGCAGTGCGAGATACCGTAATTGACGAGAAAGAAATCAAGAAAGATGACTATATGGGTATCGGCGATGCCGGCATTCTGGCAGTTGGTCAGAACATGAAACAGGTTACCGAAGAGATGGTAGCTGCTATGGTTGACGAAGAATCTGAATTGATTAGTATTTACTACGGTTCTGACGTCAGCGAAGAAGATGCTGAAGCACTTCGCGAGGCATTGGAGAGCCAATTTGCTTCTTGCGATATTGAACTTCAGTTCGGCGGACAGCCCATTTATTACTATGTGATTTCTGTAGAATAATTAATTATATTGTTACAATTAAGAAGGAGGCAGCTTTTGTCTCCTTCTTTTGAGATAGAGTGGTAAATTATGAACAAAAATACGCCCATTACAAAAATTAAAGGTGTCGGTGAGAAAACAGCAGCACTTTTTGCCAAGATAGATATCACAACAATAGGCGACTTACTTGCGCATTATCCCAAAGATTATGAGGCCTTTGAACCCCCTGTTTTGGTTGCAGATGCTCATCCCGGAGAGGTTTGTGCCATTTATGCGTCAGTGGCGGGCATTCCTAATCTGAAAAAAATTCGGAATCTGTCAATTCTTAACGTAAATATCAGAGACAATTCCGGAGCCATGCAGCTCACTTTTTTTAATATGCCTTTTTTAAAGAAAACATTGTATCCCGGCGGATTCTATGTTTTTCGTGGATTAATACAGACCCAAGGTGCATCCAAGGTGATGGAGCAACCTAAAATCTATTCTTTAGATGAATATCGCAGGCAATGTGGCATATTAATGCCCAAATATGCCCTGACCAAAGGCCTTACCAATCAAATGGTTCAAAAAGCAATGCGTCAGGCTTTAAGCTTCTATGACTTTGAACAGGAATACTATCCAAAGGAAATTTTGTCAGACTATGGGCTTGTATCAAAAAGGGAAGCGCAGGAAAATGTGCATTTTCCTGCAGATTATGAAGATTTAAAAACTGCGCACAAGAGACTTGTATTTGACGAATTCTTTGGTTTTATTCTTATGCTTCGGAAAAATAAAGAATTGACAGAGGAGCTTTCTAACAGTTATCCAATGTTGGAAACTGCGGATACTGTGCGTTTTTTGGAGCAGTTGCCCTTTCCGTTAACCAAAGCACAACGAAAGGTATGGGGAGAGCTTCGTGAGGATATGGCCGGCCCTGGTTGTATGAATCGTCTGATTCAGGGAGATGTGGGAAGCGGTAAGACTATTATTGCCATACTTGCGCTTCTGATGTGTGCTGCAAATGGCTATCAGGGCGCACTTATGGCTCCTACAGAAGTTCTTGCCATGCAGCACTTCGAGAGTGTAAAAGAGTACACCGAGAAATATGGTCTGATTTTTCGTCCGGTACTTTTGGTAGGCAGCATGACTGCCGCTCAGAAAAAGGAAGCCTATGCAAAAATTGCTTCAGGAGAGGCCAATCTGATTATCGGAACACATGCACTGATTCAAAACAAAGTAAAGTATCGCAATCTGGCATTGGTTGTTACCGATGAACAGCATCGGTTTGGCGTGCGTCAGAGAGAAAAGCTTGCTGATAAGGGAGAAGAGGGACTTGCAATCAATGCGGAAGGTCATCCTCATGTTCTGGTAATGAGCGCAACCCCCATCCCAAGAACTTTGGCCATTATTCTTTATGGCGATTTACATATTTCGGTAATTGATGAACTTCCTGCCAACAGATTACCCATTAAAAACTGTGTGGTAAATACTGCTTTCCGGCCCAAAGCTTATGATTTTATTGCAAAAGAAGTAGCCGGAGGGCGACAAGCCTACGTTATTTGTCCCCAGGTGGAAGAAGGGGAGCGGGATGATTTGGAAAATGTGGTGGATTATACCGGCAAGCTCAAGGCTGCGCTGCCGCCATCCGTGCAAATTGCCTATCTCCACGGCAAAATGCATCCTTCAGACAAAAATCGAATTATGGAGGAGTTTTCCGCTCATAATATAGATGTATTGGTTTCAACTACGGTAATTGAAGTCGGTATTAATGTGCCGAATGCTACGGTAATGATGGTAGAAAATGCAGAGCGTTTTGGTCTGGCACAGCTTCATCAGCTTCGCGGACGTGTGGGGAGAGGTGAACACCAAAGTTATTGTATTTTTATCAGCACCAATGAAAAGAAAGAAACCATGGAACGACTGGATATTTTGAATCATTCTAATGACGGTTTTCATATTGCGGCACAGGATTTAAAACTTCGTGGGCCTGGTGAACTTTTTGGCATTCGTCAAAGTGGCGATTTTTCCTTTCAGGTCGGCGATATTTATGCGGATGCAAGTATTTTGCAGGCAGCATCCGAAGCGGTAGAATCCCTTTTATCCCAGGATCCGACATTGCATTTGCCTCAAAATGCCAAATTAAGGAAACATTTTTCCGATGGTACAAATACTGTTGACTTTCGGACTATATAAGGGTAAAATATCGCTAGTTTATGTTTTTAGGGAGGTTTGTATGGCAAACATTGCAGTAGTTACGGACAGTAATAGCGGTATCACACAGGCCCAGGCTGCAGAACTTGGCATTCATGTGCTGCCCATGCCGTTTATGATTGGCGAAGAGACTTTTTTTGAAGATATAAATCTTTCACAGGAACAATTTTATGAAAAACTTACCACCGGTGCAGATATTTCTACCAGCCAGCCTTCGCCGGATTCTGTTTTGAAGCTGTGGAAGGATTTGTTAAAGGAATATGATGAGATTGTTCATATCCCCATGTCCAGCGGATTATCCGGTTCCTGTCAAAGTGCCATGATGTTGGCACAGGATTTTGACGGAAAGGTTCAGGTTGTGAATAATCAACGTATTTCTGTTACCCAGAGACAATCTGCACTGGACGCCAAACTCCTTGCACAAAAGGGGATGAGCGCTAAGGAAATCAAAGCATTTCTGGAAGAGGACAAGTTTAACAGCAGTATCTATATTATGCTGGACACCTTGTATTATTTGAAAAAGGGCGGCAGAATCACCCCCGCAGCAGCGGCAATCGGCACATTGCTGAAATTAAAGCCCGTGCTTCAGATTCAGGGAGAAAAACTGGATGCGTTCGCTAAGGCAAGAACTGTAAGTCAAGGCAAAACCATGATGATGAATGCCATCCGCAATGACATTGAAAATCGCTTCGGTGGCGACAACCCCAAGAATGTATGGATGCAGATTGCATATACCTGTGACCGGGAAACTGCAATGGCATGGAAAACAGAAGTAGAGACAGCCTTCCCCGGCTATGATATCCACATGGATCCGTTGTCCTTAAGTGTTGCATGCCACATCGGCCCCGGAGCACTTGCAGTAGCCTGCACCCAAAAAATTTCCCAGTATTTTGAGATGTGATTTCTAGAAAGCTGTACACATGTACAGCTTTTTTATTACTATTTTTCGTATATCTTGTATCTTTTTTCTTTTCTTTCCACAAAATCTATGGTAAAATATACGATGTATGCAATTAA
This sequence comes from Acetatifactor sp., assembly GCA_045542555.1. Taxonomy (GTDB): domain Bacteria; phylum Bacillota; class Clostridia; order Lachnospirales; family Lachnospiraceae; genus Acetatifactor. The sequence goes on along the minus strand of JAZQLH010000050.1, from coordinate 28,171 downwards.
ATTGTCTAACCGACATAATTACGACAGGAGTTATGAAAATGGCTAAAGCAAATAACTATGATGCCTCCAGCATTACCGTTTTGGAGGGACTTGAAGCGGTGCGTAAGCGCCCCGGAATGTATATCGGAAGCGTTTCCACTAAGGGTCTGAATCATTTGATATATGAAATTGTAGATAATTCCGTAGATGAACATCTGGCGGGCTATTGTGATACCATTAACGTGACATTGGAGGCAGATGGTTCTGCGACAGTTTCTGATAATGGACGTGGAATCCCTGTAGGCATGCACGAAAAGGGTATAAGCGCAGAGCGTCTGGTATTTACAACATTGCACGCCGGAGGTAAATTTGATAATACCGCCTACAAGACCAGTGGTGGTCTGCATGGTGTTGGTTCCTCTGTTGTAAATGCTCTTTCCACTCATTTGACTGTCCGGGTCAAAAGCGGTGGAAGCATCTATGAGGATAAATATGAGAGAGGTGTTCCTGTAATTGAGTTGGTAGATGGTTTACTCCCTGTTGTCGGCAAAACAAGAGAGACCGGTACTACCATTAACTTCCTGCCGGACGACACCATCTTTGACAAAACCCGTTTTAAAGAAGATGAGGTAAAAAGCCGTCTTCACGAGACTGCCTACTTAAATCCCAATCTGACCATTCGATTTACCGACAAGCGTAAAGCTGAGGTGGAAGAGGTTGTTTATCACGAGCCTGAGGGAATTGTTGGTTTTGTAAAGGATATTAACAAGAGTGCGGACGCCGTACATGATGTAGTTTACTTAAGCGGTGAAAGCGAAGGCATCTCCGTTGAGGTAGCCTTCCAGTACATCAATGAATTCCATGAAAATGTATTGGGCTTCTGTAATAATATTTACAACTCTGAGGGCGGTACGCATTTGACCGGCTTCAAGACCATATTTACGAATGTAATCAACACCTATGCCAGAGAGCTGAATATCCTTAAGGAAAAGGATGTAAACTTTACCGGTGCAGATGTGCGAAATGGTATGACCGCAGTGGTATCCATCAAGCATCCCGATCCCCGGTTTGAGGGACAGACCAAGACAAAACTGGACAACCAGGATGCTGCCAAGGTGGTAAGTAAGGTTACCGGCGATGAAATCGTTCGTTTCTTTGACCGCAATCTGGAGACTCTGAAAAATATCATTGCCTGTGCAGAAAAGGCTGCCAAAATCCGCAAAACAGAGGAGAAGGCCCGCACCAACATGCTGACCAAGCAGAAATTCTCCTTTGATTCCAACGGAAAATTGGCCAACTGTATATCCAAGGATGCCTCCAAATGTGAAATTTTTATCGTAGAGGGTGATTCCGCAGGAGGCAGCGCCAAGACTGCAAGAGACCGTACCTATCAGGCAATTTTGCCCATCCGTGGTAAAATTTTGAATGTGGAGAAGGCAAGTATTGATAAGGTGCTGGCAAACGCCGAAATCAAAACCATGATTAATGCTTTTGGTTGTGGATTTTCTGAAGGTTATGGTAATGATTTTGATATTACCAAGCTTCGTTATGACAAGATTATCATTATGACTGATGCGGACGTGGATGGTTCCCATATTTCCACATTGCTTTTAACTCTGTTCTACCGGTTTATGCCGGAGCTGATTTTTGAGGGACATGTTTATATTGCAATGCCTCCCCTGTATAAGGCAATGCCTTCCAAGGGACAGGAGGAGTACCTCTACGACGATAAGGCTTTGGAAAAGTATCGTAAGACCCACAAGGGGCCTTTTACCTTGCAGCGTTATAAAGGTCTCGGTGAAATGGATGCCTCCCAGCTTTGGGAGACCACGCTGGATCCCGAGAGACGTCTTCTTAAGAAGGTTGAAATCGAAGATGCCCGCATGGCAAGCGTAACCACTGAGCTTTTGATGGGCACGGAGGTTCCTCCCCGTAAGGCATTTATCTATGAACATGCACAGGATGCAGAACTTGATATCTAAAAAGCTTGATACAACAAGAGAGGCTTTTGCAAAATATGAATATTCAAGCGAAATTATTTGAACTTCAAGACCCCGGTTATAAGGAATTTCATTCAAAGCTGATGCCCACTATAAATCCTGATGTGATTATCGGTGTGAGAACACCGGCTTTGCGCAAATTAGCCAAAGAATTATTAAAAACCGAACCGGATGCAGTAGAAGCCTTTATGACAGAACTTCCGCATACATACTATGAAGAGAATAATCTTCATGCATTTTTGCTGGAAGGCATAAAGGACTATGAAGAATGCATTAAAGCCTTAGATGTTTTTTTGCCGTATGTAGATAACTGGGCAACTTGTGATTGTATGGCCCCCAAGGTTCTTGGTAAACATCCGGACAGATTGCTTTCGCAGATTTCCATTTGGCTTTCGTCTAATTATACCTATACCGTGCGCTATGCAATAGGGCTTTTGATGCGTTATTATCTGGATGAACAGTTTATAACAAAATATCTTGAGATGGTAGCTAATGTACAATCAGAAGAATATTACATAAATATGATGCGGGCATGGTATTTTGCCACAGCTTTGGCCAAACAATATGAAACAGCCCTTCCATGGCTGGAAGAGAAGCGTCTGGATGTGTGGACACACAATAAGACCATTCAAAAAGCAGTGGAAAGCTATCGAATTACCAAGGAACAAAAGGTTTATTTGAAAACATTAAAACAATAAAGAGGTTGTTATGAACACAAACGACAGAATTATCAGAACCGAATATTCAGAGGAGATGCAGAAATCCTTCATCGATTACGCCATGAGTGTTATCGTCGCAAGAGCGTTGCCCGATGTACGTGACGGTTTAAAGCCCGTACAGAGAAGAACCCTGTACGATATGCATGAACTGGGCATCCGATATGACCGCCCTTACAGAAAGAGCGCCCGTATCGTAGGTGATACCATGGGTAAATATCATCCTCATGGCGACAGCTCCATCTATGAGGCGTTGGTTGTACTGACCCAGGATTTCAAAAAGGGCATGCCTCTTATCGACGGTCACGGTAACTTCGGCAATATCGAGGGTGACGGAGCTGCGGCAATGCGTTATACTGAGGCACGTCTGCAAAAGGTGACGCAAGAAGCTTTTTTGGCCGATTTAGACAAGGATGTGGTAGATTTTGTGCCCAACTTTGATGAGACCGAGAAAGAACCAGAAGTTTTACCGGTAAAGATTCCAAACCTTCTCGTAAACGGTTCTGAAGGTATTGCCGTTGGTATGACAACCAGTATACCCCCTCACAATCTGGGTGAGGTAATTGATGCCGTAAAGGCCTATATGATGAACGAATCCATCACCAACAAGGAACTTATGCGTTACTTAAAGGGACCCGATTTCCCCACGGGTGGTATTGTCATCAATAAGGACGAGCTTTTGGAAATTTATGAAACCGGTGTAGGTAAAATCAAGCTTCGCGGCAAGGTGGAGTTTGAGCATGTAAAGGGTGGCAAGACCAATGTGGTCATCACCGAGATTCCCTATACCATGATCGGCGCCAATATCGGAAAATTTTTGTCCGATGTAGCAGCCCTTTCCGAGACCAAGAAAACGCAGGATATTGTGGATATTTCCAACCAGTCCTCCAAGGAGGGCATCCGTATTGTAATCGAGCTTAGAAAGGATGCCGATGCGGAAAACTTCGTAAATATGCTTTACAAAAAGACCCGTCTGGAGGATACCTTTGGTGTTAATATGTTGGCTATCGCAGACGGACGTCCGGAAACCATGAGCTTGAAGCAGATTATCAAGGCGAATGTGGATTTTCAGTTTGAGGTTGCAACCCGTAAGTACACCAATCTGCTCGCCAAAGAGATGGAGCGCAAAGAGATTCAGGAAGGCTTAATTAAGGCTTGTAATGTCATTGACCTGATTATTGAAATCCTGCGGGGTTCCAAGGACCGCAACATGGCCAAGGCCTGTCTGGTAGAAGGAAAGATTGACGGAATCAAGTTCAAGACCAAAGAGTCCAAAATCATGGCGACCCAGCTATGCTTCACAGAGAAGCAGGCCAATGCCATTCTGGAAATGCGTCTGTATAAATTGATTGGTCTGGAAATCGAGGCTTTAATCAACGAACACGAGGAGACCATGGCCAATATTTACCGTTACGAGGACATTTTGGAGCGTCGAGAATCCATGGCCCAGGTTATCATGAATGAATTGGATGGTTTTAAGAAAGAATATAATCGTCCTCGCAGAACTGTTATTGAAAATGGTCAGGAAGCTGTTTATAAGGAAAAGGAAATCGAGGAGATGGAGGTTATGTTCCTCATGGATCGCTTTGGCTATGCCAGAACCATTGACATGGCTACCTATGAGCGCAACAAGGAAGCTGCCGACTCCGAGAATAAATTTATATTCCCCTGCAAAAACACCGGCCGCATCTGTCTGTTTACGGATATCGGCCAGATGCACACCATCAAGGTGTTAGATTTGCCCTTCGGCAAGTTCCGTGACAAGGGTGTTCCTATCGACAATGTAAGCAACTACAGTACCGAAAAGGAGCAGATTGTCTATGTAACCAGTCAATCTGAGCTCAACTTAAAACAGGTACTCTTTGTGACAGCCCAGTCCATGATGAAGATTGTGGACGGAGGTGAGTTTGATGTTGCCAAGCGTACCGTTGCTGCAACCAAGTTAAACGAGGGCGACATTGTCTTAAGTGTCACAACCCTCTATGACCAGAAAAACATTGTACTCCACTCTAAAAACGGTTATTTCCTTCGATTCTCCATCGAGGAAATTCCCGAGAAGAAAAAGGGAGCTGTGGGTGTACGGGGCATGAAGCTAGACCCTAAAGACAGCCTGGAAGCTGTGTACTACACCAAAAATGCAATAGAAACAACGATTGAATATAAATCCAAGCAGCTTGTTTTAAACAGCATCAAACTTGGCAAGCGTGACGGTAAGGGTGTAAAGATACGTGCTTAGCTGTCAGAAAGGAAAGTTATGAGAGTAATTGCAGGAACAGCCCGAAGCCTTCCGCTAAAGACACCTGAAGGCATGGATACGAGGCCAACCACTGATCGAATTAAAGAAACTTTATTTAATGTGCTCCAGCCTGAGATACCCGGTTGTATTTTTATTGATTTATTCAGCGGAAGCGGCGGAATCGGTATTGAAGCATTAAGTCGCGGTGCAAAAAAAGCCTATTTTGTGGAACTTGCGCCCAAGGCAATTTCCTGCATTCAGCAAAATCTTGCATTTACGAAATTCACAGACCGTGGTATAGTAGTAAAGCAGGATGTACTTGCAGGCCTCTCCGGTATCCGGGAGGATCAGGTTGATTTGATTTTTATGGATCCGCCTTATAATCAGGAGCATGAGAAGCGGGTACTCGCCCTTTTAAAAAACCTTCCCTATGTAACAGAGGATACTTTAATTGTGGTGGAGGCTGATTTGCACACCGATTTTGACTATCTGACTGAAATGGGCTTCGAGATTGTCAAGGAAAAGAAATATAAAACAAATAAGCACCTTTTTCTTCGTAAATCATAGCCTATATACGGCTGAGCTTACCGAAAAAGAGAAGTGGAGTAAGGAATGAAAAGAGCTGTTTACCCGGGAAGTTTTGACCCGGTAACTTATGGACATATTGATATCATCAGACGCGCTGCGGAGATTTTTGACGAATTAACCATCAGTGTTCTTGATAATAAAGCAAAGACACCGTTGTTTTCTGTTGAAGAACGTGTTAAAATATTGAAGGAAGCGACAAAAGATATCCCTAATGTTAAAGTGGAGAGCTTCAGCGGTTTGTTGATTAACTATGCGGCCGAGAATGATTTTCATATTTCCGTGCGTGGTCTTCGTGCAATTACTGATTTCGAATATGAACTTCAGATTGCCCAGACAAATAACAAACTTTCCGGTGGCAAGCTTGACACCATCTTTTTAACAGCAAGACTGGAGTACACCTATATCAGTTCCTCCAGCGTAAAGGAAATTGCATCCTTCGGTGGTGATGTCAGTGAATGTGTTCCCGACTTTGTAGCGGATATGCTTTATGAAAAATATAACCAGAAGAATAGAGGAGAGTCCAATGAGTAGCAGAATTGAACAGCTTATCGATGAAATCGAAGAGTATATTGAGAATTGTAAACCTAAGTTTATGTCCAATACTGATATTATCGTAAATAGAGAAGAAATTGAAGAACTTCTCCGTGAACTTCGCATGAAGACTCCCGACGAAATCAAGCGTTATCAGAAGATTATCAGCAACAAGGAGGCAATCCTTCAGGATGCCCGCGACAAGGCTGAGGCGCTGATTAATGAGGCAACCATACATACCAACGAGCTGATTAATGAGCACGAGATTATGCAACAGGCATACGCTCAAGCCAATGAGGTTGTAACCATGGCAAGCAATCAGGCTCAGGAAATTCTGGACAATGCCACCATGGAGGCCAATGCAGTGCGTAGTGCAGCAATGCAGTATATGGACGATATGCTGGCTCATCTTGAGAATGTTGTCAAGGCATCTATTCAGTCTGAGTCTGCCAACCATGAAAACTTCATGAATTCCATGACACAATACCGCGATATCATCCAGTCCAACCGCAAGGAGCTTCATCCCGTGGAGGATTTGGAGGAGGTTGCTCTTGATGATGCTGAGGACGGATTGGACGTTATTTCCTAATTTTTAAGATTATTAATTTCATCAAAAAACCAGTTTTCTGCTCATGAAAGCTGGTTTTTGCGATTATCAGGAGATTGTATTTTATGAAAAATTTGGCAAAAACAGTTGGAATACTGCTATTAACTGCATTTATGATACTAAACGCTACACATCCCATTACAGTGCAGGCTGCCAATCGGGTACAGCCCAAGGATGATGAACTTGTCATTGTAATCGACCCCGGACATGGCGGTAAGAATCTTGGCACACAGTCAGGTCATACCATTGAAAAAGAGATGACTATGATTACAGCTATGGCCATGTATGAGGAACTGACAAAATATGATGATGTAACTGTTTATATGACGCACACAGAGGATGTGGATTTAGATTTAAAACAACGTGCTGAGTTTGCGGCAAGTGTCAATGCGGATTTTTTGTACAGTATTCATTATAATGCCTCCGAAAATCATACCATGTACGGAACGGAGGTCTGGATTTCCTGCGAAAAACCCTTTAATGCCTACGGCTATCAGTTTGCTTATCTTCATTTAGAGCATATGGCTGATATGGGGCTCTTTGTCCGCGGTGTAAAAAACCGCCAAAATGAAGAAAAAACAGATTACTATGGAATTATTCGCGAATCCGCAGCCTTATCCGTGCCGGCAGTTATTATTGAGCACTGTTATGTGGATGAAGAAAGAGATGCAGAATATGTGGAGAATGCAGAAGATTTTAAAGCGTTTGGAAGAGCAGATGCTTTATCTGTGGCAAAATATTTTGGCTTAAAAAGCACCGAACTTGGTGTAGATTACAGTAATGTGGAATTACAGCCCGCCCAAGCCGATAAGCTGGTTCAATATACGCTACCTGACGACACAAGACCCGATGTCTGCGAAATCGAAATGATTGGCTGTGATTATGAGACCGGAGAAGTAAACCTTACCGTTCGGGCTGCCGATTATGACAGTACCCTTATTTATTATAGTTATAGTATTGATGGTGGTTCAACCTGGAGCAGACAAGAAACCTGGCCCGGAAGTAATACCTTAACCGGAGCATATAATGATACTTTTCAGTTAAATCTTCAGATTCCTGCGGGAAAGCGTCCCAGTATCATCGTACGGGCTTTTAACTTGTTTGATCTGGAAAAATGGAGTAATCCTATAAATTTTGATCAGACTTTTACTGCACCTACGGAAAGTGATACGCCTGTTGCCCAGGTATATGCGGATACACCGGACGCAACAAATTCGACAAATGAAGCGAAACCGGAAGTTCCGGCTACCGAGCCCGTAGAGCATCCTCATAATTCCGTAGGAACCACAACATTTATGCCGGTATATGAAGAAACGGCACAAGCGGAAGAAAACGTGGGAATATTAACCTTCTTAAAGCTTTGTCTGGCACTGGTTATCATTCTGTTTTTGGTTGTTTTAACCTCTCAGGCAGTACATTACCACAAACGCCAGAAACGCAAACAACAAAAATAATAAACTACACTGATTGCTGTAAGTATCAATTTATGCATTATGTATGGTCCAATGGTTAAATTTGTTTTGGCAATGCAGGAATAGGTCTGTGCAATGCAGGATACCCCTCCAAAAGGCAATACAATTAAAGAATACAAGGGCATGCTATTATCTAAAAGCTTTAAGCCACCGGTAATTTCCAGAATCGGTGCCAGATAAATTGCATAATTTTCTACAAACAGCTTAGGCAAGAGCATCAAGAGATTAAACAATACCATGTAGCCACCAAGAGACAGAATACTTTGTAGTGAGGCAGCAACAGACTCGTTTAAAGCTTCAAGCATCCCTACAGTATGATTAGACATGTTTAGGGAGTTGTTTATTTCCTTTTGCGGAAAACGATAAATGGTATAACGTAAAATTAATCCATATAGTAAAGGCAAACCATACATGCCAATCACACAGGGCCAAAGATTTTTACAGCCGATTAACGGTAATGCAAAGCTTGTGAAATATACCGGTCCGATATTATTGCAAAAGGCCAGAAGCCATTTGGCCTCAGACAAGGTAAGCATATTGCGGGAGTATAAATCATCAATACACTTAGCTCCCATGGGAAAACCGCACATAAATCCCATTATCATCACATAACAGGCATTTCGACTAATGTGAAAAACTGGATTGATAACGGGATAAACAAGTGCCGTAAAGCCTTCTGTCATCCCCATGCGCACCATTGTCCCTGACAAAATCATAAAGGGCAAAAGTGCCGGTATCATGCTACCAAACCATAAATTCAAGCCATTTAATGCAAAAGTAAGACTTTCCTTTGAATGGGTAAGAATACAAAAAGTGATAATCAGAAAACCAAATATATACCCAAAGGATCTGATAGAAGACTTAGATTTAACCATAACAATACCAATATTTTTAATACAATCCATTATATGAGTCTTGCGGAGTAAAACATGCGTCTTGATAAATTTTTATGCCAACTAAATATGGGAAGCCGAAGTGAAGTAAAAACACTTATCCGAAAAGGGCAGGTAACAGTAAATGGCAGACCTGCTACATCTGCGGAGCAAAAAATAGATGAAAATAGCGATAATATAGTTTGTAAGGGGATTTCCCTTGCCTACAAGGCCCATGCTTATTATATGATGAATAAACCCTGTGGCGTGGTATCTGCCACACAGGACAATGTGGATAAAACTGTGCTGGATTTACTTCTCCCTACAATTCCGGAATGTGACCGCAAAAGAGAACTGGTTCCCTGCGGTCGTCTGGATAAGGATACGGAAGGACTTCTTCTTTTGACAGATGATGGCGGTATGGTTCACGAACTGCTTTCCCCTAAAAAGCACGTGGACAAGACTTATCTTGTTACCATGAAAAAGGCACTATCTTCTGAAGAAATTACACAATTAGAGAATGGTGTGGACATCGGAGAAAAAAATCTGACCCGTCCGGCCAAGGTCGAAACTGTATCAGATAAACAAATTTTACTGACGATTCATGAAGGTAAGTTTCATCAGGTCAAAAGAATGCTTCAGGCAGTTGGAAATGAGGTAACTTCCTTAAAACGCATAAGCTTTGGCCCTCTTTGCTTAGATGATAAACTGTCACCGGGAGCGTGCAGAGAACTTACACAAGCGGAAATCGCGGCACTGGCAAGCTGCAGACAGACTATATCTGCAGTTCCTTCAAACCCGCCGACCCTAGACGGAATTAATGCCGTAATTTTTGACCTGGACGGCACTTTGGTGGATTCCATGTGGATTTGGCGTCAGATTGACATTGAATATCTGGCCCGTTTTGGTATGGAACTTCCTGAAACTCTCCAATCCGAAATAGAAGGAATGAGTTTTAAAGAAACAGCTGTTTATTTTAAAAACCGCTTTCAAATCAGTGATTCCATAGAACAGATTATGGACAACTGGAATGAAATGGCATGGGAAAAGTACGCCAATGAGGTAACATTAAAGCCGGGAGCAAAGGAATTTTTAAAGCTTTGCAAGTCCCGGGGAATTATGCTCGGTATTGCCACCAGCAATTCCAGAGAGCTTGCAGAAAACGTATTAAAGGTTCAGGGGGTACATTCCCTATTTGATTGTATTATGACAGGCTCTGATGTACAAAAGGGAAAGCCCGCACCGGATATTTATCTGGCTGCAGCCGAGAAGCTGGCTGTAAATCCGGCATCCTGTCTGGTATTTGAGGACATTAAATTCGGTATTATGGCAGGTCAAAATGCCGGCATGCGGGTATGTGCCGTGGAGGATGCTTATTCCGTAAAACAAAGAACAGAAAAGCAGGCCCTTGCCGAATTTTATATTAATGATTACATGGAAATCGTAGAAGGAGCACAGTAGTTTTGGATACAGTGAATACAGTGACAACAAACGGCTTTTTGCCCATATGTGCACAGGATCTCAAAGAACGAGGCATCAAACAGCTTGATTTTGTTTATGTATCCGGTGATGCCTATGTGGATCATCCCTCCTTTGGGCCGGCAATTATCAGCCGCATTTTAGAGGCTCATGGTTATAGCGTGGGGATGATAGCGCAGCCGGACTGGAAGGATGAAAAAAGTATCACCGTTCTGGGACGCCCCAGACTGGGATTCCTTGTATCCTCCGGCAATATGGACAGTATGGTCAATCATTATTCCGTTTCCAAAAAGCGTCGCTCCACCGATGCCTACACCCCTGGCGGCGAAGCGGGTAAGCGTCCCGACCACGCAACAGTTGTCTACGGCAATCTCATTCGCAAAAGCTACCGTGATGTTCCCATTATTATCGGCGGAATCGAGGCCAGCCTGCGTCGTATGGCTCATTATGACTACTGGTCTGACAGCTTTAAACGTTCTATTTTACTGGACAGTCAGGCAGACTTACTTTCCTATGGAATGGGAGAGAAGTCCATTGTTGAGATTGCAGATGCATTGGCTTCCAAAATTGCAGTAAAAGATATTACCTTTGTAGCCGGAACCGTTTATAAAACCAAGGATATTTCCGGTATTTATCAGGGGATTTCCCTGCCCTCCTACGAGGAGATGAAGGCCGACAAAACAAGCTATGCCAAGAGTTTCATGGTGCAGTATGAGAATACGGATTCGTGTACCGGAAAACCTATGATAGAACCCTATCCAAACGGCATTTTTGTGGTGCAAAATCCACCCCAGCCGCCTCTTACCACGCAGGAGATGGATCATATTTATGCACTGCCTTATATGAGAACTTATCACCCCTCCTACGAAGAAAAGGGCGGTGTTCCTGCAATTGCAGAGATTAAATATTCCCTGATTAGCAATCGCGGTTGCTTTGGCGGATGTAGTTTTTGTGCATTAACCTTCCATCAGGGGCGTACCATACAGGTAAGGAGCCATGAATCCATTATCGAGGAAGCGAAACTTCTTACCCAAGAACCTGACTTTAAGGGTTATATTCATGATGTGGGAGGACCCACTGCCAACTTCAGGCATCCCTCCTGTGAAAAACAGCTTACCAAGGGCGTCTGCAAGCACAGACAATGTCTGTTCCCCAAGCCCTGTCCTAATATGAAGGCGGATCATACCGATTATCTGTCACTGCTTCGCAAGCTTCGCAAATTACCCGGCGTAAAAAAGGTATTTGTGCGTTCAGGCATTCGTTTCGACTACCTGTTAGCAGATTCCGATGACAGCTTTTTTAGGGAACTGGTGGAGCATCATGTAAGCGGACAGTTAAAGGTTGCTCCTGAACATATTTCCGATGCAGTTTTGTGCCGTATGGGCAAGCCTGCAAATGCTGTATACGAAAAATTTGTGGCCAAATACAAGAAATTGAATCAGAAGCTTGGTAAAAACCAGTTTTTGGTACCTTATCTGATGTCTTCCCATCCGGGTTCGACTCTAAAGGAAGCAATTGAACTGGCCGAATATCTGCGTGACTTGGGATATATGCCGGAGCAGGTGCAGGATTTTTATCCAACACCCTCTACATTGTCCACGGTAATGTACTATACCGGTTTGGACCCAAGAGACATGAAGCCTGTTTATGTGTGCCGGAATCCTCACGAAAAGGCTATGCAGCGAGCCTTGATTCAGTATCGTAATCCCAAGAACTACGATTTAGTGTATGAGGCATTAAAGACGGCACATAGAGAGGATTTAATCGGTTTTGATAAGAAGTGTCTGATTCGTCCCCGTAAAATACAAAGCGGGCAAAACACACAAAATGTGTATAATAAAGGCAAAAACAACCAAAACTTTAATAAAGAGAAGGTCAAAAAGCCTGCCAAAAAGAAAACCATTCGAAATACACATAAAAAGAAGACGAAATAATCTATAAAGGAGCTCTACCATGAATATTGTAATCATCACCGGCGCCTCCTCGGGAATCGGTCTGGAATTTGCCAAAAGAATGGATTTATCCTTTGATAGTATCGATGAATTCTGGCTGGTGGCAAGAAGCGGCGATAAGTTAAAAGCCCTTGCAGATACCATGCGCCATGAAACCCGTATATTTGCCATGGATGTAACCAATGACAAGCAATTGGAACAATTGGAATCCGCAGTGCAATATCGAAACGCATGCGTCCGCATGCTGATTAACTGTGCAGGATACGGTTTGATGGGAGAGTTTGCCAACGTAAATCGCAAGGAAGAAACCGGAATGGTCCGTTTAAACTGCGAGGCGCTGACAAACATAACCCACCGCATGCTTCCCTATATGAAGAAGGGGAGCCGTATCATTCAACTGGCTTCCAGTGCTGCATTTTTACCTCAGATGAATTTTGCGGTTTATGCAGCCACCAAGTCCTACGTACTTAGTTTTTCCCGTGCGCTTGGTCATGAACTGCGCAAAAAAGGCATTTATGTCACTGCTGTATGTCCCGGTCCTGTGGACACCCCGTTTTTTGACATTGCAGAGCAGTACGGTAAAACCTTGGCCATCAAGAAATATACCTTGGTTTCAACAAACCAAGTGGTAAAACAGGCCCTCAGAGACTCTCTTCACAAGAAGCCTAAGTCCGTGTGCAGCTTCCCCATTAAAGCCTTTGAGGTATTTGCCAAGCTTTTTCCCCATGAATTTATTTTGCGTATCACAAGAAGGATGAAAAAATAGTATTTATGAAAATATCAAGAATGTTTCTCTATGATGACTATAAAGGTACAAGAGATTACTTAAAGACCCAAAGCCGCTATGAGCTGGCTCGTACCATAATCTATTTTGCGCTTTCCGCAAGTTTGTTCATTGCCGGTATCTTGACCACGGGAGATAGAATGAATCTGTTGACGGTGGTTGCGGTTTTGGGTTGTCTTCCCGCCTGTAAAAGTGCCATCGACACCTTTATGTTTATGAGATATAAGGGATGTAATTCCGAAAATGCAGACGCAATCGACGCTCATATGGAGGGCCTTGTCGGTTTGTACGACAGAATTTTCACATCTTATACCACCAATTTTCAGGTGGCCCATCTTACGGTAAAGGGCAATACCTTATGTGGCTTCACGCAGGATGATGAATTTGACGAAAATGCTTTTAATCAACATATTACAGGGATTTTACAAAAGGACGGCTTCAAGGATGTGTCCGTGAAGGTTTTCAAGGATATCAAAAAATATACCGCACGTCTGGAGCAGATTAAAGAACTGGATGCCGATGAGAAAAATACTGCCGGAATCATTAGCACCTTAAACAGCGTTTCATTATAAAGGAGTTGTCATGCAGCAGATTACCATCGGCCCTAACGAGGCCGGGCAAAGAATGGATAAATTTTTACATAAATATCTGCCAAATGCAGGCACAAGCTTTCTCTATAAAATGCTTCGGAAGAAAAATATTACCTTAAACGGAAAGAAAGCTGAAGGAAAAGAGGCATTAACCGAAGGCGACATCATTCGGTGTTTTTTTTCGGACGAAACCTTTGCCAAATTTGCAGGCAAAGAGATGACTTCTGAAGATATAACTCCTTATGCTGACGCATATGCCCGTCTGAAGGGTATTGAAGTGCTCTATGAGGACGATAATATTCTGGCGCTGAATAAGCCGGCAGGACTCCTTACCCAGAAGGCCAAGGATGCGGATTTTAGCTTAAATGAATGGATGATAGGCTATCTGCTTCATGAAAAGAAGTTGACCGCCACTGAGCTTATGACCTTCAAACCATCCGTGTGCAATCGTTTAGACCGCAATACCAGCGGATTGGTCCTGTGCGGCAAAAGCTTAAAGGGTTCCCAGTATCTGAGCCGGATTATCAAGGATCACAGCCTGCGAAAGTTTTATTATACCATTTGTGAAGGTTCAATATCAGAGGAATTGCTGTTGGAAGGATATCTTTCTAAAAATCATAAGACAAACAAGGTACGGATTACCCCTGACCAAACGGATGAAGGCAGCGAATACATAAAAACGGTATTTTCTCCGTTGGCACTTGGGAGTAGTAGCGATAAGAGTAGCAAAATAGATGCAACCCTTTTGGGCGTTGAGCTTTTTACAGGTAAAACACACCAAATCAGGGCCCATCTAAGCAGTATCGGACATGCAATTCTGGGAGATCAAAAATATGGCGGAAGAACCTGCTTTGGTTTAAAATATCAGCTTCTTCACGCCCATCATGTGATTTTCCCGGCAAACGAAGAGTTTCCGGAGCTTTCCGGCAGAAGAATTGTAGCCCCTTGCCCCGGACAGTTCGTGCAGATTGCAACCAAGCTTGCTTTTGAAGATGTTTTATAGAATACGAGAGGAATATTATGGCAACATGGAATTCCAGAGGCCTTAGAGGCTCCACTCTGGAGGATATGATTAATCGAACAAATGAAAAGTATATGGAGGCGGGTCTGGCGTTGATTCAGAAGGTTCCGACCCCTATCACTCCCATCAAAATAGATAAGGAAACCAGACATATTACCCTTGCCTATTTTGAGCAGAAGAGTACCGTGGACTACATCGGAGCCGTACAGGGAATTCCTGTGTGTTTTGATGCCAAGGAATGTGCCGTGGATACCTTTTCTTTGCAAAACATCCACGACCATCAGGTGGAATTTATGCGTAAGTTTGAAAAACAGGGGGGCATCGCTTTTTTTCTGATATACTATACCCATAAGGATTTACTGTATTATCTTCCTTTTGAGATGCTTGACTTTTTCTGGACAAGAGCAAAAGAGGGCGGTCGCAAAAGCTTCCGTTTTGAGGAATTGAATCCGGAATATGTGCTTCCTAAAAAGCATGGTATTCTGGTTCCCTATCTGGATGCGCTGCAAAAGGATTTGGATGACAGGGAATAAATAAGGGAAAATACCTGTTTCCCCTTGACATAAAACTTTTTGTTAGTTATACTTACAGATAGTTTATTTTGCTAATTTGCTACTTTGGTAGCACGTTAATTTGTTAAAGTGAAGGATAGGATATTTTATGAGCAAAAAATTACTTCATACTCCAGAAGGAGTACGTGATATTTATGGCAAAGAATATGCAAGAAAGCTTCAGGTGGAACAGAAGCTTCACGATGTAATCTGTACCTATGGTTACGAGGATATTCAGACACCTACTTTTGAATATTTTGATATGTTTTCTAAGGAAATCGGCACTACACCGAGCACCGAGCTTTATAAATTTTTTGATAAAGAGGGCAATACCCTGGTGCTTCGTCCGGATTTCACCCCTTCCATGGCTCGCTGTGCAGCCAAATATTTTATGGAAGACAAGGCTCCCATCCGCTTTAGCTATATGGGCAACACCTTTACCAATACATCCAATCTGCAGGGTAAATTAAAGGAAGTGACCCAGATGGGTGTAGAACTCATTGATGATGCTTCCGTTGAGGCAGATGCCGAGCTTATCAGCCTTGTAATTGAAGCACTGAAGAATACCGGTTTAAAGCGTTTTCAGGTTAGCATCGGTCAGGTGGAGTATTTTAAAGGTCTTTGTGAGGAAGCAGGGCTGGATGAGGAGACCGAGTACGATTTGCGTGCATGTATCTCCGGCAAAAACTATTTTGCAGCCCAGGAGCTTTTAGATGAGCGAAATGTAGCCGGAAAGTATCGTGAAGTTCTTTTAAAGGTTGCCGATATGTTCGGTAATATGACTTCTTTGTCAGAGGCTAAGGATTTGGTACATAATAAGCGTTCTTTAGCAGCTATTGAGCGTTTGGAGCAGCTTTATGAGGTATTAAAGCTTTACGGGGTAGAGGAGTATGTCTCCTTTGACCTTGGCATGCTTAACAAATATAATTATTATACGGGCGTGATTTTCAAAGCATACACCTATGGTGTAGGCGATGCAGTTGTAAAGGGCGGAAGGTATGATAATCTGCTCAATCAATTTGGCAAGGAAGCTCCTGCAATCGGCTTTATGATTACGATTGATGAATTGATTGAGGCGCTGGACCGTCAGCGTGTAGAGATTGAGCTTCCCGCACCCAAACAAAAGCTTTTCTATCATCCTGCTGACAAAACTGATTTTGAAACGAAATTGGCACAGGCAAGAAAACTTCGTGCCAAAGGTATATCAGTAGAACTAATCAGGGAGGATGTATAAAATGAGTGAAGAAAGATATTTAACATTTGCTCTGGGAAAGGGACGTCTTGCCTCTAAAACGCTGGAGCTTTTGGAAGAAATCGGCATTACCTGTGAGGAGATGAAGGATAAAAGCTCCCGCAAGCTGATTTTTGTAAACGAAGAATTGAAATTACGCTTTTTCTTAGCAAAAGGCCCCGATGTCCCCACCTATGTGGAGTACGGTGCTGCAGATATCGGTGTGGTAGGAAGAGATACCATCCTTGAGGAAAACAGAAATGTTTATGAAGTGCTTGATTTAGGCTTTGGCAAATGTAGAATGTGCGTCTGCGGTCCTACGTCCGCCAAGGAACTTTTGCAACACCATGAGCGCATTCGTGTAGCCAGCAAGTATCCCAACATTGCAAAGGACTATTTCTACAACAAAAAACATCAGACCGTAGATATTATCAAATTAAACGGTTCCGTGGAGTTAGGCCCCCTGGTGGAGCTTTCAGATGTGATTGTAGATATTGTGGAGACCGGTTCTACACTGCGTGAAAATGGTCTTGAAGTATTGGAGGAGGTATGCCCTCTGTCCGCCAGAATGATTGTAAATCCGGTGAGCATGCAGATGGATTCCGAGCGAATCAGAAGCCTTGTGACCAAAATACGTGCCAAACTGGAAGAACAGGAGTAACTATGAGAATTATTGAACTTAGCAAGGAGACAAAAGATAATCTCCTGAACGACTTATTGAAAAGAAGCCCTAACAATTACGGTCAATTCGAGGCTACCGTAAATGAAATTATTGAAAACGTAAAGACAAACGGCGACAAAGCGGTGTTTGAGTACACCGCCAAATTTGACAAGTTTGATTTGAATGCCGATAATATTAAGGTTACCAGAGCTGAGATAGAAGAGGCTTATACCAAGATGGATGCGAATCTGGTAGAAGTAATCAAGCAGTCTGCCGAGAATATCCGTACTTTCCACACAAAACAGCTTCGCAACAGCTGGTTTGATGCCAAGGAAGACGGTACCATTTTAGGCATGAAGATTACTGCCATTGGAAGAGCCGGAGTATATGTACCCGGCGGTAAAGCCGCATATCCTTCCAGTGTACTGATGAATGTGATTCCTGCCAAGGTTGCTGGCGTGGGCGAAATCATTATGACCACCCCTCCCGGAGCTGACGGAAAGGTTAATCCCGGCACTTTAGTTGCTGCGGACATCGCCGGAGTTGACACCATCTACAAGGTGGGCGGCGCACAGGCCATTGCTGCCATGGCTTTCGGAACTCAGTCCATCCCTAAGGTTGACAAGATTACCGGCCCCGGCAACATCTTTGTAGCTTTGGCGAAAAAAGCTGTTTATGGCTATGTAAGCATTGATTCCATCGCCGGCCCCAGCGAAATTCTGGTTTTAGCTGACGAGACTGCTAACCCCCGTTATGTGGCGGCAGATTTATTGTCTCAGGCGGAGCATGATGAGCTTGCCAGTGCGATTTTGATTACCACCTCCAAGGAGCTTGCTGAGGCAGTTTCCAAGGAAGTTGACAATTTTACCGCTGTTTTGTCCAGAAAAGAGATTATTCAGAAGTCACTGGATAATTATGGATATATTTTAGTTGCAGAGAATATGCAGGATGCTATTGATGCCGTAAATGAGATTGCTTCCGAGCACTTGGAGATTCTCACCAAGAATCCTTTTGACATCATGACACGAATTAAAAATGCAGGTGCAATTTTCCTTGGAGAGTATGCATCTGAGCCTTTGGGCGATTATTTTGCAGGCCCCAACCACATTTTACCTACCAACGGTACTGCAAAATTCTTCTCCCCTGTAAATGTGGATGACTTTATCAAGAAAACCAGTATTATCTCTTATTCCAGAGAAGCGCTGGAAAAGGTACATAAGAATATTGAGCTGTTTGCAGAAAGCGAAGGTCTTACTGCTCACGCCAACAGTATCAAGGTAAGATTTGAATAATCAGGAGGTTACCATATGGCACGAACCGCTAAATTAAAACGCACCACAAAAGAGACTGATATTACCATTGCACTGAATCTGGACGGAAGCGGAAATGCCTCCATAGATACCGGCATCGGCTTCTTTGACCACATGCTGGAGGGCTTTGCCAAGCATGGTTTCTTTGATTTAGATTGCAATATCAAAGGTGACTTAGAAGTCGACGCTCATCACACCGTGGAAGATGCCGGAATTGTTCTTGGCGCCTGCATCAAACAGGCGGTGGGAGATAAGAAGGGCATTCGTCGTTACGGCTATTTTATTCTGCCCATGGATGATGCATTAGCTTTGTGTGCAGTAGATTTGTGCGGACGTCCCTACCTGAATTTCGAGTGTGAATTTCCCGTAGAACGTGTGGGTTATCTGGATACCGAGCTTGTGCGTGAATTTTTCTATGCAGTTTCTTATAGTGCCGGAATGAATCTACATGTTAAAATGCTTGCAGGAAGCAATGCCCATCACATGATTGAAGCGATTTTCAAGGCCTTTGCCAAGGCTTTGGATCAGGCTGTCAGTGCTGAGCCCCGTACCACAGAGGTTCTAAGCACCAAAGGAAGCCTGTAGCATAAAATAAGCAATAGCAAAAGATATTGAGGAAAGATTATGAACAACCAAACCAAGAAATTTATCCCTTGCATTTATCTGTATCGTGAGCATGCCGTAAAAGGCCTTAATGACACCTTAGTGGTGGAGACAGACCCTTTGCGTCTGGTACAGCTTTACAATGAAAACGGAGCCGATGAACTGATTGTTTTTGATATGTCCGAAGGTGATGCCGAACATGAGGCCAATCTGGATATCATGAAGGAAATCTGTGCTACCGCCGAAATGGATGTCATCGGTGCAGGCAACATCAAGCGTATGGAGGATGTAAAAAAAATTCTCTACACAGGATGTAAAAAAGCCATTTTGGACTATGAAAAGCAGAGCAATATTGAGATTACTCAGGAAGTATCCTTAAAATTCGGTCAGGATAAGATTTTACTGTCCTATAATGACCCCAAGGTCCTTTCAGATAATCTGGAATTGATTAAACAGTATGTATCCGGACTGGTGCTTATGAATCCTCATCAGATTCGCGAGACCATGGATGTGATTGATTTGCCATTTATTGTACAGATTAATCAGGTTGCTCTGAATAAGCTGATTGAGATTTTTGCTTATGAGGGCGTGTGCGGCATCACAGGCAACACCATAAACGACAATATTGCAGATCTTTTGTCCTTAAAGGATTTATGCCTGCAAAATGATATTGCTGTTGAGACCTTAAAAGCTGCTTATTCCTGGTCTGATTTCAAGCTCAACAGCGACGGCATGGTTCCTGTTGTTGTTCAGGATTATAAGACCTCTGAGGTTTTGATGATGGCTTACATGAACGAGGAAGCCTATCAGGAGACCCTTCGCACAGGCAAGATGACTTACTATAGCAGAAGTCGCAAGGAGCTTTGGTTAAAGGGTGCCACCAGCGGTCATTTCCAATATGTAAAGAGCCTTTCTGCCGACTGCGATATGGACACCATTTTAGCAAAGGTTTCCCAGGTAGGGGCAGCCTGCCATACCGGTGCCAAGAGCTGTTTCTTTAATGAAATTACCAAAAAGGATTACGAGCAGTCCTCCAATCCTTTACAGGTATTTGAGGAAGTATTTGATGTCATCAAGGACCGCAAGATTCATCCCAAGGAAGGTTCCTATACCAATTACCTCTTTGACAAGGGAATTGATAAAATCCTTAAGAAGCTGGGAGAGGAGGCAACTGAAATCGTCATAGCTGCCAAGAATCCCAATGCCAATGAAATCAAGTATGAAATCAGTGATTTCCTCTATCACATGATGGTACTTATGGCTGAAAAGGATGTCACCTGGGAGGAGATTACCACAGAGCTTGCCAACCGTTAATAAGAATTTTTTGAAGCAGCATCTACCCATGCGGTGATGCTGCTTTCATAATCTGTCGCAATAGCTTCAAAGCACTCCGTAGTCTTCATCCCCATAAAACTCTTACCCGACATATCGCAGATTATAATTAACAAAAATAGCGCCACCGCCAACAATGCCCGAAGCGGAAAGGTTGGCAGTGCCTCTTCCTCATCAAATTCCTCCTTAAGATAGGTCGTATAAGACACAGGCTCCATGCTTTTCCCGTAAATAATCTGTTCTCTTCGAGACATATCAAAACGGTCCCGTTCATTTTTTGAACGAATCTGTCTCATTAATTCCAGCTTTTTCTCAATTGTTATTTCACTCATATAATTACCACAATATAATTTATTGTTAAAGCATATGCTATCCATCCCGGAAACTTGCAGAGGAACATGTAAATATGGTATACTATTCATATTTGGAGGAGAAGATTGTATGTATAACAAACTGGCTTTATCAGATGAAATATTGATGAAAATTGAAAAACCCGCCCGCTACATCGGACAAGAGGTTAATTCTGTTATAAAAGACAAAAATAAAGTGAATGTACGCTTTGCCATGTGCTTTCCTGATGTATATGAGATTGGTATGTCTCATCTGGGCATTCAGATTCTCTATGACATGTTCAATGCTATGGATGATGTGTGGTGTGAGCGTGTTTATTCCCCTTGGCTTGACTTGGATGCAATTATGAGACAGGAAAATATCCCGCTGTTTGCATTAGAATCCCAGGAACCTGTAAAGGACTTCGATTTCTTTGGTATTACCATCCAGTACGAAATGTGCTATACCAATATTTTACAGGTACTGGATCTGGCTCAGATTCCCTTGAATGCAGTGGAAAGAGGAGAGGATTGTCCCATCGTTATCGGTGGCGGCCCCTGCTCTTATAATCCTGAACCCATTGCGGATTTTTTTGATATTTTCTACATTGGCGAGGGCGAAACCAGATATAAAGAGCTTATTGAGCTGTACAAAAAGTGCAAGGCAGAAGGTATTGGACGTGTGGAGTTCTTGCGCCGTGCTACCAAGATTCCCGGCATGTATGTGCCCCGTTTTTATGAAGTAAGCTACAATGCCGATGGTACCATTGCCGCATTCACCCCCACCGAAGAGGGTATTCCCGCTACAATCATGAAAGAAATCGCCATGAATGTCAATGATATTCCCTATCCCATGAAGCCTGTTGTTCCCTACACAAAGGTAACACAGGACAGAGTGGTGTTGGAAATTCAACGCGGCTGCATCAGAGGTTGTCGCTTCTGTCAGGCCGGTCAGCTCTATCGTCCTGTCCGTGAACGTGATGTGGAGGTTTTAAAAAAATATGCTGTGGAGATGTTGCACAATACAGGACATGAGGAAATTTCCTTAAGCTCTTTAAGCTCCAGCGATTATAGCAAACTTCCTGAGTTTATTGATTATCTGATTGAAGAGTGCAACGAAAAACATATCAACATTTCTTTGCCCTCCTTGCGTATAGATGCCTTTTCTTTGGATGTAATGAGCAAGGTTCAGGATATTAAGAAATCCAGTCTGACCTTTGCGCCGGAAGCAGGCAGTCAGAGACTTAGAAATGTTATTAACAAAGGATTGACCGAAGAAGTCATTTTGCAAGGTGCTACCATGGCATTTGAAGGCGGCTGGTCCCGTGTCAAATTGTACTTTATGCTCGGTCTTCCCACCGAGACCGAAGAAGATATCCGTGGTATTGCAGAGCTTTCCAATAAAATTGCCATGGCTTATTTTGATACTGTACCCAAGGAGAAGCGTGCCCATGGCAGTGTGCAGATTGTAGCCAGTACCTCTTTCTTTGTACCCAAGCCCTTTACGCCTTTCCAGTGGGCCCCTCAATGTACCAAAGAAGAGTTTTTGGACAAGGCATACCTGACCCGCAAAGCAATCTCTGAACAGCTTAATCAGAAGCGTATCAAGTACAATTGGCACGAGGCTGATGCAAGTGTAATGGAAGGCGTACTGGCCCGCGGTGACAGACGTCTTTGCGAGGTAATCCGCAGAGTTTATGAAAAAGGTGGTTTCTATGACGCCTGGAGTGAATATTATGACAACGAACGCTGGCTTGAGACCATTGAGGAATGCGGTTTAACCGTTGATTTCTACACCAGCCGCAAACGAAAGGAAGATGAGATTTTCCCTTGGGATTTCATCGACTGTGGCGTTACCAAAGAATTTTTACTGCGTGAATGGCACAAGGCACAGGCAGAAACCGTGTCGGAAAACTGTAAATTAAAATGTCAGGGCTGTGGTGCGCAAAGATTCGGTGGTGGTATTTGTAAAGAACCTAAGGGCGTACAGGATGCACCTTTGCAGAACAGAACAACCGATTTTTCTCATACAAAGTCCGAGCCTGAACACGCTGAAGAGATTGCTGCAACAGTAGCACCCAAGGAAAAAATCCGCCTTCGTGTGAAGTTCTCCAAACATGGTGCAGTCCGCTTTATCGGCCATCTGGATGTGATGCGATTCTTCCAGAAGGCAATTCGTCGTGCCGATATTGATGTGGCATATTCCACTGGTTTTAGTCCACACCAGATTATGTCCTTTGCATCACCTTTGGGTGTAGGTCTGGAGAGTAATGGTGAGTATATGGATATCGAAGTATATTCCATGACATCCTGCGAGGATATTAAAAATCGCCTGAACAACGCCAGTGTTCCCGGCATTCAGGTAGAGGGCGTATATATTCTTCCCGAAAAAGCCGGTAACGCCATGGCAAGTGTGGCCGCAGCCTCCTATACCGTGCGTTTTGCACAAGGGAAGGCTCCCAAAGCAAATCTGGCAGCATTTCTGCCTGAATTTATGAACAAAGAAGAAATAATGATTACCAAGGAAGGCAAAAAGGGACTTCGTGAAGTAAATATTCGTCCCGGCATCTATTCCTGCATCTGGGAGGGTGATGCGCTTAAGCTTTTGGTAGATGCTTCCAGCGCAGGCAATATCAAGCCCATTCAGGTTATGGAAGCCATGTTAAAGGATTTGGGAGAGGAACTTTGTGAAAATGCACTCCTTATAACCAGAGAAGAGACCTACACCAATTTAACCAAGGATGATAAAGAACCTATGAATTTAGTTCCTCTTGGGGAAATCAAATAATGCAAGCCGCATAGGAGAATATCCATGATATACAAATGTCCAAACTGTTCAGCAGCATTATCTTTTGATCCGGATACAAATAAATTAATATGCCGAAGCTGCGACAGTAGTTTTCATCCTGAAAAAATTGATACCACACATATTCCATCAATGCGCATGGAATTTCATATCTATTCCTGCACCGCCTGCGGAGCAGAGTTGATGGTTACCCCTACAGAGGCCGCAACATACTGTATTTATTGCGGCCAACCGGTAATTGTTTTTGACCGAGTATCATCGGAATTACAACCGGATTATATTATTCCATTTAAAATATCCAGTGATATCGCCGAAAAATCATTACGTTTCAATATTCGCAAAAAATTCTTTGTACCAAAGGAATTTAAGAATTTTAAAAAGGACTTATTGCGTGGTATTTATATTCCATTTTGGTTATATGACATCGAATATCATGACAAACAATATTTTAGTGTAACTCGTAAAACATTAGGCGGTATGGCCGAAAAAAGATGTGCCTACTGCAAAGAAGTGGAAACAGTATTTAAAAATCTGCCAATGAATGCTTCTGCTGCATTGAATGATGATGAATTGCAGCTTCTTGGTAAATATTATCTTGAGGAAAAGGTTCCTTTTAATGCAGGATATCTTTCCGGATTTTATGCAGATCGATATGATATAGATTACAATCAGGCCGAATCACAAATTATTAAAAAAGCCGAAGATATTTTTGACAGAGAAATAGAACAATCTCTTTATCAAAAAAAATATGAATCTATATTTAAAGAATACAAAAATCCTCAAATTAATATCAAACGAATAAGCTATGTAATGTTGCCTGTATGGTTTATGACTTTTCGGTATAAAGGACAACCTTATTCGTTATTAGTAAACGGACAAACAGGAACCGCAGCCGGAAATTTACCTATTCAGAAATCAAAGGCGATAATTTTATTTTCACTTATTTCTGCAATTGTTGCTCCGATTTTTGGTTTCTTAGATTATTGGGTTTATCTTTCATACATCAATAATCAATTAGATCCGTTTCGTGTCGTTTTAATCATAATTCCATTTTTATTTTATATCATTTTTGGTTTAGTATTTGGACATATTGGTATGGGTTCCATTATAAAAGGATTAAAATTCTCCCGTTCAACTAATGTTCATCACTTTGTAAAAGAGAGGCAGGATATATAATATGGATATATATGTAGTTTTAATAATCCTGTTTTGGGGAATTCTTCCTACACTATCAACCGCATATGGAGTAACCGCCATAATACTGGACCGCAAAAATAAAATCGGAGATATAAATCCGGTAGAATTCAACAAGCATTTATCAAAAACAATAGACCAATTTGAATGTAGCAAAACAGCAATGCAAGCCGCAATTAAACAATTAAAAAGCAATAAAGGAATTTCCGGAAAATGAGTCGTTTAATACTATCGCACAATCGAATTAAATTAACCGATATTGAAACAACCTACAAAAATGGTGGTAAGCTGATTTTTACTGACTATCACGGTCAATCGTGTGCGTTATTGATTCATGATAACCGATTGAAGGCAGCTCGCTTTTTTTCAAAACAACAGAGCAAAATAGGAGCCGTCTATATCTGTAAGGTAAAAAACGTAGTTAAAAATCTGGATGCCTATTTCGTTGAAATAGGTGGAAAGGAGCGGGAAATCTGCTTTTTATCCCAAAAAGATGCGCTGTATCCGTTTTTATTGAATCGTGCTTGGGACGGACGAATTCTGGAGGGCGATGAATTTCCGGTTCAGGTAATTAGAGATGCGCAGAAAACAAAACAAGCTTCCGTAACCACACTAATATCCCTTTCCAATGAGTATTTTGCATTGAGTGTGGGAGAGACCAAAACAGGATATTCCAATAAGTTTACAGCAGAAGAGAAAAAACATTTAAAAGAAATAATGACAGGCACACAGTGGGCATTACCACAGATTGATTTGCCCCATATGATGTCCGATTCCAAAGTACAATTGCCCATAGGCTTGGTTGTACGTACACAAGCTGCCAAATTGTCCGATGAACAAAATCTATATAAGCATTTTGTTGCGTTGACTAACAGCTTTACAGAATTGTATCAGGTTGCCTTGCATCGCACATGTTTTAGCTGTTTAAAAACGGCATTAACGCCATGGCAGACTGCATTGGAACAGCTCATATATCCCGGTGAATATGAAGAAATATTGACGGATGATATTCAACTATTTCGACAAATTCAGGATTCAAATGCAGTACCTGACAGCAAACAACTGCGCTTATATGACGAACAACAGTCGGCACAGTTGCCTCTATCAAAGCTTTATGGCCTGGACTCAAAACTTGAAACTGCCCTGGGGCGCCGTGTGTGGCTCAAATCCGGTAGTTATCTGGTTATCGACCCAACGGAGGCTTTGACTGTTATCGACGTAAATTCGGGCAAATACGAAGCTAAAAAAGGCATTGAAGAAACAGCATACCATATCAATATGGAAGCAGCGGAAGAAATCGCTTTACAACTTCGCCTCAGAAATTTAAACGGTATTATTATAGTGGATTTTATCAATATGAAGGACAAATCTCATCAGGAATCCTTACTGAATCATCTGAAAAACTTGGTGAATTCCGATAAACAAAAGACAACTGTGATAGATATGACTCCGTTAGGTTTGGTTGAAATCACTCGAAAGAAAAGCTTTAAAACATTGGCAGAGCAACTTGAATCAGGAGATTGATATTTTATGCCTTTAGAATTGAAAAATTTTGAAAAAGTAAAAGATGGTAAATATTTAAAAAACTATGAGATAACCTATTCTAACAAAGCCGGCAAAGAGAAAAAATACGAAATTGTAAGTCGAAGAGAGCTTTTCTCTGCAGACGATTTAGGTGGTGCTCCCAGCGGCGTATCCATCGTTGCAACCTGCAAGGATAAACTGCTTTTGCTCCATGAATTTCGCATGGGTGTCAATCGAACCATCTATAATTTATGCGCCGGTATGCTGGAAGAAGGGGAGAGTATTGAGGAGTGTATCTCCCGGGAGCTATACGAAGAAACAGGATTACATGTGGGTAAAATAATTAGAATTTTACCGCCCTCTTTTGCAGCGGTGGCAATTTCCGACACCACAACCTATATCGCCTTTGTGGAAGCAGAAGGTGATTTTGAAGACCATTCCTCTGATAATGAACAGATTGAGGCAGCATTTTACTCAAAAGAAGAAGTGAAAGAACTGTTGGAAACAGAAAGCTTCAGTTCAAGAGCTCAGATGGCCGCTTACTTTTTTGCTTATTATGGTTTTAATCAAAAATAACTATATCCGAAAAGGAGAGTGCTGACTATGAAAATTTTTGCATACGCCATGCGTGAATTTGATGAAAAAGATTTTTTTGAGAAATATTCTAAGGAGCTTTGCTGCGAGTACGGTTATACTACTGAGTATCCTAATCCCGATAATGTGGAACTGGCCAGAGGTTATGATGCTATCAGTGCAACTCCTTGTAAGTTAGATGCTGATATGTTGGATCGCTTTTATGCTGTTGGTGTACGCTATGTTGCCACCCGTTCTATTGGTGTTGATCATATTGATTTAGAGCATGCCAAAAACCTTGGTATGGGCGTATGTCATGTATCCTATGCGCCTGAAACAGTGGCAGATTACAGTATCATGCTCATGCTTATGTGTTGCCGCAATATCTGCCATATTTTAGAACGTTCTAGGGTTCAGGATTATACCTTAAAGGGCAAAATGGGGCGGGATATCTCTGATTGTACAGTAGGCGTTATCGGTGCCGGTCAGATTGGAAGAACTGTTATCAAGCATTTATCAACGTTTGGTTGTCGTATTTTAGCCTATGATTTGTATCCTAATGAAGAAACAGCTAAATTAGCCGAATATGTATCTTTGGAAGAACTCTATACTCAGGCAGATATCATTACCTTGCATGCACCTGCCACAGCCGATAACTATCATCTTTTAAACGCAGACGCTTTTGCCAAGATGAAAAAGGACGTAATTATCATTAATACTGCCCGCGGAACACTTATTGATACCAAGGCTTTAATTGATGCTATTGAATCCGGCAAAATCGGCCATGCTGCGTTGGATGTATTAGAGCAGGAGAATGGTCTGTATTATGCCAATAAAATGGGAGAGCCCATTGCTAATCGAGACCTGGCCATTTTACGTTCCTTCCCCAATGTAATTTTGTCACCACACACCGCTTTCTACACCGAAAAAGTCGTACGTGACATGGCTTATAAGTGTATGAAAGGTGTTCTGGATATGATGAACGGAACAGATAACCCTTTGATTGTTGTATAAAGATATTTCTACATATTATGGATAATTTAAAACCCGATCCAAATTTATTATATGAATTGAATATGGCACGCAGAAGATTAGACTTAGAAATTATTGCGGCTGAAAAACAATTAGAAAATGTTAAGAAACGTTTAAAAGGACTACAACAGGATTTGTATTTCTATTTAGGCTTTCTTATTGTGCCTGTTATTGTTTTTATTATATTATGATAAAATT